>JAGVOC010000287.1 GCA_020052975.1 Desulfobacterales bacterium | reverse complement strand
TGCAAGGCGCGCGAATCTTGAGGAATGAAGCGTACTTCTTGGTACGCTGCAATGACGAAAGATGAAGCGTCCGCCGCGGCGGACAGAATGACTTTTTACAAAGCCGTCAAAATTAAGCGAAACGATAAAGGGATTCTCTGGTGCATATGTTTTTAAAATTGGCGGCAGCGGTTTTTTTATTATATTCCGCGTACTGCGGTTTTCTTTTTTTCATGCAGAGGCATGTCCTTTTCCCGCGCTTTATGATAGAAACCCCTTCGTTGCAAACACAAAAAATTTCAGGCATTGAAAAAAGTTTTATTGAAACTGATTCGGGAAAAATTGAGATCTGGTTTATGCCGCCTGTTTCATTGTCAGCAGGCAATCCGGCGCCTGCGGTTATATTTGCCCATGGTAACGGGGAATTGATAGATTTCTGGCCGGATGAATTAAGGGCTTTTACTAAACTTGGCGTGGGCGTGCTGCTTGTTGAATATCCGGGGTATGGACGTTCGGAAGGGGCTCCGTCTCAGCGCAGCATTTCGGATGCATTTGTTTGTGCATATGATTTTCTTATTGCAAAAAAGGGTGTAGATTCCTCCAGGGTTATTTTTGTCGGGCGTTCTATTGGAGGCGGAGCCGTTTGCGCTCTTGCCGAAAAACGTCCTCCGGCTGCGATTATACTGATGTCAGCATTTACAAGCATCCGGTCTTTTTCATCAAAATATTTTGTTCCGGGTTTATTGATGCGTGATCCGTTTGACAATCTTAAGGTAATTGCCTCATATGAGGGGCCGGTACTTGTTATCCATGGCAAGAACGATGAAATCATACCATTCAGTCATGGAGTTGCCCTTTCGAAAGCAGCACGAAAAGCTACAATGGTTGCCTATGATTGCGGGCACAATGATTGCCCTCCTGATCCGGTTCTTTTCTGGGAAGATATTAATACATTCCTGAAAAAATCAGGGATCTTATGATGCAGAAGCAAAGGAGCATATGCGCAAAGAAGCAGAGGCACTCCGTTTGATGGTTTGACAATCTTAACCCGCTATCTTATATTGCACCATAAAAATAAATTGCTACCAGAATCGCAAATATTTGTTAAATCTCAGTTCATTATCTTTTTATAAAATTGATAGGGGAAAATCATGAGAGTACTTGTCAGTGATAGTCTGGATTCGAGCGGTGTTCAGATGTTTCAGCAGGAAGATGGAATTGAAGTTGATGTTAAAACCGGGTTATCTCCTGAAGAGCAGAAAAGCATTATCGGGGAGTACGATGCTCTTGTAATAAGAAGTTCCACAAAGGTGACTTCGGATCTTCTGGATGCCGCAAAGCGTCTTAAGATTATCGGGCGCGCCGGAATAGGCCTTGATAATGTTGATATTCCGGCAGCTACCAAGCATGGAGTGATTGTCATGAATACTCCGGGAGGAAATGTCATCACAACCGCCGAGCATGCTATTGCCATGATGATGTCTCTGACAAGAAATATTCCATGGGGAACGGCTTCCCTTAAGGCAGGCAAGTGGGAAAAGAAAAACCTTGAAGGGCGTGAGCTGTATAACAAAGTTGTGGGAATTATCGGTTTCGGGAAGATTGGTTCGATAGTAGCTGACCGTGCGCGCGGCCTTAAGATGCAGGTTATTATCTACGATCCTTATGTAACTCCCGAGCGAATAGAAAAAGCAGGATATTCCGGCGTTAAACTCGATGAATTATACCGGAGATCCGATTACATTTCAGTCCATGTACCAAAACTAAAAGATACTATTGGCTTACTTAACAAAGATGCTTTTGACAAGATGAAAAAAGGCGTCATGATAATCAACTGCGCCCGCGGCGGAATTGTTAATGAGGCCGATCTGTATGATGCCTTAAAATCGGGTAAAGTCGCAGGGGCCGCTCTTGATGTTTTTGAGAAAGAGCCGCCGGGAAAGTCTCCTCTCTTTGAGCTGGACAAGGTAATTTGTACGCCCCATCTCGGAGCTTCAACCCAGGAAGCACAGGCTAATGTCGCAACTGCGGTTGCCAGCCAGATTATTGAATATTTAAAGAATGGTACCATTGTCAATGCTGTCAATGTCCCTTCGGTTACCGGCGAACTTTTGAAAAAAATCGGCCCTTTTTTATCGCTTGCCGACAAAATGGGCAGCCTTCTGACTCAGCTTTCAACCGGTCCCATCAAAGAGATTGTAATCGAGTACACGGGTGATTTCGAAGGACTCGATATGTCGCCTGTTTCAACAGCTTTATTAAGAGGCCTCCTTGTACATATTGTAAAGGATGACGTGAATTTTGTTAACGCCAATTTCATCGCAAAGGAAAGAGGAATAAAAGTAACAGAGACTGCAAGCGCGGAATCCGAAGATTTTATAAATCTTATTACTGTTAAGGGTATTACTGCTGATAAGACAACTACTGTTGCCGGGACGATTTTCGGGAAAAAGGATCAAAGAATTATCAGAATAAATAACTTCAGGCTCGAGATGCATCCAAGCGGACATCTTGCCCTTATTAACAATCTTGATAAACCTGGTGCAATCGGGAGCATCGGAACCACTCTTGGCAAAAACAATATCAATATCGGCAGGATGCAGGTCGGGCAGGAAGAAGAGGGCGCAAGAAATATTATTTTGCTTAAGACTGATTCGCCGATACCGGAACCTGTTCTTGAGGAATTGAGAGCGCTTCCTATGGTAAAAAGCGTTATACCTCTTGAGCTATGACGGCCGGATGGAAACTAACTGCTACATATAAAGGAGAATCAATATGCCGGAAGAAAAAAAAGATTTTATAATAAAAGACCGGAGAATTTTTTCTCAAGAGAATCTGGATAAAACCGAAAAAGCGGAAGATAAAGTAAAGAAAGAGAAAATGGATGAACCAGAGGCAAAAGAGCCAAAAAAAGATTACGCTCCGGGTGATAAGGAGGCAGAAGCCTGTTTTCCGGAAATAAATTTTCCAACCTTTATTATGTCTCTGAACGCATCTGCACTCTTTAACCTCGGTGTTCTTGAAAATCCTGCTACAGGTAATAAAGAGAAAAATCTTACTCTGGCCAAACAGACTATTGATATCTTGTGTCTGCTTGAAGAAAAAACACGCGGAAATTTGTCAAAAGATGAAGATGTCATGCTAAAAAATATTCTTTATGATTTAAGAATAATATATGTGAAGGAAAAGAAGTGAAGGAGAGATATATGTGGATAAATAAATTCGTTAATTTGATTTTACGTCGCAAAGCCGTTTTTGTTGTTATATTCATTGCAACGGCTATAATTGCAGTTTCATGCTTCAATTCTGTTTCCGACGACAAGACAAAAAAAAGTGACACAAACAAAGTCAAGGAAAGCTCAAAAGCTTTAGTTACCGAAACAAAAACATTCGAAGCAACACGGTTTGTACCTGAAAGCTTTAGCGCACTCGCCGAAATGGTGGGCCCCGCTGTTGTAAATATCCGAACTGTTAAAACTACGAAATCCGGCAACGTTTTCCGCAATTTCAATAAAGGACCATTCGGAGAGGATGATCCAATGGGCGATTTTTTCAATAAATTTTTCAACCAGGACCCGCAAAGACAATTTAAACAGCGAAGCCTTGGTTCAGGATTCATAATTGAAAAAGATGGTTACATTGTAACGAATAATCATGTTGTAGAAAACGCTGACAAGATAAAGGTTATATTAAAAGACCAGAAAGAATTTGACGCGGTAGTTGTGGGTCGTGATGAAAAGACAGATCTCGCCCTTATTAAAATAAATTCGGGAAATAACCTTCCTGTTGCCAGAATAGGCGATTCGGATGCCTTGAAAGTCGGCCAGTGGGTACTTGCAATAGGCAGCCCTTTTGGGTTGGAACAGACAATAACAGCCGGCATTGTAAGTGCTAAAGGGCGGGTGATAGGTTCAGGCCCTTATGACGATTTTATACAGACCGATGCTTCAATAAACCCCGGAAACAGTGGCGGTCCTCTCGTAAACATGAACGGTGAGGTCGTTGGAATAAATACAATAATAATTGCCGGAGGACAGGGAATTGGATTTGCGATCCCAATAAACCTCGGTAAAGGAGTTGTTGACCAGCTGAAAAAACATGGTGATGTTACAAGAGGATGGCTTGGTGTTACAATTCAGGACGTTCCGACTGACCTTGCCGAGTATTTAGGAATTAAAGATGGAAAGGGCGTTCTTGTTTCAGATGTTATAGAAGGCGATCCTGCCGATAAAGCCGGGATAAAGCCAAAGGATATTATCACTGAAATTAATGGAGAAAAAGTTGAATCGAGCAGGTCTCTTTTGAAAATAGTTGCAGGTATTGGAGTGGGAGATGTTGCCAAAATTAAAGCGTTAAGAGACGGCAGGGAAAAAACATTCAATGTTGAAATAGCAAAGAGGATGGACGAGAAAATAGCTTCCGCCAAGGATTCTATTAAGGGGCGTTCGGATGAAATAGGAATCCGGGTTGCGAATATAACACAGGAGATGATCCGCCGTTTCAATATTACTGAAACCGAAGGTATTATTGTAGTAGATGTCGATCCTGATGGGGAGGCTGCCGATGCCGGAATAACTCAGGGGGATGTTATAAAAGAGATAAACCGCCAGCCTGTAAAATCTGTGAAAGATTATACAGAAGCGCTCGGCAAAATCAAAAAAGGCGAGTCCATTAAAATATTTATATGGAGAGACAAGGTCGGATTTGTAATAGCAAAGCTTACAAAATGAGTAACTATAACCTTGCTCTTTCTTTGTTACTAACACCCATACCCGAAGCTGGCACAACGAAGCATGAGAATACAGGAGCCTGGAGTCAGGATCCAGAATAACCATGGTATTGTTTTTCTTCTGTATTCTGTATTCTGACTCCTGTATTCTTATATAAAGGGATATTATTTGGAAATACAATCACCCGCAAAGATAAACCTGTTTCTGCACGTTTCGGGAAAAAGGCCGGATGGCTACCATGAGCTTTTGACTCTGATGTGTTGCGTAACTCTCTATGATATATTGTCAATTGATATGGGCTATCAAAATATATCCGTCTCTTGTACCGATCCTGAAATTCCATCTGATGAGAAGAACCATGCTTACAGGGCTGCAGATCTTTTTTTAAAAAAACTCGATAAAAAAGAAGGGGTTAGAATATATATTGATAAAAAAATACCAGCAGGGGCAGGGCTTGGAGGTGGAAGCAGCAATGCTGCGGCTGTTTTATCGGGATTAAACAACTTTTTTGGCAATCCATTTCCTTTAAGTGAAATTATGAAAATGGGGCTTGAAATTGGCGCTGATGTTCCATTTTTTTTATTTAAAAAACCTGCACTGGCGACAGGGATAGGAGACAAGTTGGAAGAATATCCTATGAAAATACCCTATAAGATCCTTATTATATACCCCGGATTTGGTGTTTCAACTAAAGATATATATAATAATCTGAATTTGAGATTGACAAATTGTAAAAAAAAACTTAAAAATAGCCCCTTTGAACGGGAATTTGATCCAGAGCTTCTTTGCAATGATCTTGAATCCGTCACTGCTTCAAGGCACCCTGAAATTAATGAAGTTAAAGAGGCTTTATTAAAAAAGGGGGCGGAAGGGGCTCTTATGTCGGGAAGCGGGTCGTCTGTATTCGGCCTTTTCCCTGATTATGACAGCGCCATAAGAGCAAATAATGCCCTTTCAATGAATTGCAAGTGGCGGGTTTTTCTTGCTGATATAATATGTTAAGAAAAAGGGGTCAAGGATTCGAGGGGTCGAAGGTTCAAGTGGCAGAATATCGGACACCGGACATCGAAGTACGAAATTCGAATTTTGTTATTTTAATACCTGACACTGGGGCGTCGTCAAGCGGTAAGACACAGGATTTTGGTTCCTGCATCCGGAGGTTCGAATCCTCCCGCCCCAACCAGGATTAGGATCAAACAAACAAATATGCGTGGATAAAATGAGTGATTATGTGATTTTTTCGGGAAACTCAAATCCCGGGCTATCAAGTAAAATCTGTAGTTATCTTCAAATGCCGCTGGGAGGAGCCAAGGTCAAGACTTTCAGCGATGGTGAGATACAGATTGAAATAAATGAGAACGTCAGGTCAAAGGATGTTTTTATAATACAATCAACTTGTTCTCCCGTAAATGACAACCTTGTTGAGTTGCTGCTTATGATTGATGCTTTCAAACGCGCTTCAACAAGAAGAATAACCGCAGTTATACCTTATTACGGCTATTCCCGGCAGGATAAGAAAGTGGCACCCCGTGTTCCTATAAGCGCAAAACTGGTAGCAGACCTTCTAACTATTGCCGGAACAAACAGGGTTATTACAATGGATTTGCATGCGGGACAGATTCAGGGATTTTTTAATATTCCCGTTGATAATTTGTTTGCTGCCCCTGTTCTGATTGACTATATCATGACGAGTTTCAGGGATAATCTTGTGATAATTTCTCCGGATGCAGGGGGCGCAGAGCGCGCAAGGGCTTATGCTAAACGTTTAAACTGTGATCTGGCTATAATTGATAAGCGCAGGGAGGGTCCCAACAAGGCAAAGGCGATGTCAGTCATAGGTGATGTCCGAGGAAAGATTGCTGTAATAGTTGATGATATGGTTGATACGGCAGGCACTCTCACGGAGGCATCGGGTGCTCTTGTTGAAAATGGTGCAAAAGAGGTTCATGCATGCTGCTCTCATCCGGTTTTGTCCGGTGCGGCAATACAGAGAATTAAAGATTCGGCTTTAAAGAGCATGGTTGTTACTGATACAATACCTTTAAGTAAAGAAGCATCTCAATGTGATAAATTCAAGGTATTATCAATATCGAAACTGGTCGGGGAGGCAATAATCCGCAGCTACAGAGGCGATTCGGTGACTTCTCTGTTTGTATAAATCATAATATGTATATCAAGGAGGAAAAACTCTTGGAGTCAATACAGCTTAAAGCAAAAGTAAGAAAATCTGTCGGCAACAGCCCGGCCAGAGTATTGCGAAGGGAAGGAGAAGTCCCGGCCGTTATATATGGCCCTGGAAAGGAGTCTGTTTTACTTTCGGTTTCCGTTAAGGATCTGGAGAATATATTAAAAAAGACAAATGTCGGGCAGGCTATTTTAAGCCTTGAGATTCAAAACGGAGGGGTATCTACCCGAACCGCTATGATCAAGGAATTGCAAATCCATCCTGTTTCACGGAAATATTTGCACGTTGATTTCTATGAAATTGCTATGGATAGAAAAATTAAGGTAAAAGTTCCTGTCGTGACTCGAGGGATTGCAAAAGGGGTTGATTTTGGCGGTATGCTCCAGGTAATAAGCAGGGAAATCGAAGTATTATGTCTGCCTCTGGGAATACCGAAGTCAATCGAGATTGATATAACAGAACTTAACGTCGGCGATGCTGTCCATGTCCGTGACATAGCGCTTCCTGAAGGTGTTGAAATCCCCGCTGATGTGAATTATACGGTAGTTACGGTCCTTGCAACAAAGGTCGAAGAAAAGGTTTCGGAAGAAGAGGTTGAGGAAGAAGCCGTCCCGGCCAAGGAAGAAGCGAAAGCCGGCGAAAAGGAATGATGAACTAGCCGGAAAAATAATAATTCTATGTCAGAAAAAAATATCCGGCTTGTTGCCGGATTAGGAAATCCGGGTGATGTCTATGCTCAGACCCGTCATAATATCGGGTTTATGGTAGTAGATGCTCTTTCAGGTGAGTTTTCGATTCCGGTTGAGAAAAAGAAGTTCGATGCTTCATATGGGCGCGGTGCAATTGAAGGCATTGAGGTTATTCTGGTAAAACCGATGGCTTTTATGAACCGGAGCGGTCCTCCTATTCAAAACTTATCCAGTTATTACAAAATATTATGCGAGAACATGCTGATCATTTATGATGATATAGATCTTGCCTTTGGAAGATTAAAAATAAATGAGAAAGGTGGGTCTGGCGGTCACAAAGGTATGAAATCAATAATAGATGCCTTTGGCGGCGAATATATTCCAAGGCTTCGCATGGGTGTCGGGCGTTCCGAAACCGGGAGTAGCACTTCAGACTATGTTCTTGGAAGATTCAGTAATAATGAAAAGGATGTGCTTGACCAGATTATCAAAAGGGCCCGGGATGCCGTTGTTAAGATCCTTTGTAATGGAATTACAGAAGGAATGAACAGGTTTAACGAAAACAAGAACATAACTGAAAGTTAGTAATCAGAAGATGTATATGCAATCGGTTCTGCAGTACAAGCTGTTAAACCGATGATTAAGAGAAACCTTTGCATAATACCCCCTTTTGCCCGATTAGCGCTGAAGCTTCACTAACGTGCCTGCGTCAGGGTCAAATTTCGGCACAAAGTGAAGCGATAGCGCTATCCTCAAAATACTTCGATGTATTCCTGCGGTTAAAATTCTCGCCTTCCTTGAACTTGAGCAAAATCGGATATTCTTCAAAGGTCTCTAAGATATTAAAAAGTCGTGGCGTTGTTTATTATACCTTTGCTTATGCAGCCCGCTGTTCTTAAGCTCAATAATAATAAAGGATTGGCGTGTCCAGTGACGCCAATCCTTTTTTATTTGCTTGTTCGTGAAAAGTGTGTTAGACATACTTAAATTGATGTAAATGATAAAGGGACTTATTATCTTTTTAATAATCTTTGGATGATGGAGTATCGGCAATAAAAAAATATGAGTGCAAAACTAAACGGTAAACAGGTTAAGGTACAGGTAATCAGGAAAGAAGTGCGTGAATTCCGTGTAGGTGATCTCGCCGTGTATCCGGCTCACGGAGTTGGCCGGATCGAAGCAATAGAAAACAAGACAGTAAACGGCGAAAAGCATGAATTTTATATAATCAAGGTTCTTGAAAACGGCATGGTTATCATGATTCCGACATGGAACGTTGAATCGGTTGGGTTAAGGGACGTTATCAGTGAAAGGGAAGTTTCCAAGATTTATGAGTTTATGAAAAGCAAGAAAGTAAATTCTGTTGACAGTCAGACATGGAACCGGCGATACAGGGATTATATGGATAAAATCAAGACCGGTTCACTGTATGATGTTGCAGAAGTTTTCAGGGACCTTTATCTTTTAAAACTTACAAAAGATCTCTCCTTTGGAGAAAGAAAACTTTTCGACACAGCCCAAACTCTTTTAGTCAAAGAACTTTCAACAGCAAGAAATACAACCGAGGCTAAAATATTTTCTGAAATCGAATCTTTATTTGTCCAGGAAAGCCAAAGCACTTAAATAAATATGCCCGGCAGGAAAGACTTTACCATTTGCGTGGACAAATCCGATTCCGGAAAACGTCTTGATGTAGTTGTCTCTTCATTTCTCCCTTCCTGTTCCAGATCCCTTGCTGCTTCTCTGATCCAGAAAGGCAATATATTGGTTCAGCATAATCTGAAAAAACCCGGATACAGGGTAAGGCTTGGCGATAAAATATTTGGGACAATTCCAGACCCTGATCCGGTTTGCTACGCTCCTGAACCTATCGAAATCGATATCCTTTATCAGGATTCAGATATCATAGTCATTAACAAGCCACCTGGTATTGTTGTTCATCCTGCTCCGGGCCATTATTCAGGTACCATTGTCAATGCCCTTTTGTTTCATTGCCACGACCTTGCCGGAATCGGCGGTGAAATGAGGCCTGGGATTGTTCACAGGTTGGACAAAGACACATCGGGAGTCCTTGTAGCCGCGAAAAACGATTCCGCACACGCTTTTCTCTCTTTTCAATTCAAGGAAAGAAAAATCAAAAAAAAATATGTGGCTCTTGTTCATGGGAGTATGGAACTGGATTCCGGTTCGATTGTGCTTCCGATCGGAAGACATACTGCAGACAGAAAAAAAATGTCTGTTGTAACCCGCAAACCAAGAATTGCTGAAACGTACTGGAAAGTCGTAGAGCGTTTAGGTGGCGTTTCTCTTATAAGCATAGATTTAAAAACAGGCCGGACACATCAGATAAGGGTTCACTGCTCTGCAATAAAACACCCGGTTGTAGGAGATCAGGTCTATGGGCACAGCAGGATTAAAGCGCCCGATACAAATAATAAAGAGAAACACGAGCTCTTAAAATCGGTTAAAAGGCAGATGCTTCATGCCTGGCGCATAAAATTCTGCCATCCTTCCACAAAGAAGACAATGGAGTTTGAAGCACCTATCCCTAATGACATGGCAGAACTTATAGATTCACTGAAAGCGATAAACAGGCAGAAGGCGGAAGGCAAAAGTCAAAAAAAACCACAAACCATATACTAAGAACCTGTAATCAGGCCATGCCTTTGAAAGCAAAAAATGCAAGGGAAAGAAGCCCTGCAGTCACGAGCCCTATTGATGTATCCTGAAGCGGTTTTGGAACCCTTGCAAGCAGTATCCGTTCACGTACTCCTGCAAAAAGTATCAGCGCAAGGCCGAATCCGGAAGAATAGCCGAAAGAAGATACAAGACATTCGATGAAGGTATATTCTTCCTTGATATTTATCAGGCAAACACCCAGAACCGCACAGTTTGTTGTAATAAGGGGAAGAAAGATGCCAAGTCCTGCATAAAGGGCAGGGATACTTTTCTTTAAAAACATTTCCACGAACTGAACAAGGGCAGCAATAACAAGTATGAAAGACATTGTCCTTAAGTACTCAAGCCCGAATTTTCTTAAAACAAGCATCTCGGTCAGCCAGGTGATGGCTCCGGCCAGGACGAGAACAAAAACAACAGCCATTGCCATTCCGACAGCCGTCTCCATTTTCTTTGACGTTCCAAGGAACGGACAGTTTCCGAGGTATTGCATGAGCAATATATTGTTTATAAGTACACAGCTTATGACAAGCAGAACATAGTCACCCATAATGTCTCCTATTTTTTGCCAATGAAATTCATTACGCAAAGCAAGAGCCCGAGGCACACGAATGCACCTGGCGCTTCCACCATGAAATTAAAAGGTTGAAAAGAAGGGCCGAAAACCTGGTTTCCATAAAACGTTCCGCTTCCGAAAACCTCTCGGATAGCGGCAAGAACCGTTAAAGACATCGCATAGCCTATTCCAAGGCCAAGACCATCTGCAAATGAAGGTATGATTCCATTCTTGTATGCAAACGCTTCTGCGCGGCCGAGAGGAATGCAGTTAACAACGATGAGTGGTATGAATATTCCCAGTTTCAGAAAAAGCGGGTAAGTGTAGGCCTGCATGAGGAGTTCTACAACCGTAACAAAAGTCGCAACAACAATGATGAAGCATGCAATCCTTACCTTTGAAGGGATAATTTTCCGCAGCATAGCAACCAGCACGTTGGAGCCGACTAGAACGAAAATAACGGCAACGCCCATTCCAATTGCATTCTCAACTGATTTTGTAACTGCAAGTGTCGGGCATAAGCCGAGCACAAGCCGGAATGGTGGAATTTCAGTCCACAATCCTTTTGTAAATTCCTGAGTTACGGACTTTGCCATCTGTTTCTCCCTATTTGAATCCCCTCAATTTTTCTGCAAGCTGTGGTTTTAGACTTGTGTAAATTTTTGCAGCTTCAGTAACAGCAACTGCGACACCCTTTGAGGTAACAGTAGCACCTGAAATAGCATCGACCTGCCCCCCCTCCTTTCTGACCTTGAAACCTCCGGTAAGGGGAAGTCCTTTGAATTGAGCTGCAAAACGAGGGTCTGTCTTGGCTCTTGAGCCAATTCCAGGTGTTTCACTATGAGTGGTGACGCCTATGCCTACGATCTTGTCGTCTGCAACATTAACTCCAAGCATAAGGCCAATGTCTCCGCCAAAACCCTTGCCTGTGGATTCAAAGACGACGGTTTCTGCTTTTCCGTCGAATTTTCCCACAAAGAAACTTTTTTCGGTTTCCCCGACTTTGATTTTGAAACGGTCGGCAATCGGATCATTCGCTGATCCTTTTAAAATCTCGCGAATTGCCGGCCCTTTGACAAACTCAAGCTGCTGGTTTTCAATCTTTTCCATAGTTTCATTTCGGAGTGCAGCAAGGAGTCCGCCCGAAAAAGAGCATAAGGCGGTCAGAACTATTATCATTTTAAGCATTTCACGCATGGCTGTTGACCTTTCCCATGGCTTTTGGCCTTATCTTGTCTATGAGCGGATTCGCGAGATTCATGAGAAGAATCGCAAAAACCACTCCATCAGCATGACCACCAATATTTCTTATAAGCATAACCATCAATCCCGTGCCGGCTCCGTATATAATCATGGGAATAAAGTTGACAGGGGATGAAGAATCTTCGGTAGCAAGAAAAAAAGCTCCCAAAAGGGTATTACCTGTTAACAGATGGAATAAAGGACCGGCATATTTGCCGTTATCATAAAGTTGAAAAATCAGAGAGGTGATTAAAAGGGCGGCAAGAAACGAAAAGGATATTTCCCACCGTATAAACCCCCTGATGATGAGATATAATCCGCCGAAGGCAAGGGCAAGCCCGAATGCCGAGCCTATGCTGCCGGTCTGGTTTCCCATCAAAAGGCCTGCAAGATTGAATGAGTCAACAGAGGATACACCGTAATGTTTCAGAGCGGCAAGCGGGTATGCTGCGGCAAAATTAAATTCATAATTTAATAAAGCATAATCTATATCAAAGATATTTTTCCATGAGAGCATCAGGATAGCAATCCCGATCAGAGCAGGATTGAAGGGGTTTCCGCCAATCCCTCCATATATCTGCTTTCCGACAACAATGGCAACAAATGTTCCTGTAATAACCGCCCACCATGGGGTTGTTGCAGGAAAAAGCATTGCCACCATCATGCCGATTACTGCTGCATTTCCATCTCCGATTGTTGCCGGCCGTTTGGTCAAGAGGTTTATCAGGTATTCCCAGATTATTGCAGTTGAAATGGAAAGAGCAACAACCCCGACAGCAGGTAACCCGTATAAATAGCAACCATGGAGAACGGCAGGAAGCGCCGCAAGCATAATGTTATTACTACGGGTTGAAATTTTACTCCCGTCATGGCAGAAAGGTGCATGAGAAACAATTAATTTTTTCTGATTAGGCATTCGCCGCCTCCGCTGTGTTAATTCCGGCAAGTTCGTATTTGGCAAGCCTGATATATTGTGATATTGGCATCCTTGATACGCAGACATAACTGCAAAGTCCGCATTCTATGCAGGAATAAAGATCATATTCCTCTGCGGCCTGCC
The DNA here is from genome assembly GCA_020052975.1 of Desulfobacterales bacterium. The sequence continues at coordinate 45,103 of JAGVOC010000287.1, read as the reverse complement.
GGTACATTTTTGCTTCAAGGTATCTTATAAGCATATTTACAGGAATATTAGCCGGGCATATTCTTATACAGTCACCGCAGTTTATGCATGGATAATCTGAAACCGGCTGTATGTAATTTTTATCCTGAACCATTATTGCATCAGTATCAGGCAAAACCGGATAATCCTCTGAATATACGGGAGAACCGACCATCGGCCCTCCGAGGATCAAGCGGTCCCCATGATTTAAAGTAATGTTGAAGGCTTTAAGAATATCGCCTATAGGAGTTCCCATTCTTGCTGAAACGAGTTTTTTGGCGCCGTCCTTGTTTATTAATGTGAGAATTTTATCTGTTGGAATAGTGTTATGCAAGAAGGCAATTCCTATAGATGCAACCGCTTCTGCATTAATAACACAGACTCCTATATCTTCAGGCTTTTTTCCTGCCGGAACTATCCTGTCGAGAGATTCTTTTATAACAAGCTGCCGAAAAGCTGATGGATATCTTGTGCTGATATTTTTTACTTCTGCTCCGATATTGCCATACCCCTGAAGCGAGTCTCTTCTTACCGCAAGTACTATATTGTTAATACCAGGGATCGATTTTAATATTTTTATACCTTTTATTATATGTTCCATTTTTGAGTTAACAATATACTGACTGGTTACTACCAGTAAATCAGAATCAACGCCGGTAATAACTATTGTGTCAATTTTATTGCCTGGATCTAATAATGATTTTATGGGCAAGTTGCCCGGCAGGGATGAAAGATAGTTCCTGACGGTTTCAATGCTCTGGTCCGCAGATGCCTTTCCGAAAGCATCATCAGTCTCATCTTCAGAAACGTCAATCTGAACAGATGTGCAGGATTTCCCAAAATCTCCGGCATATGGAGAAACAGAAGATATAGTGCCTGTAACTGTAGAAATAATATACTCTTCCGAGTCGGCATAAAGAATCAATTTTTGCCCTGTTTTTACCCTGTCGCCTTCTTTAAATAAAGGAGAACCTTTTTTGTCATAGGCCTTACCGGAAAAAAGAACTGCTTTTTGCGGAATGGGAATGACTTTCAGTTCGCAGCCTGGTTCGATAACGTCATATTCCAGATGTGGTTCGCTGAGGCATATGAATGGTCGTTTTTTCATGTATTTATTACCTTTTATTAACGCAATTGCGCACTCGGATTCATGACAGCATGGAAGTCTGGTTTCCGGCTTACATAATATGACACCAGTTACATCTTTTCTCTTTTTCCTTGGGACCGGCATCAGCTTTTTCATGACAGCTGTCGCACTGCTGGTGAAATGCATCGGTTCTTTTTGTCAAATCAACGCCTTCAAAATCTCCGGAATCGTGGCATTCAAGGCATTTTTTTGGAGCTGGTGCGTTATCTTCTGAATTGATGTGGCATTCACCGCAGGCACTGGCAGAAGCATCATCTCCTTCAGGATGATGGTGGCAGTCTCCACAAGAAAGGGCATAGCCTTTTTCTGAAGTATGTGCTTTATGATCGAAAAGAACTTTTCCGGCAAGAGTTTTGAACATGATCCTAACCGGCTGCACATGTGTTTTGGCCGGAAAGGCTGCATAACAAACAGTACCAACAATAAACAGAACAACAGCCAGATAAAAAGCCAGTCTAAGTTCCTTATTTAAAAGCATTTTTATTAATATCCTTCCGAGATATATCAGAAAAAACAACTCTCAATTATTGAGCATATTTCCACTAGCACATTAAAAAATAGCTTTAAATCTTTTTTATTTACAAACACCGCATTTTCTGCATGAATTCATGGGGCAGGGCGGGGATACTTTTTGCAACAGGGCTTTTTTGTATTCTTTTATGAAAAAAGATTTTTTAATCCCATGATCTATAAAATCCCATGGGAGTATTTCATCAAAAGGCCTTTCCCTGTAAACATAAAAGTCGGAATTCAAGGGCCATGACTTAAATGCTTTAGTCCAATTTCCTCCGTTTGAATTTGCAAGTGATAAAATTTCCGCTACTCTGCGGTCACCTCTTGAAATCAGGGCCTGGATATAGCTTCTTTTCGGAGATTCTGCATCTATCCTGACATTTGCTTCCTTTTTCAGACCGTCTTTAATGTGTAAAATCTTGTTTTTCAGGGAAGGTAATCCATCCATCGCAACCCACTGAAAAGGAGTGAAGGGTTTTGGGACAAACGGGTTGACGCTTACCGTAATTTGTCCTATGCGTTTTTTCTTTCTGCTTGAAGCAAGAAAACTTTTCTTTATTTGCCTGCAAAGGGTTGATATCGCTTCAACATCATCCATGGTTTCAGAGGGAAGCCCGATCATAAAGTATAGTTTAATGTTCGGAATACCTCCTTCAACTATAGTTTCCGCGGCGGCTAAGATTTGGTCCTCGTTTATTCCCTTATTGATAACGTCGCGCATGCGCTGTGAACCGGCATCGGGAGCTATAGTTGCTGTCTTAACCCCGCCTTTTTTAAGAGCGGCGACAAGCTCTTTGGAAAGAGCGTCAGCTCTAAGGGAACTGAAAGATATTTTAGCGCCCTTTTTCTGAGCCGTGTTACAAAGTTCTGCAATATCAGGAAAATCGGAAACCGCAGCACCGATAAATCCTATTTTGTTTGTTTCGGCGATTCCATGATCAAGGCACTTTATCAGGGACGAAATATCTCTGAATCTTGGAGGCCTGTAAATGTAACCTGCGCTGCAAAATCTGCAGCCATGAGGACATCCCCTCGATACTTCGATTAAAAAAGTCCTGTCAAAGGTTGTCGCTTCGGATATGATTTTGCTGCAGGTACGTTTTAGGGAAATATCTTCACAATAAATCCGTTTGATTTTTTCCGGCACATCTATAATGGGATAAAAAGAGTGAAGGGTTCCATCTTTGTTATAGGACGTTTCATAAAGTGCCGGGACATATGTGCCTGGCACATGCTTTGCGATTTTTTGGAGAACCTCACTTTTTTCTGTTCCAGGCTCAAAGTAGGCGAAGAAACTTTCAATAGTTCCTTCTGCTTCGCCCATTATGAAACAGTCGATATACTGGGAAACAGGTTCCGGGTTTATAAAGCAGGCAACTCCCCCTGCCATAATAAGAGGGTGGGGGGTTCCTCTTTCAATGGCTTTAAGGGGGAGTCCTGCTCTTTCGAGAATCGAAAGAATGTTTGAAAAATCGTTTTCAAAAGATACTGAAAACGCGATTATGTCAAAATCGGCCAGCCGTCTTGATGTTTCAATTGTTTTTATCGGGTCTGTATTGCTTTCAGGGAGAAAAGCCCTTTCACACAAAAGATGATCAAGCCCGTTTAAAATGTCATAAACCGTCTGAAAACCGAGATTTGACATCCCAACTTCATAAGTATTGGGATAGACAAGAGCTACCCTGATGTGTCCTCTCCATTGTTTACGGACAGCCCCTGTCTCGGATCTTGAAAAATCCCTCGGTTTTTTGTCTTTTCTCCAGGGCATAAATAAACTGTTGCCTGCGGCAAGGAGTTTCAATTCTTCTGAATGTCTAATCCGCTTTTTTCCTTAAAAATGTCGGGACATCAAGATCGTTGTTGTCAATAACCAACCCTTTATAACCTCTGTATGTTGCGCCTCCTGATTCACCGGCAGCTTCTTTCTGGCGGATGAAAGTAGGAACGTCATAGTTGGCAGCCGTCTTCATATCTTCTATTGTAAGACTCCGGACTTTTCCTCTTGCCTGAAATTTTTCCTCTTTTGCTTCGTTTTTGCTTTCTGCCTGGGGAGAGCCTATGCCTGTCGCAATAACTGTTACCCTCAACTCATCGCCGAGGCTGTCATCAACAGCTGTGCCCCATATTATATCAGCATCTTCTCCGACTTCACTGAAAATCCGATCTGAAGCTTCAGCCATTTCTTCCATGGTGAGATCGCTGCCGCATGTGATGTTCATTAACACGCCTTTTGCACCCTTGATTGAAATGTCTTCAAGCAACGGATGTGATATGGCACGTTCAGCTGCTTCAACTGCTCTGTTATCACCGCTTCCCACACCAATACCCATAATTGCCAAGCCAGCCTTGGACATCGTGGTCTTTACGTCGGCAAAATCGAGGTTAACAAGGCCGGGCATCATGATAAGGTCTGTTATGCCTTTTACGGAATGAAGCAGAACTTCATCCGCCTTTCTGAACATCTCTATCATTTTGGCATTTTTTGAAGCAAGCCCTCTCATCCTGTCATTAGGAATAGTAATTACCGTATCTGCGAATTTTTTGAGTTCATTTATTCCCTCTTCGGCCTGCTTCATGCGTTTTTTACCCTCAAATGAGAATGGCTTTGTAATCACCGCCACAGTAAGTGCTCCCATCTCCTTGCAAATTTTGGCTATGACAGGAGCAGCCCCCGTTCCGGTTCCTCCACCGAAACCAGCGGTTATAAAGACCATATGGCTGCCTTCAAGGGATTTCCTGATTATTTCTTCAGTCTCAAACGCGGCGTCCCGGCCAATTTGAGGCATAGCGCCTGCTCCAAGTCCCTGGGTAAGTTTTTCGCCGATTTGAATTTTGACCGGAGCCATTGATTTTTCAAGAGCCTGGACATCGGTATTTGCTGTAATGAACTTGACACCTGCCAGGTTCGAGGAAATCATGTTGTTAATAGCATTTCCTCCAGCACCACCGACACCGATAACCTTAATTCTTGCCTGGTTTTCATTTTCTACAATGGTAAACATATTTCACCCCCCCCATGAAATAAATGAAATGTTGCTGAAACCAAATTGAATAAGTATTTTAAATGACATCATTAAACCATTTTTTCATTCTGTTCATAACTCTGTTGAATATGTTTCCGTCACGAATTCGAAATTTCTTCTGGGTTTGGTTTTTTGCTCCGTATAAAACAAGGCCAACCCCTGTTGCGTACATAGGGTTGTTAACCACGTCAACAAGGCCGCCTATTCCCATAGGTTTTCCAAGACGGGTTGGAAGATTAAAAACTGATTCTGCTATTTCAGTCACGTCTGTTAACAGTGCGGAGCCTCCTGTAAGAACAACACCCGAAGGTATTGAGTTTTCCTGTCCGGCCCTGTAAATTTCTCTGTTAATAAGCGTGAAAATCTCTTCCATACGGGGCTCAAGAATTTCACCCAGTATCTGGCGAGGGAGTTTCCTCGGTGTGCGCCCTCCCATTCCAGGGACTTCAATCATTTCATCGCTATGTATATTCCTTGCGACACAGCCCCCGTATTTTATTTTGATTTTTTCTGCTTCTTGAAGCGGGGCACGTAATCCGACCGCGATGTCATTGGTAAGATTATTCCCTCCGAGAGCAAGAACAAAAGTGTGTTTTATGTTTTTCCCTGAAAAAACTGCAAGATCCGTTGTACCTCCTCCAAGATCAAGAAGCGCTGTGCCAAGCTCCTTTTCTTCTTCGGTCAACACTGCTTCTCCCGAAGCAAGGGCCTCAAGCACTATGTCGCACACGTCAAGACCTGAACGGTTTGCGCATTTTACTATGTTGTGAGCGGATGTTACGGCACCTGTTACAATATGAATTTTTGCTTCAAGCCTTACCCCAGACATGCCTACGGGATTCTGTATCCCGGCCTGCTCGTCGACCATATATTCCTGAGGAAGCACATGTATTACTTCACGGTCCATTGGTATTGCTACTGCTCTGGCGGCATCAATAACACGTTCCACATCCTGTTGGGTTATCTCCGGGCCTTTGATGGCAACAATACCGCGGCTGTTGAATCCGGTAATATGGCCTCCTGCGATTCCGGCATAGACGGAAGAAATTTCGCATCCTGCCATAAGTTCCGCTTCTTCAACCGCCTTTTTAATGGAATCGACAGTAGATTCAATATTAACAACAACCCCTTTCCTGAGTCCTATCGAAGGATGGGTGCCAATCCCGATTATGTTTATAGAATTATCGGCCAATTCACCAACCACCGCACAGATTTTTGTTGTTCCGATGTCAAGACCGACAATGATGTTCTCCCGTACCGGCATTTTATATCTCCTTCTTATATTCTTTGGGCTCTTCAGCGGGAGTGGCTGCAGGGCAAATAACTATGCGGCTCAGGTTATTAAGATCGACAGTTTCAAAATCAGAGAAGTCCCGGCCATTTTTTACATGGTAAAAGACTTTTTCCAGCCTTTCATACTTATCGAGATAATTATTGTATCCGAGCTTGATGGTTTTATCGAAAGCAAAAACCGTAAGCCCAATTTCCCTGTCCACATTTATCAGGGTAATCGAACTATTGGGAAGAATGCTTTCGGGCTTCTGGCCAAGTTTCAGTACAGTCATTACTGCATTAAAAGACGGGCTTCTTTTTGCACCACTTAAACTTAAATCGGAAAATTTAAGACCTTTTACCAAGGGAAGGCTCTCTGTGTCTGTTGTTGTTTTTTCTTTAAAAACTTCCCCATGTTCATTGAGTAAAAACTCTTTTCCAAGATCAAGGACAGCAAGAGGTTTGTGCTCCTTTATTCTCACAATGATGCCGGAAGGAATTTTTCTGATCACTTCGGCTTCAGCTATCCATCTATTTGCCATAAGCTGTTTTCTTACCTTTGAGAGATTTACCGAGAGGATATTATCTCCGGGTTTTATAAGAGTCTCTTTAATTACTTCCTCTTCGGACAGAATCTGATTTCCTTCAACAGCAATAGTTTTTGCTCTGAAATATTCACATTGGGTGAGGCAGTCGTACCCGAATATACAGATCAGGCTGATAGCAGGCATGACTGTAAGCGCAAGCATTATCTTCAGATAGAAGATGATGCGCTCCTTGATTCCGACGCCCTTTTTTCTATAATGCCTGTTTCTGTAATGCTTTTTCTTTGTTTGTTTAAACTCCAACAATTTTAACCTCTGGTTCAAGGTAGATATTAAATATTTTTAATACCGTTTCCTGTATTAATTGCATAAGTCCGAGTATGTCGGAAGCAGACGCAGTGCCTGTGTTTACTATGAAATTGGCGTGCCTTACCGAAACTTCTGCGCCACCTATTCGCGTTCCTTTAAGCCCGGCCATCTCAATAAGCTGGCCGGCTGTTTTACCTGAAGGCGGATTCTTAAAAAAACATCCCGCGCTTGCCGTTCCGGTTGGCTGGTTATCCCTTCTTTTTTTTAAAATAGCTCTAGCCTCATTTTTCAGTTCAACCGGATCCGACTGAAAGAGCCTGAAGCAGCCGTCAATTATTATGGGTTCTCCCTGGTGCGACTTTGTAAAATTTTTATCCCAGGAGAGTTTTCTATATGAAAAATCGAGTTCTTCCCGTTTTATCCTCAACATGGTTCCAGAGGAGAGCATAACATTCACCGAATCCAGAACATCCGATATGGAACCTGAAGATGTGCCGGCGTTCATTATTATGGCTCCGCCAACAGTTCCGGGGATCCCGAGCGCAAAATTTATTCCCGACAGCCCTTCTTCTATTGCAAAGAGGCAAAGAGTTTGTGTTCTGACACCAGCCATGGCCTTAATCAGGACGGATTCTCCGTTTCTGCCGGAATGGGAAATTTCGTTGAGACATTTTGTCAGGACTATAACGATTCCGGGGATTCCTTTATCCCTTACAACAAGGTTTGAACCATCTCCTATAACAGTAAGTGGAATTCTTTTTTCTCTTGCCCAGCACAATACTTCGCGCAGTTTTTCAACATTGTCAGGGCATATAAAAGCATCAGCCGGACCGCCAACCCTGAAATAAGTGTGCATTGACATGGGCTCGCCTAATTTTATGCTGCTTCCCAATAGATTATTCAGCCAGTTTATTGAATCTTTATCGATAGACATTCTATTTTTTCTTTTTCCTGATCTTTTCTTTTTTTAAAGATTCCAGAACACCCATCCCAGCTTTCCAGACATCTCCGGCCCCGAGAGTCAGCAATATGTCATTTTCTTTTAACTCTCTTAGAAGAAATGCAACCGCTTTTTCGTGCCCCTCCATGAAAAAAACTTCTTTATGACCATGGGCTGCTATCTCTTCGCACAGGATCTTCGAATCAACCCCCTCTATTATGTTTTCCCCTGCCGAATAGATGGGGAGAATAACAAGGTAATCGGATTGATAAAAAGCGCGGGTGAAATCATCAAACAGGGCTTTTGTCCTCGTATAACGGTGCGGCTGAAAAATAACGACAAGGCGTCTTTCCGGCCAGCTCTCCTTTGCAGCCTGCAATGTGGTCTTGATTTCTGTAGGATGGTGACCATAATCATCAACAACGAGAATTCCCTTCGCTTCACCTTTGATTTCAAGTCTTCTCTGAACACCCTGCAAAGTTTCGAGCGCTTTCTTGATGACATCGAAGGGAATGTCGAGTTCAAGGCCAACCGCAATGCTCGCCAGAGAATTATATACATTGTGAATCCCGGGCAGATTCAGGGCTATTTCACCCAAAGATTTTCCATGATGATAAACCGTATAAGTGCTCGTTAAACCGTCAATCAAAACATTTTTAGCCTGAAAATCTGCCTGAGAGCTCATTCCATAAGTGGTGTAGCGTTTTTTTATTCTCGGGATTATCTCCTGAACAGACTCGTTATCGAGGCAAAGAACCGCAAGCCCGTAAAAGGGTATTCTGTCTATAAAACTGAGAAAAACTTCTTTAATGGCATTGATATCCTTGTAATAATCGAGGTGCTCTTTGTCTATGTTGGTGACTACAGCAATTGCAGGGGAGTATTTAAGGAAAGAGCCATCGCTTTCATCAGCCTCGGCAACAATGAAATTTCCCTGTCCAAGCAGGGCATTTGAGCCTATGCTCTTTAATTTGCCACCGATAACAACTGTCGGATCTAAATCTCCTTTTGCTAATACAGATGCTATTATGGAAGTAGTTGTTGTTTTTCCGTGGGCCCCGGCAACAGCGATACTGTATTTTAAACGCATCAGTTCAGCCAGCATTTCAGCTCTTGGTATAACTGGGATTGAAACCTGAGATGCGGCAACCACTTCAGGGTTGCCGGGGCCGATTGCAGAAGATGTTACGACCACGTCTGCCCCCTCTATCTGCTCTCCTCTATGCCCCCTGAATATGGTGCCTCCAAGGTTTTTCAGACGATCGGTTATATCGGTTGAAGCTGAATCCGAACCTGAAACCTCATAGCCCAAATTGAGAAGGAGTTCGGCTATACCGCTCATGCCGATTCCGCCGATTCCGACAAAATGTATATGGTATTTTTTTAGATACATGGTTGAATCAAGCTTTAAATTTTAAGTGTTAATAAAGGATTCAAGGGTTCAAGGATTCGAGGGTTCAAGTGAAAAAACCCACCATCTTACACCTTTTTTGTCCCCTGACTACTGACCCCTAATCCCTGGCCATCACGCCTTCAGCCTTCGGACTATTCACTATTCACCGCTCACTATTTACTATTTTGTAACAATCGTTAACTATAGTTGTTGCAGCATCCGGCCTGCCGAATTTTTTTGCAGATAATGCCATTTTATTAAGTTCTTCCGGATATCGAGAGAAATATTCTATTCTTCCAGAAAGAATTTCAGCCGTTAAATCTTTTTCCAGGATCATTTCTGATGCGCCCGAATCTGAAAGAGCGCGGGCATTTAAAGCCTGATGATCATCTGCGGCATAAGGATAGGGAATAAAAATTGCTCCCAGCCCCATAGCCGTTACTTCTGCAACAGTTGTTGCGCCGGCCCTGCAGATTATCAGGTTTGCCCCGCTGTATCGTTCTGCCATATCTTCAAAGAACGGTTTCACCATGCATGAAATCCCTGATCTTTCATAGGAGTCGGCGACATATTGTTCATCTTGAGCTCCTGCCTGGTGCACAAAGAAATATTTTCCCTTGTTCTTGAGAAGTGGCAGGGTCTCGATGACTGCCATGTTTATTCTATGGGCTCCCTGGCTTCCTCCCAGCACTAGAACAGTAAATGGCGCATTACAATCTGATGAGTCAGCAGGAACATTTTTATTGGCGGCATCGATAATTTCTCTTCTTAAGGGATTTCCGGCAAGAATCGCCTTTTGAGGGCAAAGCCTTTTTTTTGTCTCTTCAAATGAAACGTAAACGCGGTCGGCAAATCGGGACAGGATCCTGTTTGTTATACCCGGTATAATATTTTGCTCATGCAGCGCTATTCTGATGCGCAAAAGCCGGGCCATAACAATAAGCGGCCCGGAAGAATAACTTCCAACCCCAACAACCAGATTCGGTTTGAAATCCCGTATTATTTTAAATGACTCAAACATGCCCTTTGGTATTTTGAAAACAGATCTTAACTGTTTCAGATAACCACGACCTTTAATGCCTTCTGCCGAGATGCTTTTGTGATTAAAGCCGGCCTTTTCGACTGTTGTTTTTTCAAAAGTATTTCCTGCTCCGACAAAAAGGATCTTGCTCCCGGGATCCTTTCCGGTAAATGCCTGTGCAATGGCAATTCCGGGGAAAAGATGACCGCCGGTACCGCCTCCTGCAATGATAACACGCAAGCTTTTGCCGCCAGCGCCGTCTGTTATTGACTGTGCAGTGTTTGCAGTATGCTTTGAGCTTTTCCGGTTGCCTGTCATGTTCTCCTCGGATGCCTGTAGGCATATGGCTGTTTATGCGACCGGGTTCCTCCTATGTTCATGAGTATTCCTATTGACGCCATGTTAACCAGGAGTGATGTTCCTCCGTAGCTTAAAAATGGGAGTGTAAGACCCTTTGTCGGCAATAGTCCCAGGGCAACACCCATGTTAGTACAAACCTGAATAGCTATTGCGGATGTAATTCCTGTTGCCAGAAATGTTCCGAAGGAATCGTCTGCGTTTTTTGCGATGCTGACTCCTCTCCATAATATAAGCACATACAGGGAGAGAATGATTGTGACCCCAAGAAGCCCCAGTTCTTCCCCGATAACAGAAAATATAAAATCTGTATGGGGTTCAGGAAGGTAATGAAGCTTCTGATAGCTTTGCCCTATGCCTGTTCCCCAAATTCCCCCTGTTCCGAAAGCCATTAAGGAATGGATTATCTGGTATCCTTCGTTTGCAGAGTATTGCCAGGGATCCCAGAAACTCATTAGCCGTCTGGCCCTGTATCCCGCGCTTACCATGTAAATATATCCTATTGGTACAAGCAGCAGCAAAGACGGGACAAGATGAAATATCCGCACGCCTGCAACGAAAAGCATGAGCCATGTCATAGCCCCCAGTATTACAACAGAACCAAAATCAGGCTGCAGAGATATAAGGGCTGTTAATATTCCCAGCACTACAACGTGCGGCAGAAAGCCTACATAAAAGTTTTTAAGCTCCCCATTTTTTTTGTCCAAAGAATAAGCAAGATAAATAATCATGGCAAGACGGGCGAATTCAGAAGGCTGGACTGTAAATCCACCAAAACGGAGCCATCTGGCAGAACCCCCTGCCGAATATCCAATGCCCGGGATGAATATTGCCCCAAGCAAAATTATTGCGATTATTAAAATTGGATAAGCCAACGACTTAAAATGCCTGTAAGGAAAATGCCTTCCGCAGACCAGCCCGATAAAACCGGTCATTGCGAACAAAGCCTGCTTTTTCAGAAAATAAAAATCTGTTCCGAATTTCTTGAAAGCAAGAACGGAACTTGCGCTGTAAACCATTATTATTCCTATCGTCACCAATATGAGAACAGGGAACATAAGCTTTACATCGTAATAGCCCGGAGATTCATCAGCCGATATATATGAAAGCCCGTCACGTTTCATTATTGTTTCTCTTCAGTGTTTCAACGCTCCTGCAGAAGATTTCTCCCCTGTGCGAATAGCTTGCAAACATGTCAAAACTTGAACAGGCCGGAGATAAAAGCACAACATCGCCGGGCCTTGCTGAGCCATATGCAAGTTTAACGGAATCTTCCATCGATTCAGCTGGAACAGTTTCAACAATATTTCCAAGAGAGGCTGTTATCTCCTCTCTTGCTTCTCCCAGAACAATCAGTTTTTTAACGTGTTTTATTACGGTATTTTTCAGAAGGCTGAAATCGCTTCCTTTATTACGTCCCCCCATTATCAGTATTACGGGTTTGCTGAATACTTCGAGGGCTTTTGCTACCGAATCAACCGTTGTTGCCTTTGAATCATCATAGTATTCCGTTCCGTTAATTGTAGCTACATGTTCGATCCTGTGTGGAAGGCCCTTGAAATTTTTCAGCGCCGACCTGATTCCTGCCATGTTTCCACCTGCAGCAAGCGAAGCAAGAGTTGCGGCTGCAACATTCTCAATATTATGCCTTCCCGGAATACCTATTTCAGAGAAATATAATGAGAAATTTCCTGCAAAGGCGAGGTCGGAACCAGCTAAGTTTTTCTCAATATTAAAGTCTATGCGGTCATTTAATATCTTTGCATATTCTTTATGTCCCTTTGAATGTTTCTCACCGGAAAAAGGGATTTTATTGCACCTTATATTCCCGGCCATCGAACGAATATACTTATCCGATGCGTTGAAAATACAAATATCATCGCCTTCCTGGTTTTCAAAGATCCTTCCCTTTGATTTTACATAAGTGTTAAAATCAGCATAACGGTCTAAATGGTCTTCAGATATATTCAGCAAAACACTTATCCCCGGCCTGAAGGTGTCGATGGTATCGAGCTGAAAACTGCTGATTTCGGCAACTATAATTTCTGCTTTATTTTCGCTGTCAACATAATCTATCAGAGGATTTCCGATATTTCCGCCCACAAAAACATTTAATCCCGATTCTTCAAGCATTTTGCCGGCAAGTGTCGTTACAGTTGTTTTGCCGTTTGTTCCTGATATGGCAACGATTGGTTCTTTAATAAATCTTGATGCAAGCTCTATTTCTCCGATAACAGGAACGCCCCGCTCAACAGCCATCCTGACAGGCTCAATAGTGTGCGGTACACCCGGGCTTAAAACGATGAGATCGGCATTTTGGAAAGATGAAGAATCATGCATTCCAAGCTCAACATTAACCCCGATTGCCTGAAGCTTTTTTGCCGCATCATCAAGATTTTTATCTTTTGAAGAATCCGAGACCGTGACCTGAGCGCCTCTTTTTTTTAAAAAAGTGGCTGTCGATATTCCCGTTTTTCCCAGACCTACTATAACTGTTTTTTCACCGGATATTTCCATTTGTTCCTTACGCCTTACGCCTCACGCATTACTCGTACTTCGAATTTCGAATGTCGCACATCGGAATTCTGTATTCTATATTCGATATTCTTACTCTCTTTCGCCTCACGTCTTTCCTGACCCCTGATCCTCGGCTCCTCGAATCCTCTGTTTTTACCTTAGTTTGAGCGTGCTTAGCGCAATAAGAGCAAGAGCGATTGAAATTATCCAGAACCGGACAATGACCTTTGGTTCCGGCCATCCTTTTAATTCAAAATGGTGGTGAAGAGGCGCCATCCTCAAAATTCTGCGGCCTTTTGTCATTTTGAAGAAACCCACCTGAAAGATAACGGAAAGGGCCTCGATTACAAACAACCCGCCGACAATAACAAGGAGAAATTCCTGCTTTGTAATTACGGCAACTGTTCCGATTACACCTCCTATAGAGAGTGATCCGACATCTCCCATGAAAACCTGTGCCGGATAGGCGTTAAACCAAAGAAATCCAAGCCCCGCTCCAACAAGCGCTCCGCAAAATACAGTTATTTCACCGCTGCCTGCCACGTAATTTATCTGGAGATACTCGGCAATTTTTACATGGCCTGTAACATACGCGAAGATCATATAGGTTACCGCTACGATTATTGCCGGACCTATGGCAAGACCGTCGAGTCCATCGGTAAGGTTAACCGCATTTGAAGTTCCCACGATAACTAATGCGGTGAAAAGTATATAAAACAAACCCAGGTCGGGTGAAAATTTCTTGAAAAAGGGAAATGTCAGTGTGCTTGAAAAATCAGGGCTGGAATAGATAAGCGCGCCAACGACAAGTGCCAATCCGGACTGCATGATAATTTTCTGCCTTGCGCTAAGACCCTTGCTCTGTTTTTTGACCTGTTTTAAATAATCATCGGCAAATCCAATGGTGCCGAACCCTACGATAACCATGAGCAGTATCCATATGTAATAATTGGTGAGATTAGACCAGAGTAAGGTCGATACGGTAATTGAGATAATTATGAGCGTTCCGCCCATTGTGGGCGTTCCTGTTTTCTTGTGGTGAGCTTGGGGGCCATCTTCCCTTATGTATTGTCCTATCTGCATTTGTGAGAGTCTGCGTATAAACCACGGCCCCATAAGAAAGCATATTAAAAAAGCTGTGAGAACTGCATATATTGTTCTGAAAGTAATGTATCTGAATACATTAAAAACAGTATATGTTGTGTGCAGAGGATATAGTAAATGATAAAGCATATTTTCCTCTTTTGAAGTTTTTATTTATTTCTTATTAAGCTATGAGCGAATGTCTGCGAGATTGCCGGATCTGTCTCATAATAATTGGGCGCTTTGCCTTTTAGCCCAGTCCTTCAGTTTAAAAACGATTTTTTCCATTCCCATTGCCCTTGAACCTTTCACAAGTATCCAATCTCCTATACCAAGCCATCCTGTGATATCTTCCAGGATATCGTCATGGGATCCTGTAACGATGTTATAAAGGCTCATACCGTTACCAACAGCTCCATCCGCGGTATTCCCTGAAAATTGTCCCATTGCATAAAGCCTCGCAATGCCTGATTCTGCGCAAAGAGATCCTATCTTCTCATGCATTTTTTTTGAATGCTCTCCGAGTTCAAGCATGTCGCCTGCAATAACAACCCCTCTGTTATTTACTTTGAGTTCTGAAAGGGTTTTTATCGCGACTTCCATTGAGCGTGGATTTGCATTGTAGGAGTCATCAATAATGGTGATTCCGTTTGACAGGGTAAAAATATTCATCCGGCCTTTTTCAGGAGTAACATTTTCAAGTCCGGCCTTGATCTCTGATGCGGGTAGCCCTGCAAGATATCCGACCGATGCTGCTGCAAGGGCGTTTGGAACCATGAATCCGCCGGATACCGGGAGATCAACGGCAACGGTTTCTTCCGGAAGCAAGAGGGTAAAAGAAGTGACATATTTTTTAACCTCAACCAGGCAGGCCCTTACCGATGCATTGCTTGAAAGTCCGAAGAGGAGCACTTTTTTTGATGTCCTGCGGGCAAGATTCATGACCATTTCGTCATCTGCATTAAGAATGGCCGTCCCGTCAGGTTTGATTCCGTCAATAAGTTCTCCCTTTGCATTCATCACGCCTTCTAAAGAATTCAATCCTTCAAGATGAGCGGGGCCTATATTTGTTATGATGCCGATGTCCGGTTTGGAGATTCGTGCGAGCCGTTCGATTTCACCGGGATGGTTCATCCCAAGTTCGACTACCGCCCATTTATGGCTGAGACTGAGCTTAAGAAGGGTCAGGGGGAGGCCAATTTCATTGTTCAAATTTCCGGTTGTTGAGAGTGTTTCAAAACGGCGTGAAACAACTTCTGCGGTCATTCCTCTGGTTGTTGTTTTACCATTTGAACCTGTAATTGCCACAACCGAAACACCCGCCCTTGTCCTGTTATATGATGCGAGGCAGCCAAGAGCTTCAATGGTATCTCCAACGGCCACACAAAAAATGCCGGCTTTCTTCCATTCTTTACATGGAAGCTTAACCGCCTCCTGCCTGTCAATAATGAGCCCTTTTACTCCAAGCTTTATTACCTCCTCGGCAAAAGTGTGCCCGTCATGGGCATCGCCCCTGATTGCAACAAAAATTTCGCGGGCGGATATCGTTCTTGAATCGATGGAAACACCGGAGAATAAAAAATTGCTCCCTGCAGAAAGAACCTCTCCTTCTGTTGCTTTAATTATTTCTTCCTGTGTCCATGGAATTGGTTGTTTCATATATTCAACCCGCAGAGTTTATTGATGAAAGGGCAAGCTTTGCCTCCTGTCTGTCATCAAACTGAATCTTAATTACACCTGTTATCTGATAATTTTCATGACCTTTTCCTGCGATCAGAACTGTATCTCCGGGCCGGGAGACATTTATGCCGAGCTGTATCGCTCTTTTCCGGTCAGGTTCTGTGACATATCCCCGTCCATTAAAATCATGCGTCAGTTCTGACGGATTATACTGATGGATTTTTATTCGCATAACCCCGTCTGTTATCTCTTTTATGATATCGAGGGGATCTTCTGTTCTGGGGTTATCGGATGTAATGACTGCAATATCTGAAAGACTCGCGGCTATTTCACCCATAAGAGGCCGTTTTGTTCTGTCCCTGTCACCCCCGCAGCCGAAAATACATATAAGCCTTCCCTTTGTTATGGGTCTTAAAGAAAGGAGCACATTTTTAAGGGCATCAGGAGTATGGGCATAATCTACATATACCGATCTTCCCGAAGCATTATCGACTCGTTCAAGCCGTCCCGGAATAACCCGTACCGATTCGATTCCTTTTGCTATCGTTTCCGGCGAAATGGCGAGTCCGGAACCGAGACCTGCTGCGCACAACATATTTTCAATATTATGCTTTCCAACAAGGTTCGATTTGAAATGAAAACTTCCCAGGGGAGTCGAAATTGCAGCTTCAATTCCTTCCGGACTGAGTCTGGAATTTATTGTGTGGACATTATATGCAGGGCTTGAGCCTGTTTTAATGCATTTTGTTGAAAGAGTTTCGGAAAGTTCTTTACCCCTTATGTCATCACAGTTTATTACTGCAAAAGCTTTCTCCTTTTTAGGCCCAAAAGCAAGTATGTCAGTAAATAATTTTTTCTTGCATGACCAGTAGGTTTCCATGTTTCCGTGGTAATCAAGATGATCATGGGTTAGGTTTGTAAAAATGGCGGCGTCGAAAAAACAATTCTCTATCCTGCAAAGATCAATGGCATGGGAAGAAACCTCCATAACCACATGGGTTGTGCCGACTTTCACCATTTCAGAAAGAATTCTCTGGAGATCCAGAGATTCGGGGGTTGTAACAGGATTTGAAAAAGTTTTTTCCGAGAAACGATAGTTGATTGTTCCTATAACGCCGACTTTAAAGCCTGCTGAAGAAAGAATGCTTTCAATAAGATATGAAGTGGTCGTCTTGCCGTTTGTTCCTGTGATGCCGATTGTTACAAGTTTCATGGAAGGGTCGCCGTAGAACTTTGCGGCGATTTTCCCCAGAGCCTTCCTTGTGTTTTCAACCTGAATTGCAATAAAATCTCTATTTACAGGTTTTTGAACAACAACAGCAGAAGCCCCCCTTGCTATTGCCTGGTCAATAAAGTCGTGGCCGTCTGCCGAATGGCCGGGAATAGCAACAAAAAGGCCTGATGGCCTGACATCCTGAGCTCTGTAATGCACAGATTCAATTTCGGGGTCATAAAAAAAAGGTGAGTTATCCTGTACAGGATCAGGGGTCCCGGAATTTATCTTCAGATCCGTTATCTTTTCGTTGCCGGCAGTTTGTGTTGCACGGACAGCTTTTATAAGTTCTGACAGCTTCACCCTAATAACCCGCTTTCCCGGGAAACTCTTAACTTGCCGGCCTCTCTGTTTTTTGGCTGGATATTCAGATACGTCAGGGTTTCCTGAGCTATTTTCTTGAAAGCCGGAGCAGATACAATTCCTCCGTAATGGCTTTTGGTCGGTTCATCTAAAATAACGAGGATGGCAACTTCCGGATTTTCAGCCGGAGTAAAGCCGACGAAGGATGAAATGTATTTGCCTTTCGCGTAACGTCCGGTATCGTCAGTTTTTTGGGCAGTTCCTGTTTTACCGCACACCGTATAACCTTCAAGCGCTGCATTAAAGCCTGTTCCGTCCTTCTCTGTTACCGACATTAATATATCTTTTAATTTATTGGCGGTCGTGGACGAAACAGCCTGGCGTACAGGGATCGGGTCGAACCGGCTGACAGCAAGGCCTTTTTGATCCATTATGGCCTGAACTATGTACGGCTTCATGAGAATCCCGTCATTGGCTATTGCCGAAACAGCCGAGATAATCTGAAGGGGAGAAGCGGAAATTCCCTGTCCGAAGGATATGGCTCCAACATCAATTGCGCGCCAGTTTTTGTACGGAGTAACGGTGCCGGATGTTTCACCCGGGCAGTTGATGCCTGTTTTTTCACCAAATCCAAAATCTTTCAGGGTTCTGTAAAGAGATTCAGGACCTGTTTTATTTACGACTTTGAATGCTCCAATATTGCTGGATAACTTTACAACTTCCTTAAGAGTCAACCATCCGTAAGGGTGGGTATCATGGATTACATGTTTTCCGATTCTATATTCCCCGTTTTCGCAGAAAAAAGTTGTGTTTTCGGAGCAGTTGCCATATTCAAGTGCTGCGGCAGCAGTAAAAATTTTCATTGTTGAACCCGGCTCGAAAGGATCTGTTATTGCTCTGTTTCTCCATAGATTCCTGTCGAATTTTTCATAAGAATTCGGGTTCAGTGACGGATACTGGGCTATTGAGAGTATTGCGCCGGTTTTGGGTGACATTACTACCGCTATACCGGATTTTGCATAGTTTTCATCGACAGCTTCTTTTAATGCTTTTTCTGTTATGTACTGGATTGTCTGGTCAATAGTAAGGACGATATTCTTTCCGCTGTAATCTGTCGTTGTTTTTTCAGAATTAAAACCCTGCCCGAGAGCATCCTTTAAAACAACATATTCAAAGTCGGAACCTTTTAACTGGTTGTCATAATAAAATTCAATGCCTTCAAGTCCTTTTCCGTCCAACCCGGTAAAGCCTATTGTTTGTGCTGCAAGCGTTTTCTGCGGATAGAATCTGCTGGTTTCAGACAGGAAACCGACACCGTCAAGGTTCAGGCTTTTTACAGCATTGACTTCCTTAGGTGTAGCCTGCCGTTTTACCCATATGAAGGGTTTCTTTGCCAGCAGCCTTCTCTGAAGGATTTTGGAATCTATATTCAGCGAGTTTGCAAGCATCTTTGCGGTTGCCGCTGTATCCTGAATTTTATGCGGATAGACTGCAATTGATGTCGCATTGATTGAAACGGCCATTTCGCGCAGGTTTGCATCATAAATGGTTCCGCGTTTCCCAAGTTCTTTAAATGGCCTTTCGTACTGGGCAGAAGCTTTTTTGGAAAGCCATGAACTCTGGTAGATTTGCAGGTATCCGGCTTTTGCCCCAATAGCGGAAAGGAGGGCGGTAAAAACAAAGCCGACTATTGTTATCCGAAATTTTATATATTTTGTTTCAACGGCTCTCATGGAATTATAATCATCTTTTCAGGAGTTGGTATTATGAGACCGAGCTGCATGGTCGCAATTTTAGCTATTCTTTGCGGTGATTTAAGATGCGCGATTTCGACCTTGAGATTATTCTGCAATGATGAAAGCTTTAACCGTTTATCGGTCTCTTTCGATATCTCGTATCCGGTTTTAACGCATTGAACCCTGCACCATGTATATAAAAAAAGTTCTGTTATGAAGAGAATTGCAATAATTGACCATATTGCAGCCAACTTCAGGCCTGTTCTTTTATTCCGGGATTTTTTTTTTGTATTATGCATGTCTCTACTGTAATTTTTCTGCTGCCCGCAACTTTGTACTCCGGGCCATCGGGTTTAAAAAAATCTCTTCCTGACCCGGGCGGAGAGCTTTTTTGTTCAGTGCTCGCAATATTTTTGTTTTATTGCATACGCACATGGGAAAACCAGGGGGACAAATGCACCCTTTCTCAAAATTCCTGATCTTCTGTTTTACTATTCTGTCCTCAAGGGAATGAAATGTGAGAATGCAGATACGCCCCCCCGGATTCAGAAGTTCAGCAGCCCTATCCATAAATAAAGAAAGCTTTTCGAGTTCCCTGTTAACAGCGATTCTGAGAGCCATGAAGACCCGTGTCGCAGGATGGATTTTTTGCTTACTCTGCGCTTTTCTCGGTATTGAAGAACAAACGATTTCTGAAAGGTGCGCGCTTGTTCCTATACGCGCCGTTTTCCTTGCTTTTGCAATATTGCGCGCAATATTTCTTGCCCAGCGTTCTTCCCCGTAATCCTTAAAAAGCTTTTCAAGGCTTGTTTCATCCAATTCGTTAACCAGATCTTCTGCCGTTGTATCGGATTCGGTATCCATTCGCATGTCGAGAGGTTCCTCTCTTCTGAAACTAAAACCTCTGCCGCTTGATTCAATCTGATGGAGAGAAAGACCCAGATCAAGCAATATGCCGTCAAGTTTTGAGATATTTGATTCTGAAAGGAACTCGGACAGGCGAACGAAATTGCCTTTAAACAGGCGGACGTTTGGCAGATAAGGCCTTAAAACATTCTTTGCATTTTCAATTGCATCCTTATCCTGATCAATCCCTATCAGCAGACCATCAGGCTTGATTTTTTCACAAATGGCCTTTGCATGGCCGGAACCTCCGAGGGTGCAATCCGCGAAGATCTTTCCCGGCTTGCAGTCAAGATAATATAAAACCTCTTTTGTCATGACTGGGACATGATAAGTCTGCATATATCAGATTCCTAATTTCGCAATTTCGTTTCTTACATCCTCCTTTTTGTTGTCATTTTCCATTTCTTCCAGTTCCTTATTCCATTTTTCAAGGGACCAGATTTCAAAATGATCAAGGGCTCCGACAAGTACGATATCTTTTTCGAGCTCTGCATACTGTCTTAAGGCCGGCGGAACCAGGATCCTGTCCTGTTTATCGCAGGAGCATTCAAATGCTCCTCCAATAAATATTCGCCTGAAGCGGCGCATACTGTCACTTTTTTCGGCAAGAGAGAGAATCTTATTTTCTATCTTTCTCCATTCTTCAAAAGGATATGCGTAAAGAGTCCCGTCCATTCTTGACACAACAACTCCGTCCTGATCCCCGTTTTTAATTATATCCCGGAATCTCGCAGGAATTATTATGCGACCTTTAGAATCTATCGTATGAAAAGATGTTCCTCTAAACATGTTTCACCATTTTTATTCACTATTATCCAAATATAACCACTTTGAGCCACTTTTTATATATAAATGATACAATTTAATGTGTGTGTCAAGAAAAAAATAAAATACTTGCAATTATTTTTATAATAATTTATAAGCCTTAAAACGAATATAAACAACAATATTTTTGTGGAGTATAGTGGAGAATAATTTGATTAAGGCAGTTTGAGAAAATCTGTATGTCTGAAGCTGTTGTGATGGAGCAAATTTTGTTTAACGACCTCGTTAAAAGCCGCAAAGGCGGTTCGCCTGAAGCGGATTAAAACCATGAAGGTATCAAAGTTGACGGCTTCGTAAAAAGTCAGAAACTGACTTTTTACTTGGCGGGAAAAGGCTTCCCCTTTCCCGCCGCTTGAAGTAAATTCAAGCGGTTCCACCCTCACCCCAGGCCGGGCTTAACCGCCCTCGGCCTGTTGATGGACTTCTTACGAGTCCATCAAAGGTGGCTAAATTTTTTAGCCACATATGATATATTAAAGATAATGCATTACTGATGCCGCGGTATGGTATAACGGTGTTATTCTTCTAAACTATCAGAGATTACACCTAAAACCATTGACAATATACCGGTGCTCTGATAGACGGGAAAAAGGATAAAGTAAGATTATTGTTGCGGTTCCCCGCGATGTTGCAGAATGAGCCCGGTGATTAAGGGCGTGCGGTCTTTAGTTAAATTGACGGCCAAAGGATCAACAAACGGACAGGAGTTCTGAAGTGGTTCGACTCAACGATATCACATCAACGGAAAAGCTTCTGAAGGTTATACGCAGCAAAGAGGAGGGCGCGCCTTCACCGGCGGTCCACGCCGAACCCATGCCACCAAAGACACGATTTTTCAAGGTTCCTTCACTATCCCTGATTTCGCTTAAAAAAACGTCCGCAGTCGGCATCGATATAGGCCACGACTATATTCGTCTGGTCCGGACTGCAGAAATCTCCGGGGGAACCAGGCAAATCACCGACCGGAGGCGCTATGCACTCCCTCCGAAAACGTCTAGGGATTCACCGGAATTCGCTGCCTTCCTGAAATCGTCGCTGTCATCGATCTGCGTATCCCCTCAAGAGTCTGACCTGTGGGTCATGATGTCCGCCGCCCTGGTTGAAGTGCGCCATATCCGAATCCCCAAAGTCGTAAAGAAGCAGATCGATAACGCGATCTACTGGACCGCAAGGAAGGAGAATCCCTTCGACGAAAAGGAGACGGTCTTCGATTTCGAACTCCAGGGCGAGGTTATAGAGCAGGGCATTCCCAAGCTGTCAGCGATGGTATACACAGCCCCCCGCCGGGAGATCGAAGATCTCAAAACCCTTTTTTCTAAAATAGGCTGGCCCCTCGCAGGGATTTCCATCGTCCCGTTTTCCGTACAGAACATTTTCAGGACCGAGTGGATTCCTGCTCAGGAAGGCACCATCGTCAATATGTTCATCGGGAACGATCATTCCCGCATCGATATCTACTCCGGAAAAAACCTCGTCATGACCCGTGGCATAAGGGCGGGGCTGAACAGCATGGTGGAGTCTCTGACGGAAACGTTCAATGAGCTGAAGCTTGAAGCACTGACTACGGAACAGGGTCGTAAGATCCTTAACAGCCTCAGTCCGGATTTGCCGCCACTGGAGGAGACGGACGCCGGTTTCGGTCTCCGAAAAGATGAAGTCTTTGAGATGATTCAGCCGGCGCTGGAGCGGCTGGTAAGTCAGGCTGACAGGACCTTCAAATATTATGCCACTGAGATGTCCGGTGACCGCATCGCCAGAATTTTCGTTTCCTGCGCCATGAACATCTACCAGCCCATGATCGACTATGTCGGAGCTCAGCTCGGAATTGCCAGCGAGGTGCTGGATCCGCTGAGCGTGCAGGATTCGATCCCGGCCTGCCCGGACGTGGACGATTCAAACTGCGTCTCGGAACGCATCGCCTTCGGGCCGGCCCTGGGTCTCGCCCTTTCGAACAAAGAAGAGACGCCGAACCTGATCTTTACTTACAAGGAGAAGGAGCGGGATGCGAGTGTAAAACGGATCAACAGAGCTGTCTTCGCGGCCTTCCTGGCCGTTGTTCTCATCTGCTCCGGAGTCTTCTTTTACCAGAACCGTGTGATCGGCCAGAGAAAGGCGGTGATTGCCGGACTCGAAATGGAGCTTGCACAGCTTGGTTCGCCCGTCGATCGGGACCGGCTCCTGAAAGCGGCGGCCAAGGTCAGCCAGCGGCGGGAGCTCTCCAAGGTTTATGCCGACCGGTATCTCGGCATGGTCGTGATAAGCGAACTCTCTACCCTGACGCCGGCGAATATCCGCTTTCTCGATCTGAAGGTGAACCTCGGCTCCGTACCGAGAAGGGATACGGCTAAGACATCCGGAGAGAGCCCGAAGGCGCCTGTTGAGGAGATCACGGTGGAGGGACTCATCATGGGTGAACGGCAGATATTCGAGACATCCCTCGCCGGTTATATGATGGCCCTGGAGGCTTCGCCCCTCTTCCATCAGGTGACCATCCAGAAGAATAACATGGAGTCCTATCTCAAGGGCGAGGCGCTCCATTTTATACTGAATCTGAAAGTGGAGGAGAAGGTTCATGGCTGAGCCGAATCTGGGCATCAAAATTCCGCGGGATAGCATCGTCTATATTATACTATGCCTGACCGGTATCCTTCTCTTCATATTTGGCGGGATTGTCCCGTCCGGCATGAAGATGGGGAAACTGGTCACACAGACTGCGGACATCAAATTCCGGATCGAAGAACAGCGGACACTGGCTCCGTTCTATCAATCCATGCAGGGCAAGATCGAGCAGAAGGACTCGGAGGTACTGCCTCTTCCGGCGAAGGGCAAGCTGGCGATAGCCATGATTGATACTCTTCCTATGGCTTTACGCACAACAGCAAGGATGAGCGGAATGTCTCTTGTGTCAGCGATCCCGAATCTGAACGACCTGACTGGCGACGCCCAGTTCCTGTCGGTGAGCGCCGTCCTCCAGGGAGATTTTGTAAACCTCCGGAAATTTCTAATCAATCTCGGAAGTGTCCCTTACGTGCAGCATATCGAAGAGATTTCTATTCGGCAGAAACCGGACACCAAGGAATTCAGTCTGAAGATCTGGGTGGCCGTAGAATGAGCAGGCAGGTTTGATATGGTTAAACTGGGTAAGCGAGAAATGATCATTATGGGGGTTGTGGCGATTGTAATACTTTACGCCGTCTTTGATTTCCTGTCCCCAAAAAAGAAGAATTCCGGGATTGATATGGTCGAAAAGACAGCGGAACTGAATACATTCGTGACAGAACTGGCAGGGAGTCTGGAAAAGGGGACGGCGAAGAATCTCGGCACAATCATTTTCAGCCGGGCTGAAAAAGAATGGGCAAAGGATCCTTTTCTGGACGGTAAGGCCTTCAAAGCATGGACCGAGTCCAAAACCGTAAAGGCCAGGGAGGATGAGTCGGCTGTTCCGAAGATCGAATTCATCTATAGCGGTTACCTTGAAGTAGGCAGGAAGCGGATGGCTATCATCAATGGCATAGAATATAATGAAGGCGAGGTTCTCGACGTCAAGGGATACATGCTGAAGAGCGTTTCTCCGTCAAGAATCTTGATCGAAAACCGTGAAATCGGGGCAACAGTAAATGTGCCCCTGCAGGAATAAAGGGAGGCGCCGATGGATCACATCAACTCTAAATGTCCGTGGGGAGGCCTGACGGGCATGCTGCTGTCCACCATGCTGCTCTTTGGCTGTGCCGGCAACGAGACCGTTAAAAAGGACCCCCTTTTCGATAAATGGTCCATGATGGCGGAAACGGCCACAGGCCATTCCCCCGCTCCCCGAGAACGGAGCGCGGTCATTCTGCAGGAGCTCCTCAAGGGAACCGGAGAAACCGGGGGGCAACTGGCGGTAACTCCCAGCAGGAAACTCCCGACGCAGCCGGTCAACCTGAAGTTGCGCCAGGCGGACGTCAAGACTGTTCTGCGCGCCCTGGCCCAGATTGCTGGTCAGAGCATCCTTGTCAAGAGTGAGATCAAAGGGGAAATGACCATAGATTTCAGCGGCGTCCCATGGAACCAGATTTTCAACGGCATCCTGCGCACACAGGGGCTTACCTACACCTGGGAAGGCGACATCATCCGGGTCATGACTCTGGAGGATATGGAGATGGATCTGAAGCGGAAGACCCAGGAGCTGGGGATAAAGTGGGTCGAACCTCTCATTACCGTGGTTGTCCCGATTGACTATGCGAAGCCCAGGGATCTCAAGGAAAACCTCGAATCCTTCCTGACCAGAAGCAAGGAAGACAAACCCCGCGGTTCGGTCCGCGTTGACGAACACAGCAATTCACTGATTATTTCGGCAATAAGGGACGACCTGATTGAGATGATGCCGATCATCGAAAAGATAGACAAACCGACACCCCAGATCCAGATCAGGGCCAACATCGTGGAGACGTCGAAAGACACGGCCCGTAACCTTGGGATCCAGTGGGGGGGGATGTACAACTCTACTGTCGGGCGGCATAACCTCTGGGTAACGCCGGGCGGCTCGGGAGGCACAGCCACCGCGCCGGGGAGTGCCATGTCCGGTACTTATTCACCGACATACGGCGCCAAGGGCATCAGCGGCCAGGGCTTCGGCGTAAACTTCCCCGTGGCAGGCAATGTCATGAACGTCGCCGGGGGAGCGGGTTCGCTAGGCCTTATGTTCGGCAGCATCGGCGGCAACATCCTTGACGTCCAGCTGAACGCCCTCCAGAAGGACGGCAAGCTGAACATTCTCTCCAGCCCATCCATCACCACCCTGGATAACCAGAAGGCCTTCACGGAAAACGGGGAGAAGGTTCCCTACGTGTCAATTGACAAGGACGGCAATCAGGAGGTCAAGTTCGAGGATGCCGTTCTTCGCCTCGAGATCACTCCTCATGTCATCGATGGGCTGAACCTCTCGATGAAAATCCTCGTGAAGAAGGACGAGGTTGACACTTCACGGACCGTCCAGGGGAACCCCTTCATCATCAAGAAGCAGACGGAGACCTCTCTGATTGTAAGGGACGGTGAGACCATCGTAATCTCGGGTCTGACGAAGCAAAGAGCCTCGGGCGGCAACAGCGGCATTCCATGGCTGAAGGAGATTCCTGTCCTGGGCTGGCTTTTCAAGGGTGAGGGGAAAGGTGAATCGATGGAGGAGGTGCTCCTCTTCATCACCCCGAGGATCCTGCAGCCGTTCCAGACCTCAGCGGCATCACAGGCAACGCCAGCAGCGAAATAATTTTATTAGGATTCAAGGGGTCAAGGGTTCCAGTGAATTGGGAGAAGAACCATCATTGTATCAGTGTGACTAAGCTGACGGACTCGTAAAAAGTCCGAATTTCTCTTTTCCGTAATTCCCGCGGAAGTCCGCCGCGGCGGATCTTTTCAACTATTTCTGGACTCCCGCTTTCACAGGAGTGAAGTGCTTTGGGGAGTGATTAAATGGATTATTTCAAGATCCTCAATCTGAACAAGGAGCCTTTCTCCAATTCGCCGGAGCCGGGATTTTTTTTCCAGTCTACGGGACACTTGGCCTGTCTCCAGCAACTGGAGCTGTCAATCCGGTTGCGCCGGGGTCTTAACGTAGTCATGGGGGAGGTGGGAACCGGAAAGACCACGCTCTGCCGGCAGCTGATCCTCCGGTTTGCTGAATCTGAAGAAGACCGGAACGAGGTGGTAACGCACCTGCTTCTCGATCCCTCGTTCAGTGCCCCCCGCGAATTTCTGGCCACCGTCGCAATCGCTTTCGGTCTTGCCGTAGGAGTGGCAGACAGCGAATGGCAACTCAAGGAAAGTATTAAAAACAATCTCTTCTGCAAAGGGGTGGACGAAAAGAAAACGGTTGTGTTGATCATCGATGAGGGACAGAAACTCCCCGAATTCTGTCTGGAGATCCTCCGCGAGTTTCTCAACTACGAAACGAACGAATCCAAGCTTCTCCAGATAGTAATCTTCGCCCAGAACGAATTCGGGCAGATCCTGAAAACTCACGCGAATTTTGCCGACCGGATCAATCAATATTACCTTCTGAAGCCCCTGAATTTCCGGGAAATGAGAGCCATGATCCGCTTCCGTCTGGCACGGGCCAGCCGCCCGGCCGGTATGCCGGAGATTTTTACCCTCCCCGGACTGTGGGCGGTATACAGGGCAACCGGCGGCTATCCCCGCAAGATCATTACCTTGTGCCATCAGATATTGCTTACGCTGATCATTCAAAACCGGATCAGGGCAGGCTGGTTTCTCGCTCGTTCAGCCTCCAGGCGGCTGATGCCGGAACCGATCCGGACGGGAAGATGGGCGACAGCGAGCCTTTTCACGGGCCTGTTTTTAGCGATTCTTACGTTTGCGGCATTCATGCCCGGAGTATTGAACGGCACAAAGCCTGCATACGTATTGAAACCAACCGCCAAACAACCGGAAACGCGTGAGAATATGACTGTTGCGGCCAAGCCGGGCATGACGACAGTACCGCTTCAGTCCGGACAAGAGGGGTTGATCCGCACAGTAAACGCAACACCTCCGGCGTTCCCCGGCAATCTCGGGTGTCTGAAGATTCGCCAGGGAGGAACCGTGTTTGGCCTGTTGCAGGAGATTTACGGAAGCATCGAAACTGGCCGCTTTCAGGCGATGATCAGGGCGAACCCCCATATCAGAAACATGGACTGGGTAAGGGCCGGGGAGACGATCTGCTTTCCTGCCATACAGGCAAAAACCAGTCCTCTGGCGCCCGGGAAAATATGGGTGCAGATCGCACAAAAGACGGACCTTAATGAGGCGTATAAACTATTAAAGGACTATCCCGCGGATCAGCCGGACATCCGTCTGGTACCATCGTGGAACAGTCAGGATGGCCTGTCATTCCTGATAGTTCTGAAGGGCGGTTTTCCCAGCGAGAGAGAGGCGAAAGATGCTCTGCGGAAACTGTCCGCAGATTTGTTATCCGGAGCGGGAATCATTAATAACCGGACGAAGGATGCCATCTATTTTGCAGACTGAACATTGAAGCTCCCCGCAGCAAGCTGCGGTTCGACAAGCCCATGGAGATATGAGGGGTGTAACATATGATCGTCAAAAAAAGACTAGGAGAAATGCTCGTCGAGAGCAATCTCATAACTAAAGAGCAGCTCAAGCAGGCCCTCTCGGATCACAAGAAGGCCGGTCTGAAACTGGGGCAGTATATCAGCCGGCAGGGGATGCTCAACGAGGGCCAGATCGTGGATATGCTGAGTAAGCAGCTCAAGATTGAGAAATACCATCCCGACAGCTATTCTATCGACATGAATCTTGCTCGGCTGATTCCGGTCGAGACGGCCCAGAAGCTCCAAATCGTACCGCTTCAAAAAAAGGGACGTCTCCTGATCGTTGCAATGACGGACCCGCTTGACATAAGCGCTCTTGACACAATAGAGGTTTCCACCAACTCCGAAGTGGGGCCGGTCGTTTGCACTGAACGGGAAATTAACCAGTTGATCAGCGGCCTCTACGGGATGCAGTCGGGCATGAGCGGAGTCATGGAAAGCATGGACATCGAGGCTGAGGTTGAGAAGGCTCCGGATGTGGTTTCCGAAGAAGAGATTCAGGTTGCATCACTGCAGGACATGGCTGGTGAGGCTCCGGTGATCCGTCTGGTGAATTCCATCTTCGCCCAGGCAGTCCGTGAGGGGGCGAGCGACGTACATATCAGCCCCCAGCAGAACAGCGTTCAGCTCCGCTTCCGGATGGACGGGAAGCTCCACGGGGTGCCTTCCCCTCCCAAATCCCTTGTATTGCCAATCATTGCAAGGATTAAGATCCTGGCCAACATGGACATAACCGTTTCCAGGATTCCTCAGGATGGACGTTTCACCCTGAAGATGGAAAAACGGGAGATTAACGTACGCGTTTCCACCATGCCGACGATCTACGGAGAAAATGTCGTTATGCGGCTTCTCGACATGAGCTCTGGAGTCTATTCCCTCGACCGGCTCGGGATGATAAAAACAGACCGTGACAAGATCGATACCATGGTCCGCAAAGCTTACGGCATGATCCTGAGCACCGGCCCCACGGGCAGCGGAAAGAGCACAAGCCTCTACTCCATACTGAACGAACTCAACCAGGAAGATACGAACATCATCACACTGGAGGATCCGGTGGAATACCGGATCGCGAACATTCGCCAGATTCAGCTCAACCGGAAGGCGGGAATGACATTTGCGAGCGGCCTCAGGGCAGTCCTTCGCCAGGATCCGGACATTATCATGGTGGGCGAGATCCGCGATTCCGAAACAGCGGAGATCGCGATCCAGGCCGCTCAAACAGGGCATCGCCTTTTGAGCACCCTCCACACGAACGATGCTGCCGGGGCGATAACCCGTTTTATCGATATGGGAGTCGAGCCTTTCCTCGTTGCCTCGGCGCTTCTGGTCTCTTTTGCCCAGCGCCTCGTGCGGACCGTCTGCCCCTACTGCAAGGAATCCTACATGCCAAAGGAGGCTGCCCTGGAAGCCTGGGGGCTGGATAAGGTGGAAAATGCCAATTTCCAGCGCGGGAAAGGGTGCTATCAGTGTACGAATACCGGCTACAAAGGACGGACGGGCATCTTTGAAGTTCTAGTCAACGATGAGTTGGTCCAGGAACTGGTTCTGAAGCGAAAATCGGCGCAGGATATCACGCGGGCGGCAATTGCCGAGGGGAAGCTCCGGACCCTTAAGGATGATGTCACCAGCAAAGTCCTTCAGGGGATTACGACGCTAGAGGAAGCCGCCTCGGCGGTCATGGTGTAACAGCATGCCGAATTTTTCCTATCAGGCGATAAACGAAAACGGAATGAGCGTCACGGGTACGGTCGAGGCTGACACGGTGGAGATGGCTGAAAACATCATACTGTCGAGGGGATACATTCCATCGAAGGTCACGGAGGTTGTTCAGACGGGAAGCGGCAGCACCTTTCTTGCCAGAATCCAGGAGAGCATGGCCAGTGTGAAAACTGCCGATCTGATCCTCTTTACCAAGCAGTTCCGTTCGATGATGCAGGCGGGCATACCCATCCTGAGACTGCTGCAGGTACTGGAACACCAGACCCAGAACAAGACGCTGAAGAAGGTCATAACAGCCATCGGTCAGGATATCAAGTCGGGCGCTACGCTCTACGGGGCGATGCAGAAACACCCGTCAATTTTTCCACCCCTGTACCTCAGCATGATCAATGCGGGTGAAATCAGCGGGACCGTTCCCGACATTTTGGAGCGTCTGATCGACATCATTGAACATGAGGCCAAGATAAAGTCGGACATCAAGTCCGCTCTACAGTATCCGATTATGGTGCTGGCTGCCCTCGGCATCGCTTTTTTCGTCCTCCTGACTTTCGTCATCCCCAAATTCGCAGGCATATTCGCGAAATCAGGGATGGTTTTGCCTCTGCCCACGAAGATCGCGATGTTTCTCTATCAGGCCATTTCCAATTACTGGTTCATCCTGATCGGAGGCGTGTTTCTATTGATAGTTGTTTTGAGGGCTTACTTCAAAACGGCCGCCGGACTTTACGCACGGGATGCGTTTTTACTTAAACTCCCTCTCTTCGGTCCCCTGTTCCAGAAGGCGGCAATGTCCCGTTTCGCCAGTATTTTTGCCATCCTGCAGGCGAGCGGCATCCCCGTGATGCAGACGATGGAGATCATCTCCGGGACGATCGGCAACGCGGCGATCTCCCATGAGTTCGACCGGGTCCGCGAGCGGATCCAGGAAGGACAGGGGATTTCCGGACCTCTGGGTGCGGCTAAATACTTCTCCCCGATGGTCGTGGACATGGTGGCCATTGGCGAGGAGTCGGGAAATATTGAGGATATGCTTCGTCAGGTTGCGGCCCATTACGATGAGGAGGTCAATTATTCGGTCAAGAGCCTGGCGGATGCCATCGGGCCTGTTTTGATGGTGGGGCTGGCAGCCGTCGTCGGTTTCTTTGCTATGGCCATTTTCCTGCCTATGTGGGATTTGACCAAAATGGTCAAGTAGTTTCCATCCGGAAGTGGTCTTTTTGAGCGATATTGGCGTCAATCCGCGGGATTTTTTGAGCTTATCCGGAATTTGTTTCCAGATGGACACTAAATCGTGAGAAAAGCAGAATATATGTTATAGTATTGCAAATATTTGTTGCAATTATGGATCAGTTGAGATAAAAACTCCTGAAGTTTATAGAACAAAGGAGAGGCCTTTAACGGGGTGTCATGCAAAGGTCTCAAAGCGGTGATGCCTGATTATTTCAGGGAATGTCGGCAAGCTGATCCGGGATTATAACATTTTGGAATAAATAAATATATCAGGAGGTGATGGAAATGTTGAAAAATGCATTGAGAAATCAGCGAGGTTTTACCCTAATTGAGATTATTGCTGTCCTGGTAATCCTTGGTATCCTTGCCGCAGTTGCCATACCGAAATATTTGGATATGCAGGACAGCGCAAGAGTTAAAGCAGCATCAGGAGCAATAGCTGAGATAAAGGGCAGGGCAAGTTCAATGTATGCAAAAAAACTGCTGGAAGGTTCGGGAGCTCAGCCTACTGCAACTGCCATTGCTGCATCAATGAGTACGGATGTCGGTCCCGATTTCGGCGTGGCATTCACTCAAACAGCAACGGGAATTCTTATTTCCGTGAGAACGGTACAGACTGTTGCCATAACTACTGCCACCGGGTTCTGGGTCCTGCCGACCACATAGCGGGCATTAAGAACCTAAAGGTCATTAAGCGGATAAAATTTACTATGGTATAAACCGGAATTTATCCGATTTCCGACGTCCGGCTTTTTACGAGTCCATTAAGTGTTCTTATCTGCTGAAACAGAACCGGGGAAAATAGGTGTTGGATTTCTCCCGGTTCATTTCTATTTGAGAGCTTTGCATAACTCACATTCGCCATGTCAGGATATGGCTTCATTTCGGATGTTATGCAAAGATCTCAGGTCTTACGATGCCTCTTTTAAACTCTTTTCAATAATTGGAAGAAGGACCTCTTTTTTAGGCGTATATACCAGATCTTTTTTAGCCGCCATTTCATCTATCATGGCAGCCAAACTTTTTTTGCCTTTCAGGAAAAGAAGAGCGCCGATAATCGGGAGGAGCTTTTTTTTCTTGCCTTTTAAATCGTACAGTTCGAGAAGAGCAAGGTGCGCGCTTAAGTTGCCGGGATCATGGCTAAGGAATTTCTCCCAGTAGATAATGGAACCACCCGGGTTGCCTTTGAGCCTGAAAGCTTCGGCCTTGACGGCCAGGGAAGGATTGAAATAATATTCTGACAAGCCGATCGACTTATCAGCTTCATTTATTGCCTCGTCATAATTACCTCTCTTAAGATGAATCATGGCAAGCGTATTATGGAAGAAGGCGTAATTCGGTTTATATAAAATTGCCTGCTGAATGTTTTCATAAGCCTGACTTAATGATCCTTTTCTTAACATCACCATGGCTACGCCGTAATGCGCAACCGACATGTGGGGCAGCAATTTCAGCGCCTGCTTATAATGAAACAATGCCTTATCCTCATTATTCTTAATGACAAGGAAATAATTGCCCAGATTGCAGTTATACAGGGCAGGCTGCATATAATTGGGATAACGCAACAACTGTAAGGCCTTATAATTTTCAATGACTCCCGCGCCATAATTGCCTTCATCAAAATATATTTTGCCCAGAGCGCCGTGAGGACGGCTGAGGTTAGGTGTTTTACGCACATTGTCTTCCCATAAAAGCTTATCATACCTGAAAATATCGTTGCGGATGGAAACAGTGTGGGCCTGTGCCGCAATAACGAAAATCATTCCTGATGCCATGATAAACTGAACCGATTTCCTGTAAGCAAAATAATCGAGAACATTGATAAGTAAAATGGCTGCGGGAACAAACAAAAGCATGGAAGGCAGGTAATTTCTATGTTCAAAGATAAGGTCCAAAGCAATGAACGATCCCTCGATAAGGTGGTTCAGGAAAAAAAAGATGATACAGTAGGCTATAAGGGGGCTCTTTCTTGAAGTATATGCAGCATAGCCAATAAGGGATAAGATGATGAGAATGGCGATCAGGGTACTCCATGGGTCGAACAGGGATCGGGAGATAGCAATATCATGATCTATGGTTAAACGTGAACTGACCGGGTAAAGTAAGAGTGAAATATAATACAATATTACCCTCGGTTCAGTTAACAATCTTTCCTGGAGTGTAAAAGTCCATTGGCTGTAATTCAGGAAGATCATGCGGGAATAATTAAGAAATACCGCACTTAACGTAATTAATAAAGAGAGGGGGAAAATAAATATGATCAGGTTTTTCCAGAGAGTCTGCCGGCTGATGCCCTGAATCAGAAATAAATCGTACAGGAATAAACTGACCGGCAGCATTGCGGCATTTTCCTTGGAACCAAAGGATATAAGGGCAGACAGGACGCACAGCATGAAAAAAAGGATGCTCCGAGAGTGATTGTCCGACGTTCTGCCTTTCAGATAAAAATACATGCTCATTATGTAAGCCATTCCGGACAGGCTGGTCATTCTTTGAACAATGTAGGTAACGGCGTTTACCTGGACGGGATTGGTGGCCCACAGAGTTACAGCCAGAAGCGTGACGGGATAAGCAATATGACGGTATTTCTCTTTAAGGAGCGGCAGATTTAATGTGTTGAATATAAAGAGAAACAAAAACAGAGCCGCCAAGTAATGTATGATGAAATTTACCACGTGGTACCCGAAAACATTGAGACCGCCGGAATAATAATTCAAACCAAAGCTGAGATAAGCAACAGGTCTTGGCAACCCTTGAGCAGGAGTGATGTGGAAAGATTTCTTTATATCCGTCCAGAAAAGACTCTTGAGATGGACATTTACATTTTCGACGATATTCGGAATATCATCGAACTGCCATTCGCAGTTGAAACTGTTTCCATAGATAATAAGCAGAAATACAAAAAGAGAGACGAATGCAAATGTGTAATTTCTTAAATTAGGAAATTGCCATTTGAGATTCAGATCAAAAGAGTTAAGTTTGTTTATCATTTTTCAATGCAGCCATTATTTATTTAAACCATTTCAGAATCTGCTTGAATAAGCTTATTCCACCCTTGACATAATTGGAAAATTCATAAAACGTCCTGATATGAAACAGTATATTTGCTATTCTGCGCGGGTTCATATAATATTCCAGATTAGCCGTCGCTATCAATTCTTCCATTTCTTTTTGTGACACATCGGCATTCGTCAATATGCACTGTTCACCAACAGCTACAAATTTTTCCCATTCAATTTTTTCCAAAGGTGTCCTTGAAAAAAAATGGTGAAAGTCTTTAGTTCCCGGATAGGGTACGAGCATATTGAAGAAAGCTAACGTGGCTCCGACTTTTTTTGCAAATTGAATCGTCTCTTCCATCTGCTGCTTTGTCTCGCCAGGTGTCCCAAAAATGTAAAATGCCTGGGTTTTCATGCCGGTCTCATTTGCCAACCTAACTGCTTCCAGCGCTTTCTCCGGCTTTATCGGTTTCCCCATTTTTCTCAGGATATCCTCGTTTCCCGACTCGATTCCGAATCCTATATTATAACATCCCGCTTTTTTCATAATCGAAAGCATCTCCCGGTTCACAGAATTGACCTGGGAAAAGCAGAACCATTCAAGGTCAAGTTTTTTATCTATCATTCCCCTGCAGATTTTCTCCAGGCGTTCATGATTGATAGTAAATGTATCATCTGTAATAAGGAGCTGTCTGGCATGGAAATCTGTTTTAAGCATCTGCATTTCTTCGAGAACATATTCGGCGGAATGTATTCTGTAATTCCTTCCGGAGACTATTCTTGAGGCACAGAAGCTGCAATTGAAGGGGCAACCTCTGCTTGTTAATAAAGTTGAGCAGTTTCTATGCCTTGCATTATGCAGATTTGGTATAAAAAGCTTTTGCGGAATTAAATCTCTTGCAGGAAATGGAATGGAATCGAGTTCATCGATAAATGGCCTGGTTCCAGTGCGAATTGTTTTATTTCCGTTTCTGTATACAATTCCCCTGATTCCTTCAATGCTCTCATTATTTTCATAGGCTCTGACCAGTTCCAGCATGGTTATTTCGCCTTCCCCTATAACAACACAATCTATTAATTCCGGATATTTTTCAGCTATGAATTCCGGAAGCGCTGAAGCATGAACACCACCAATAATAATCTTTGCGTCAGAATTATTTTTAACTGCCCGGGCGAGCCTGATTGCCCTGAAGAAGTTAGGAGTAGAACAGGTCAAACCTACTATATCCGGTGCGTTGTCGCTGATTATTTTTTCAAGATCGGTATAGCTTAAGGATTGTGCTTCCGGCTCATAAATCTGAACGCTGTGAGAACCGTATTTGCGCAGGAAAGAAGCTATATACCCCAGACCCAGCGGGAAGTATCTCCCCGCAGCTTTATTTAATTTGCCGTATAAATCAACATAGGGCGGCGATAATAAAATTACTTTTGCCATGATTTACCGATCTTTATGCGGAACCGAATTGATGTCAATTTGTACAGCCTGGATTAACATTTGGAAGGAAACAATTATGGGCAAAGCCGCAAGCATTATTGTTCCGGCAGACTTGCTTATACCCGAAACAATGGAATCTATCCATTCTACAATGCCAAAAACGACACTGATAACGAAAACAGGCAGTCCGATCAATATATAGACGGATGCCATATTGAAATCGTAAATGAAGTATTTTAAGAAGATCCTTTTTGACAGGCCCTTGAAAAGCTTGAAAGGAAATTGAAATAACACCTGCATTATACGGATAGAGCTCTTTTCCTGACCATATTTGGGGGGGATATCAATATCTTTTACAACGGCATTGACGATGTTTAAGTTAATAAGCATATCTGATTCGAAGAAATATCTATTCTCAATTTTATTAAAATTTATTTTTTCCAGGACGCGCCTGTGAATTGCCGTGTAGCCATTGGTAGGATCCATGATGTTCCAGTATCCGGATGCCGCTTTTACCAAAAACGACAGGACACTGTTTCCCAATAATCTTATTCCGGGCATAGCTTTTAATGCCTGCAAGTTTTTGAAGCGGTTACCCTTGGTATAATCTGCATCACCTTTGACCAGCGGTTCGATGAAGTCCTGTATATACCGAGACTCCATCTGGCCGTCTCCATCTATCTTGATTATGATGTCACAATTCAATTCCATGGCTTTAATATACCCTGTGATAACCGATCCTCCGACTCCTTTGTTCTTATCGTGATAAATCACAATCAATTTCTCGAGGTTCAATTTTTCGGCCTCTTTTCCTGAGAAATAAGGGCACTTGTCATCTACGACGATAATGTGATTAACAGAATCAAGTTTATGAATTGATGAAACCACATCCCCAATCTGTTCGATTACTTTATAAGCAGGGACAACGACAGCGGTTATTGCCGGGCTCATTATTAACCTTTTTGATTATAGATATTTGAACTTCTTAAGTTATTAAGGTTTTATTACTAATCGAAGGTGCTAACTAAGTCAATAGGCCCGGTCTGTTTTTTTTGTGTGAACCGCAATAGCAAGCGTATTCCCCGCGGCTTGTTGCGGGGCGAGCGAGCGAATCAAAAAAAGATAAAAAGTCCTTACGGTCGAAGATTCCCAGCAGCTTGCTGCGGGGAGCTTCAATCTTTAAATCGAAAGATGACGCTCAATCCGCCGCGGCGGACAGAATGACTTTTTACTTGGCGGGAAAGGGCTTCCCCTCTCCCTCCGCTTGAAGTAAATTCAAGCGGTTCCACCCTCACCCCAGGCCGGGGCTTAATCGCCCTCGGCCTGTTGATGGACTTTTTACGAGTCCATCAATATTGGTTGCATTTTTCCGGTATTAAGTATAATCAACTTACACTTTGGGTTATTGCGAAGCGTATTGTTCCGCGGCAATCTTTTTCAATATTGTTCACATTAAGCAGGTTAGCTTTTCCGGCAATGG
The DNA here is from genome assembly GCA_020052975.1 of Desulfobacterales bacterium. The sequence continues at coordinate 8,291 of JAGVOC010000287.1, read as the reverse complement.
CGATCTGAATGTTTTTCAAAGCTCTTGGATCGGGAATGAACAACATGGGGGGAGATGTAATGAAACGGTTCGAAAATGTCATAAGCGGCGCCGTCAAGGAATCGATGTCTGATATCTATATTACAGGCGGGCATCCGATCGTGTCACGAAAGAACGGTGCCATTCATTTTCACACCGCATCGACGTGGACACACAGGGAGGTCGATGACCTTGTCAGAAAGATTCTCAACCCCAGACAACTGGCAGCCCTCCAGCAGAGAAAGTCTGTCGATTATGCCATGTCCCTCAGCAATGCCCGTCTCAGAATCAACATTTTTACTACGGCGCGTGGAATAAGCTTTGCGATTCGTATCCTTCCGGGCCATATACCGACGATCGATGAACTCAATCTACACCCCTCTCTACATGAAATTGCAAAAATGACATCCGGCCTTGTTCTGACGTGCGGGGCTACAGGAGTCGGTAAGACAACGACCATTGCCGCCATTATCAACGATATCAACAGCTCTAATCAGGCACATATTATCACACTCGAAAATCCAATCGAGTACAGGTTTCAATCCCGTAAATCCTTTATCCAGCAGCGTGAGCTCGGCCCTCATATGCCTTCCTTTGAACAGGGGCTCCTCGATGTGCTGCGGGAAAATCCCGATGTCATCGTTGTGGGCGAATTGAGGGAAATGAAGACGATGCAGCTCACCCTCCATGCTGCAGAGTCAGGACATCTGGTGATTGCGACGCTGCATGCGTCCAGCCCGGAAGAGGCCATATACCGCCTGTGCAATGCCGTCCCTCTGGAGGCCCAAAACGAGATCCGCTATCAGATTGCATCTACCCTGAACTGGATCATCATTCAGGAGCTTGTCCATCTGAAAAAATTCGGTTATCGCGTTCCTCTGCTGACCATTGTCAGGGGAACCCAGTCCATCAAGAATCTCATACGCGAGAACAAGCTGAATCAGCTCAACAGCGCCGTACAGATCGGGAAAAACGAAGGTATGTTCACGGCCGAGCGTTACCTGAGCGACTATCTGAATACCCGCGGTAATTACATCCCCTACGCACAGACCTTCCGCCCTTCCGCTGAAGTGTCGCAGGATATTTATTATCAGTCGCCGCTCACGGACGACTTGCCCGACGTGATTTCCTTGAAGAAACCGTTATCCAGGCTGGAGTCACAGCCCATCCTTATAAGGTCCGGATACAGCGATGAGGAAACAGAGCATATTCTGAATATTGACGACGATGCCTCTCTACAGTAACTGCGAAAAAGCCGAAAATGCAGGAGGTTTAGTAATGAAAAATAAGGACAAAAGGTCTCATCCCCGCGCAAGCACATTGATGCCATTTCAGGTCCATCGTCTTTCCCGCCAGGAAGGCGAAGACCTGAATTGCCGGTTATCTTTAGGCGGTATTGTCATTGAAGACTGGCTGCCCCCCCCGGTGGAGGATGAACATCTTAATCTCTGGCTCAATATGCTCAATACGAAACTCGATTATCTTATCAGCTTTACCTTCCCCAGGAGCGAATGGGCCGACTCAATGTGGGTGGAACCGCTCAATATCAGCGGCGGAGGCATGAGCCTGATAGTAAAAGAGCAATTCGACATCGGAGATATTCTCAAAATCAGGATGGTGCTTCAGGCATATCCGGCAAAAATCCTTCATTTGTATGGGGAGGTTGTCCGCGTTGAATCGACACCAGATAAACCTGACAGCTTCACCATAGGCACAAAATTTGTGGGCATGAATGAAGAGGTCAGAAATGAAATCATCAAATTCGACTTCAAAAAGCATCGGAAGGGGCTGACCAGAATAAAAAAGCCATGAATGTAACTCTTAACAACAGCATTGCGAGGCAGTTGAACTTATGAATCCTATTGCAGAACAGTTAAACAAGGCGATTGAAATAGAAAATCCAAATCTGCTTAATATGTTATCGGCCATCGGGAAAAATCTTTTTTTCCCTAAAGGCATTTTGAGTCAGAGCGCCGAGGCAAAACAAAAAGCACATAAGCTGAATGCAACAATCGGAATTGCAACAGAAAACGGCAAGACAATGCATTTTTCTTCCGTGATGTCCATGCTGAATGGCCTTCAGGCTGAAGAGGCTTTAACCTATGCCCCTTCCTTCGGAATTCCGGAATTAAGGAAAGCCTGGCAGAATTCCATTTATGAAAAAAATCCTTCCCTTGCCGGGAAAAGAATCAGCTTGCCTGTTGTTACCTGCGGCATCACTCACGCGGTCAGCATGGTTGCCGATCTGTGGGCTGATCCAGGTGATGTTGTAATTCTGCCTGACATGATGTGGGGAAACTACAACATGATCTTAAATGTCAGAAAAGGGGCAAGGATCAGCCAGTACCCGATTTTTACTGAAAAAGGCGGTTATAATCTTGAAGCGTTTGAACAAATCATAAATACCGAGGCTAAGAAGAGTGAAAAAATAATAGTTCTTCTTAATTTTCCCAATAATCCTACAGGCTATACTGTAACAAAAAAGGAAGGCGAGGGCATTGCAGATATTCTTTCTAATGTTGCCTCAAAAGGAACAAATGTTATAACTATCTGTGACGATTCATATTTCGGGCTCTTTTACGATGAAGAAACTTTAAAAGAATCAGTTTTCACCCGGCTTTGTGACAGGTCTTCCAATTTGCTCGGAATCAAGGTTGATGGAGCCACGAAGGAAAACTTTGTCTGGGGATTAAGGGTGGGTTTTATTACATATGGGTGTAAAATTGATGGAGACCATGCTCCTGTTTATGATGCTCTCGAGAAAAAGACTGCCGGATGCATCAGGGGAAATATTTCAAATGCTTCACACTTGAGTCAGTCCATTGTTTTAAAATCGATGAAGGATAAAAACTATCCGGATGAAAAAAAGGAAAAATTCGAGATATTAAAGAAGAGGGCAATCAAGGTAAAAGAAGTTCTTTCGGATCCCAAATACAAAAAGGCCTGGGATGTTTATCCTTTTAATTCCGGCTATTTTATGTGCATAAGGCTCAAAAATCTGGATGCCGAAACGCTCAGGCTCCACCTTCTCGACAAGTATGGTGTAGGGCTTATTTCCGTGGGAAAACGGGACCTCAGGGTTGCTTTTTCCTGTCTCGAAGAGAATGATATACAGGAGCTTTTTGATATAGTTCTGCAGGGCGCAACTGATCTGAAAAGCTGAAGGTTGGCGGCTTTGTAAAAAATTATTCTGTCCGCCGCGGTCCGCCTGAGGCGGACGCTTCATCTTTCGTCATTGCAGCGTACCAATAAGTACGCTTCATTCCTCCAAGATTCGCGCGCCTTGCATAATGAGCTTTTTACGAGGCCGTCTGGGGTGACCGGTATGGATATTCAGTACGGCAGGGAGAAATACCGCAACGAGAAGATCAGATCTCTCGGGCTCTGCCTCGGCGCTTCAACTATTTCCGCTGTTCAGCTTGAAGCGGAGCTGCGCACCGGTCCGGAAGTAACCGATCTGCCTGTCAACCCCCGTATTACCGGCTTTTTAACTCTTCCTCATGAAGGTGATCCGCGACGCACCCTCCTTTCTGCATTTGAACAGCTTGGGAATTCTTTTGACAGGATAGCCTCAACCGGCCGCAGATTCCATAAACTATTAAATTTATCGGCCATCCCCGAACCGGAGGCGGTTGAATATGCATACGGGTTTGTCAAACCCCCGGACATTTTCTCCCCGGCCATTGTTTCTGCAGGCGGAGAAACATTCATGGTTTATGTATTAAACCATGACGGAAGAATATCGAATGTCCTGACCGGAAACAAGTGCGCGTCCGGAACAGGCGAGTTTTTTCTCCAGCAGCTCCGGAGAATGAATGTTTCAATTGAAGAGGCGGCCACCTGGGCAGCAGCGGAAGAACCGCATAATGTTTCAGGCCGCTGTTCAGTTTTCTGCAAATCGGATTGCACCCATGCTACCAACAAGGGAGTCCCCAAATCAAAGGTGGCTTCAGGACTTTGCAAAATGATGGCAAACAAGATCCTGGAGCTTTTAAAAAAGGTGAAAAGAGAAAATATTATGATCACCGGGGGAACTACCCAAAACAAGATGATGATTGATTATTTGCAGAGAGAAATCCCGGGCTTGATCATTCCAAGAGAAGCCCCTTATTTTGAAGCTCTTGGTGCTGCCTTATGGGCTCTTGAACATGAGACGCTCTCTTTTCCCGGCACTGAGTTATTGTTTAAAAATGAGGCTCATTCTTTTGAAACGCTTTACCCCTTAAAAGAATTTAAAGATATGGTGGAATTCAAGGGCATTTCAAAAGGAGATGTTGAAGCCGGTGATATATGCACACTTGGCCTTGATGTCGGTTCGACGACCACAAAGGCTGTTCTTCTGAGGAACAGGGATAATGCAATCCTTGAATCGGTTTATCTCAGGACAAATGGTGATCCGGTAGGTGCTTCAAGAAAGTGTTATGAATTTATAATGAAAGCTTTGGAAAATAAGGCGTTGCTTTCAGGTATAACCATAGAAGGACTGGGTGTGTGTGGTTCAGGCCGCCAGATTGCGGGTCTTCACGCGCTTACAGACGGTATAATAAACGAAATCATCGCCCATGCTGCAGCAGCAGTCTATTTTGATCCGAAGGTTGATACAATATTTGAAATAGGCGGGCAGGACGCAAAATATACATATATTACAAATTCAGTTCCTTCTGATTATGCCATGAATGAAGCCTGTTCAGCAGGCACAGGTTCCTTCCTCGAAGAATCGGCATATGAGACGCTTGGAATAAAAATGGAAGATATAGCCGAAGTTGCATTAGAGGGGGAATTGCCTCCGAACTTCAATGATCAGTGCGCTGCATTTATTTCTTCGGATATAAAAAATGCCATACATGAAGGGATGAAGCACGAAGACATTGTTGCCGGCCTTGCTTATTCAATCTGCATGAATTATTCAAACAGGGTTAAGGGTAACAGGCCGGTAGGAGAGAAAATATTCATGCAGGGAGGAGTATGTTACAATAATGCTGTTCCTCTTGCCATGGCAGCTTTGGTTGGCAAACCTATTGTTGTTCCTCCCGAGCCGGGGCTTATGGGGGCATTCGGGGCTGCTCTTGAGGTCAAAAAAAGAATCGAAACAGGTTTATTGGCAAGAAAACTTTTTGATCTAAAAGCCCTTGCAGGCCGTGAAGTCAAATATGGGAAGTCATTTATATGCAGGGGAGTAAAAAATGATTGCGACCGCCGCTGTAATATCGCAGTAATCGAGCTTGAAAATAAAAAATATCCGTTCGGGGGGGCATGTAACCGTTATTATAACCTTCGTCACAACATCGAAAGCGATGCTGATAAGCTTGATTCAGTAAATACCCGCCAGAAGCTTGTTTTTGAAAAATACCATCCTTTATTGAACAAGAGAACAAAAATAAAACCAAAAGGCCGGATTGGCATAAACAAAAGTTTCCTCGTAAATACATACTATCCCTTATATTCCAATTTTTTTGGTGAACTTGGGTTTGAAACTGTAATGCCCGAAGTTCTTTCACAGGAAGGAATTGATCAGAAAGGGGCCGCCTTTTGTTATCCTGTTGAGCAGGCTCATGGATTTTTCTGGTCTCTTATTTCCGGCGATGATGCTCCCGAATTCATTTTTCTGCCTCATTTTAAGGCAGTGCCGGCTACAAATGGATATCTGAGTTCCCAGGTCTGTCCGCTTGTACAGGGAGAAATATTTTATCTTCAAACTGCTTTCAGAAAAAAGATTGCGGAAATTAAGAAAAAGGGCACAAAAATCCTGATGCCGCTCCTTGATCTTACAAAAGGCATAGAATCCGCGAAAGAACCTCTGATCGAGACAGCTGTATCTATGGGATCTGCAAGAAAACCGGCTGAAAAGGCATTTATTAAGGCGATTGAAGCACAAAAGAGATGTGTTGAAGAGATGAAGCTGCTAGGCAGAGAAGCAATAACCGAGCTGGAAAAAGATCCTGATAAATTTGCTGTGGTCATTTTTGCAAGACCTTACAATGGATTTGTTGAAGAAGCTCATATGGGGATACCCCGTAAATTTGCCTCAAGAGGCATAAGGGTCCTGCCGTTTGATTTTCTTGATTTCGATAATGAAGAAAGCAAACGACATATGTACTGGGGTATGGGCCAGTTGTTGCTTAAAGCCGGAAAGATAGTTGAACGCCACCCCCAGCTGTTCGGAACCTTTATAACCAACTTCTCCTGTGGTCCCGATTCTTTTCTCCTGGGCTACTTCAGAGATATCATGGGGAAAAAGCCGTCATTAACCCTTGAGCTCGATAACCATACTGCAGATGCCGGTTTAGAAACAAGAATTGAAGCCTTCATCGATATTATAAATTCTTACAGGCATCTGATATCCGAAAAAAAGATTGTGAGCAGGACGAAAAAATTTATACCGGCAAGAGTGGCTCTTGATAATGGAGTTGCAAAGGTAACCACTTCATCCGGCAGGACTCTTCCAGTTACTGATCCCAGCGTTACGCTGCTGCTGCCTTCAATGGGCCGGTTAGCCTCAGAATCGTTTGCTGCTGTATTCCGGGCAAACGGCTTTAATGTTGTGGCTCATCCTCCTGCCGACAAAGCAGTTCTGAAGCTTGGACGCGCCAATACGTCCTGTAAGGAGTGTCTGCCTCTGATACTGACTACCGGGACGCTTCTTAATCACATAAATAACGGAAAATCAAGGGGAGATGTTCTGATTTATTTCATGCCGACTTCTTCCGGTCCTTGCAGGTTCGGCCAGTATCATATTTTTATGGAAGATCTTATTGCAAGGCTCGGGATCCCAGATGTTGCCATGCTGTCCCTTACTTCCGAGAATTCATACGGAGGAATGGGAAACAATTTTCACAGAAGAGGTTGGTGGAGTGTTGTCGTATCGGATGTGATGGAAGATATACGTTCAATGATTTTGGCAAATGCCCTTGATCGTGATTCCGCTCTGGATCTTTTTGAAAAAGAATGGCGTTTGATTCTCCGTGAACTGGAGAAAGGAGACTTCAGTAGTTTCGGAAAGAAGATAAAAGAGAGCGCTGAAAAATTTAAAGCGCTTCCGATGAAACTTCCGCCGGACGAAGTTCCAAGGATATCGCTTGTTGGTGAGATATTTGTCCGGAGGGATTCGATATCAAGACAGCATATTACAGAAAGACTGGCTGATATGGGATTTGCAACTGTCTGCTCTCCGATTGCGGAGTGGCTCTATTATTGCGATTATCTGGTTGATAAAGGTCTTGTTGATTCGGAAATGGGCCCCCTGGAAAGACTCTCTTATGTTATTAAAAAGAGTTATATGAGAAAATATGAAAAAAGCATAAAGAAAATATTGTCACAATCTGGGCTTGTGCATGCTGAGCCTGTGAATGCAAAATCAATTATTAAGACCGCCATGCCTTACATATCGCCAAATCTAACGGGAGAGGCAGTTTTGACTGTCGGAAGCTCTATCTCTGAAATAGCTGCCCATGCCTGCGGAGTAATTGCAATCGGCCCTTTTGGATGCATGCCCAACAGGCTTTCTGAAGCGATTTTGAGCGAGATCATGAACCGCGAGGACAAACTTGCGGCAAAACATAATAACCGGCGGCTTAAAAATATTCTTTCGGATGTTGACAGTCTTCCTTTTCTTGCAATTGAAAGCGATGGGTCTCCTTTTCCTCAACTGATAACAGCAAAACTGGACGCATTCTGCCTGCAGGCCAAAAGGCTTCACTCAGCGATGATGAGGCATTAAGGCATGAGGAGAGGCGAGAGGCATGAGGCGTAAGGCGAGAAGCATAAAAGGTGAGAGGCGGGAGGGGTGAGGGATCGGGGATCGAATATCGAATATCGGAGATCGAATATTGAACCGAAACAGCGAGCGCTTTCCCAGCTGCCTGGGGGGGAGCTTCAATATAAGTTTCTTGACAATAAAACTTCAACATAATATAGGAGTCACGTATTTTGATAGATAGTATCCGGTGGTTTTGAACAGAGAGAAAATAAACATAGGATAGGAATAATAATTATTATAGGCTTATGCATGAAAAACAGCTATTTTAACAGGAGGTGTTTGTATGGCGGATTATAATATCAATATTTTTTTGGATGATGAAAAATTTAAAAAAATTGAAGGCGTTCAGTTGGCCGACCAAGTTAAAATGATCGACGGGAAAAAGGCTATCCAGGTGCCTTTCAGCGACAAGGAACATAAGAAACTTATCAAGGGCTTTACGGATTTGGCCTTCGATGCGTCCAATTCCTGTGTTATTCCGGAAAATGCCGAGAAAATTCTTTTTGATATCGTTGTC
>JAGVOC010000156.1 GCA_020052975.1 Desulfobacterales bacterium | reverse complement strand
TGCAACTATGGTAAAACATGCCATCAGGATCAACGGGATTAGCGGCCTGGTTATCACAAAGCTTGATGTTTTAAGCGGTTTGGATAAAATAAAGATTTGCACAGGATACGATTGCAAAGGAGAAATGTACTCAGAATTTCCTTCAAGCTTAAAGACATTAGAGGCATGCCGGCCAATCTATGAAGAGATGGATGGCTGGTCGGAAGAGCTTAACGAGATCAGAGAATATGGAAAGTTACCCGATAATGCCCGCAGATATATTGACAGGATAGAGGAATTATTAGATACTGAAATCACTATAATCTCCTTGGGCACAAGAAGGGATCAAACAATTATATTAAAGAATCCATTTACAACTGACAATAGAACTGACACTATGTGAGTTTTTAAGGGCCGTTAACTCAGGAGGTAGAGTATCTGCCTTTTAAGCAGAGAGTCGCTGGTTCGAGTCCAGCACGGCCCACCAGCGTCCCCATCGTCTAGCCTGGCCCAGGACACCGGCCTTTCACGCCGGTAACAGGGGTTCAAATCCCCTTGGGGACGCCATTCATTCCCATCACACCCTTAGTCCGCGTGAAGTTCTTCAAGATCATCATAGTAATCCAAAGATTCCGGATTGATCAGGGCATCCCTATTCAGGACAGGTCTGCCATCTATTATATTCGTAACCGAACTTTCAACCTTCTTCATGTTAAGGGTATAGGGGATATCCGGCACTTTTATAATCTTAGCCGGGACATGTCTGGGTGAGGCGTTTTCCCGCAAGGTTTTTTTAATCCTGTTTTTCAAATCGTCTGTTAACTGATATCCTTCAGCAAGTTTAACAAAGAGAATGATGCGCTGATCCCCTTGCCAGCTCTGACCTATTGCAAGGCTATCGGCAACTTCTTCCAATTTTTCTACCTGATTATATATCTCGGCTGTGCCTATTCGCACTCCGGAAGGCTTCAAGACGGAGTCAGATCTGCCAAAGAAAGTAATTCCACCTGTGTCACTATTAACCACAATGTAATCACCATGCCGCCATACATTCAAATCAGGATAGAAATCAAAGTAGGCATCTCTGTACCTTTTGCCATCAGGATCATTCCAGAAGTAAAGTGGCATTGAAGGGGAGGCGGCTTCGCAAACAAGCTCTCCCTGCCGGTCAACTACCGGATTGCCTGTTTCATCATATGCCTTTACTTTCATTCCTAATCCCGGGCCCTGTAATTCACCGGCATATACCGGCTGCATAGGGCTTCCAATAGCGAAACAACCATTGATATCCGTGCCACCTGCAATAGAATTAAAATGCAAATCCTCCTTAATTTCCTGGTAAACATATTCAAATCCTTTGGCTGAAAGAGGTGATCCGGTCTGGGATATTTGTCTCAGTGAAGACAGGTCATAGTCCTTTCCAGGTTTAACTCCCTGGCTTTTGAGATGATTAATATAACTTGCACTGCAACCAAAAACAGTTGTTTTTTCATCCTGAACTAACTTCCACATGGCACCTGCGTCGGGATAAAGGGCATTGCCATCATATAGCACAATAGTAGCCCCTGTCGCCAGTGAGCTCAGCAGCCAATTCCACATCATCCAACTACAGGTTGTTATATAAAAGATCGTGTCTTCCCGCTTTAAATCAGCATGAAGTATTAGCTCTTTTAAGTGATTGACAAGAACTCCACTTCCTTGAACCATGCACTTTGGCTTACCGGTCGTTCCGGAAGAAAACATAATAAATACGGGATGATCAAAGGGTAATTGTTCGAACTGAATTTCAAGCCCGTTTTCCCCGGACAGGAAATCATCATAATGTACAGAGTTAGGAATACAGCCAATGTCAGGTTTCTGTTCGGTATAAGAAGTTACTATAACCTTTTCAATTGAAGGTATTCCTTTTGCAATCTCAGCCGCATTGGAAAGGGAACTAAAAGCCTTCCCTTTATAAAAGTATCCGTCAGCAGTGAATAAAACCTTTGGTTCAATTTGACCAAAGCGATCTAAAGCTGCTCCTGGACCGATATCAGTTGCACAGGAAGCCCATTCAGCACCGATACCGGTAACAGCAAGCATGGCAACAGCTGTCTCTATCATATTGGGCATGTATGCAACTATTCGATCCCCTGGGGTAACTCCCATCTCTCGAAGTGATTTTGCCAGACGCGCCACAGAATCATAAAGCTCAGAGTAACTCATTTTTGCCGATTTTTGATTCTCCCCTTTAAATACAAAAGCTGTGTGTTCATCCCTATATCTGAGGAGATTTTCAGCAAAATTAAGCCTTGCCCCTGTAAACCACTTTGTCCCGGGCATTTTACCAGGGTCATCAACAACAATGTCATAATCCCTGGAAGCCTTGATCTCACAGAAATCCCAAACAGATGCCCAAAAATCGGATATATTATTTATCGACCAGTCATAAAGTTCGTCATAAGAGCAAAAGCTTTTCCCATAACGCTTATTAACAGCATCTATAAACCTTGTTATATTGGCATTCATCTTCCTCTCTTCCGATGGCTTCCAGAGTGGATTGCCCATATTGTCCTCCTTTTTATATTTTACGTCAGTTCAATAATTAGTTATTTTTCCCGGAGTCGGTGTTCCAACAGTCTTAACACATTACATCTGCAATACATCACCTGAAAGAAGCTTATCCATATCGGTTAAAGGATTCTCTGATATGATGCGGACCTCTTCTTTTTGACCGGGCGGAACGAATTCAAGACATTTGCAATGAAGTCCCAGCCGATGATAGGAGAGAGTATCTCTTAAATAGCGGATAGATTTTTTCGATCCGTACCGAGTGTCTCCTGTAACAGGGTGGCCGGAAAGTTTTGCATGACGTCGAATCTGGTGTTTCCGACCGGTCATCAGTTCAATCTCCAGCAAAGAATAACGGCTGCTTTGCTGTAACACCCTGTACCGGGTCACACAGTTTACACGCCTGCCTTTACCAACAGGGTCTTCTCTGCCGCCTGCTGTCTTTGACAAGGGATAATCCCATATATTATATTGATGACTTCCTGCCTCACGATCAAAAACACCATGTACAAGGGCAAGGTATCTTTTTTTAACCCTGCCCTTGAGAAACAAGTCAGACAGGTTGCGCAAGACGTTGATGTCCGTAGCAAGCAACATCACCCCACTGGTCTCTTTGTCCAGCCTGTGAACCGGATGAATCAGGAAGGAGGCATTTATCCCAAGATGCTTTTTCAGTAAAGCATCTGAACTAATCCTGTCAGACAACACATAAACAAGGTCATTTCCGGGATTATTATGGACACTCAATCCGCATGGTTTATCCACTGCAAGCCAGCCTTTTTGAAATTCAAG
>JAGVOC010000381.1 GCA_020052975.1 Desulfobacterales bacterium | reverse complement strand
TTGGGCAAGCTCAAGGAAATCAAGGGATTGCGCGGAGGCATACGCAATGTATGCCGCACAAGAAATCCCGCAGATTGACGCCGAGATCGCACAAAAGGGACATTTCCGGATGGAAACTATTTAAGCATTTGCGCCACTTGTAAGATTGTATCAATATAATAACTGCTCGGGTTATATTGACGAATAACCTTTTTAGCCTTCTCATTATCTATTCCCCGATACCAGCCGCACTTTTTAAGAAAGTTTGCTGTGCTTGCTATGGCGTCGGCATGTTCAAAAAGATCTATCCGGCCGTCCATGTTTCCATCTGTTGCATATCTGATTATGTTGCTTGGCATAAACTGGGGAATTCCCACGGCTCCGGCATAAGATCCTGGTATTTTAAAGATATCTATTTCCTCCCTTTCTGTGTACCTTAATAAAGCCTTAAGCTCCCTGTAAGCCCAGCTTGATTTATCCAATGCCTTTTTTTCAAATGCATCAAAGGAAAGGGTTGTTGAACCGGAAATCTCTTCCCAGAACCTGTTTCTTACGTCAGCATCTGAAAGGGAAGCCATAGTTGAAAGAGTGTTTATGACCTGCCTCTTACCGAGTGATTGTCCGAACTTGGTTTCAACAAGAATTATTGCGGTAATTACCTCTCTGTCCACTCCATATATCTCTTCGGTCTTTGACAACTCATCTTCATATCTTTTCATATAAATTTTCGCTGCTGCCAGAGAAAGCTGTGAAGGAAACTGACTGTAATTCAAACCGGCTTCCCTGTGCACAAAAAAAAGAGAGACCCCTTTCGTGTCAAAAAAAACCTGCGGAGACTGATAAATCAGGACAATCTTTCCCCTTTCAAATCCCTCTGAAACAAGTTTTTCCTGTAACGTCCCAAAGTAATTGAAATCGGCACACACTGCTTTTTCAAACGGTAAAAAGAACACCATAACCAGTAAACAGCCGGAAACATAAAGAAATTTCTTTATTAAGATGAAAGCATCGTTCATGATAATATTATCCTTTCGGCTAATCGGGACCTTTGAAGAACATCCAATTTTTCCAAGTACAAGTTCTCTAATCATTGCCACCACCTGCAGGCAGGGGAAGTCCTGACCATTTTCTCTTTGTAAATACAGATAGTTGTTTGTAACCTGCCTGAAGAATTAGAGGCAATACAGTATCATAGTGCTGCCCTATGCTTTCCGGATCATGCGCATCTGAACCTAATGTTATTTCAACACCTGATTTGCAGCATTTTTTTATAATATCAAAAGAGGGGTATGCCTCTTTCGCAGGGTGGTTGTATCCGCTTGTGTTGACTTCGACAGTAAGCTTTTTCCTGCCAATTTTTTCTATAATAGAATCAAATTCATTTTCAAAGCTTCGCGAAGGATTTCCCCCGAACTTTTTTACAAGATCAAGATGACACACTATATCAAAATAGCTGTGATCGAGCATTTTATCAAGAGATTCAAGGTAAATACCATAAATATAGTCGGAATCCTTTTCGCCCCTGCTCCATTCGGATTTGCGGCTGACCACATCTATTCCTCCGGGAAAGTGAAGGGAACTGCCTATGACATCGAATGCATACGCTTCTGAAATCTTTTGGATCAATTCAACGTGCAAAGGATTAAAATCAGTCTCAAGGCCCGCCTTGATATTAATAACCCCAATATAGCGCCATTTCAGCATCTGAACCGCGTTAAAATAAAGAGGCACCTCTTCCGGGGTCATTGAAAGCCTGTTTCCCGGCTCGCCTAGAGTCAAATGGTCAAAAAAGCATATTTCCTGAAATCCCATGGAAACAGCTTTTTTTATATAAGCTTCCATGCTGCTTCTGGCGTGGTTGCAAAGGATGGTATGAATATGATAGTCAACCGGAAAAGAAATATTTGTTTTATCCTGACTCATAAATATCGACCTTTATAATATCTGGCATAATAGACATGTTATATGCTATATTGTCAAATAATAATGACGGATAGGGCTTTTAGACTGGATTAACAGGATTGACAAGATATTACCTGCAGTGGGTGGGGCAATAGGGTAGAAAAAGAAGACTATACTCACAAAGTGATAGGCTGCGATTATCACCCTCCGCGAAGCGGATAAGTGTTTCGGGCTGCTCTTCCGGAGCGGCCCGACAAATCATCCTGTTAATCCTGTAAATCCTGTCAGATAATTTGCGGATAATCTTTCAAATTGAAAAAAAACACGAAAACCATCTATTGCTGCCAGTCCTGCGGATACCAGGCTCCAAAATGGCTCGGCAAATGCCCTGACTGCGGTCAGTGGCAGACCTTTGTCGAAGAATACCAAAACACAAAACCCACTACTTCTTTAGAAGGCCTCCTGTCGGCCCGGAGGGAGCCTGTATGCATTGATGACATCGAGTTTGACGGTGAGGAGCGCATTTCAACAGGAATCGGCGAATTTGACCGTGTCCTGGGAGGAGGGCTTGTCCCCGGAACAATAATTCTCCTGGGCGGTGATCCGGGAATAGGAAAATCCACCCTCATGCTCCAGGCCCTTTCCGGACTGTCAAAGATGGGACTGAAAGTTCTGTATGTTTCCGGCGAGGAATCGGTCAGGCAGATAAAAATAAGAAGCAGAAGACTATCTTCTGAATCGTGCGGCCTTCTCGTTGTTTCAGAAATTGATGTTGAAGCCATATTGTCGATGGTCGGGTCGGTCAGGCCCGATGTTCTTGTAATAGATTCAATACAGACGATGTTCTGTCCCGATCTTTCTTCAGCACCGGGTAGCGTAAGCCAGGTTCGGGAATCAGCCATGAAGCTCATGCTTAATGCAAAAAAATCGAATATTCCCACATTTCTGGTTGGCCATGTTACCAAAGACGGGGCAATTGCCGGCCCCAGGCTTCTTGAGCATATGGTTGACACGGTTTTATATTTTGAAGGGGACAGGAACCATGTTTACAGAATATTGAGGTCAGTGAAAAACAGGTTTGGCTCAACGAATGAAATAGGGGTCTTTGAAATGAAGGAAAAAGGCCTCGATGAAGTTACCAATCCTTCTGCCGCTTTCCTTTCGGAAAGGCCCCTTAGTTCACCCGGCTCTGTCGTATCAGCCAGCATGGAAGGCACAAGGCCGATTCTTGTTGAGATTCAGGCTCTCGCAAGCAGCACAAATTTCGGGACTCCCCGCAGAACAATCTTAGGGCTCGATAATAACAGAGTGGCCCTGCTGGTCGCTGTTATGGAAAAAAAGCTCGGAATGCACCTCATGGGCTACGATATTTTCATGAATGTCGCAGGAGGGGTTAAAATATATGAGCCTGCAGTAGATATGGGAATCATAGCCGCTGTCGCATCAAGTTTTTTAGACCGCCCTGTGGCAGAAGGTACGGTTGTCCTAGGTGAAGTCGGCCTGACCGGCGAGGTAAGAGCCATAAGTCATGTGGAAACAAGGGTTTCTGAAATTCAGAAGATGGGGTTTAAAAAATGCCTTGTACCGGACAGCAATCTGAAACGCATGGCGGGAATCGAAAAAATTGAGCTTGCCGGAATAAAAAACATATCGGAAGCAATAGAGCTGCTGTTCTAAAGGCTTTTAGCTGACAGCTTCGTAAAAAGTCGAAATTCAGACGGCAAAGTAAAAAGCTCATTATGCAAGGCGCGCGAATTTTGAGGAATGAAGCGTACTTTTTGGTACGCTGCAATGACGAAAGATGAAGCGCAACACAGCAGAATGACTTTTTACGAAGCCGTCATCTTTCTTGACTTGGAAAATACTTGAGTATATGAAACGACAAGCCTCAAAGGCCGGCAAGTGGGAAGATCATTATTCCCGCCAGGCTAAAAAAGATAATTATCCTGCAAGATCAGTGTACAAGTTGCAGGAGATTCAAAGCCGTAATAAAATTATAAAAAAAGGGGACAGGGTTCTTGACCTGGGATGCTCCCCCGGTTCGTGGGTCCTTTATGCATCAGTCCTGGCAGGCGAAAAGGGATTCGTGGTCGGATTAGATATAAAGCCGGTCACTGTTGATATCCCTAAAAATGCCAGGATTTATATATGCGATATTCTGTCCATTGACGATGAACTGCTCTCCTCAATCGGAAATAATTTTAATGCCGTGATAAGCGATATGGCTCCGGCTACAACAGGAAACAAGTCTGTCGATTCGGCCAGATCATATGATTTATGTATGGCGGCATTTGATATTGCAAACAAAGTTCTTGCGGCCGGAGGCTCTTTTTTATGTAAAATTTTTCAGGGGGATGATTTCAAAAAATTTTCGGAAATGGTTAAGGCTGCATATAACACCCATAAAATTTTTAAACCGCAAAGCAGCCGTAAGGCCAGCAAAGAGATTTATATAATAGGGATAGGGTTCAAGGGGTCAAGGATTCAAGGGTTCCAGTGACAGGGGAAGTCTGCGAATTCACAGTAGATTGATGCTTTCGTAAAAAGTCGGAATTCAGACGGCAAAGTAAAAAGCTCATTATGCAAGGCGCACGAATCTTGAGGAATGAAGCGTACTTTTCGTACGCTGCAATGACGAAAGATGAAGTGC
>JAGVOC010000361.1 GCA_020052975.1 Desulfobacterales bacterium | reverse complement strand
CCGTTAAAAGCCACTATCAGCTCCGTCGGTTATAATGGTTTGAGAAAAATGTTTAACTGTGGTTTATGATGAAATCGTAAAAAGTCGATATTCTGACGGCAAAGTAAAAAGCTCATTATGCAAGGCGCGCAAATCTTGAGGAATGAAGCGTACTTTTTGGTACGCTGCAATGACGAAAGATGAAGCGTAACACAGCAGAATGACTTTTTACGAAGCCGTCATTTATTATTACAATATAACAGCGCCTGCTTGCAACAGTTAATGAGAATCGATCAGGAATTAACAGGGAAGGAATTGAGTTGGAAAAATGTGTTAATCATAACGACAGGCTCACCAGTTATTCATGTATGAAGCACGGTGTTTATATGTGCGAAGAGTGCATGCACTGCACTGATCCGACCATTTACTGCAAATTCCGCCAGTCCTGTCCGATATGGTATACGGAAAAAAACAATAAATCAGATGATAAAATTTCTGTAACTACTCAGGAGTCAGAAGTCAGGAGCCAGAATCCAGAATAGAAGCGGTATATGTTTCAACTATATCAACCGGAATAGAAATCACAGCTCGCCTGGTTTGGGAAATCAGCCCATACGTCTCATTTTTGGGAAAATTATTGCTAAAAAGATACATAGATAAAACAAGTTGATGTGCCTTTTGCCACCTGTCTGCGTGCCACGCACAGGCAGGTACGATTAAGTCTTGAAAATCTTTAGCGGGCACCCTTTTCATTCTGGCTCCTGAATTCTGGCTCCTGTCTCCTGAATAGTTACAAATTTCTTAGCTTCAATGGACCTCATATTCCGGCAAGCTTAGCCATTTTATCTGCAATACTGTCAAATGCCATTGCAACAGGAGAACCGGAATGCTTGTCAATCAAAGAGACGCCCGAATCACCGCACGATACCACCTTCTGATCAAACGGGATTTTACCTAGAAATTCTATACCTGTTTCCCTTGCCGTTTTTTCTCCGCCTCCGGTACCGAAAAGATCAATAGTTTTATTGCAATGAGGGCAGATAAAACCGCTCATGTTTTCAATAAGTCCGAATACTTCCATTTTTACTATTTTACAGAAATTAATAGATTTCCTAACATCCGCAAGAGAAACTTCCTGGGGTGTTGTGACAATAATTGCCCTTGCATCTCTTATAGTTTGCGCAATAGTCAAAGGCTCGTCACCTGTGCCGGGAGGGCTGTCTATAATCAGAAAATCAAGTTCACCCCAGTCAACATCTCCTATGAATTGCTTTATGGCGGAATACTTAATCGGGCCGCGCCATATAATCGCATCATCCTTATTCGGGGTAAGAGCTTCTATGGATACGGCGCTTAACTTTTCGGAATATCTCATTGGAGCAAGTTTATGGTTCTTGCTTAAATCGATCATTCCTTTTAGTCCAAGCATTCTCGGAACATCGGGCCCGTGAAGATCGACATCCATCAAACCGACTTTAAAACCTTTGTTTGAAAGGGCTATGGCAAGATTCACGGAAGTGCTTGTCTTGCCGACACCGCCTTTACCGCTCATGACAATAAACTTGTGTTTTATTTTTTTAAGAGATCCTTCAACCGAAGAATCCTGTGCGTCTTTTTTCATTTTCTGTTTCGCCGCTTCACAACTTGCGCCGCTGTGTATCATTTCCATAAAACCACTCCCCCCTGAAAAATTAGTGATATTCGTAAAAAGTCGAGATCTCACACCAAGCCGCAAAGATCACAAAGTTAACTTATTAATATTAAATGATATTTTCTTAGTGATCTTAGTGCCTTTGTGAGAAAATAGAATTTTTACGAGTCCGTCAAATATGATGACCCCGATTTCATGTGCGGGTCAAAGTAACCCCTGCATACTTCATTGTCAAGTTATGGCCATAAATTCAGATAAAAAAAGGGCAGGAATAATTTGGCTGTTATTCCTACCCTTACAAATCAAACCGGGTGTTCTCTTTACAACCCGACCTCTGCCAGATCAGGCCCGAGATACGTGCGCTCGTTCTCTCCAAGAACACCGAGAGATAAGCATATCAGTGTCCATAAATGAAGCGTATGGTATCCTGCGCCGTAATGCTCGGATAAATCATGAATCTGTGCATGGCAGTTATGACACGGTGTTATGCAGTACGTAGCGCCGGTATTCTTTATCTGCTCATCCTTCAGTTTTCCATAAGCACGCCTTGCTTCAGGATAACCCGACTGGAGAAAACCGCCTCCGCCTCCGCAGCAGTAATTGTTAGACCTGTTCGGAGTCATATCGACAAAGTTCTCTTCGCCCACAACGGCTTTAACCACGAATCTCAGATCTTCGGCAACAGGGTCTCCAAAGGTTTTTCTCACAAGCTGGCATGGATCCTGAACTGTAAATTTCACTTTTAAATCCTTATTCCAGTCGGAATTGACCTTGAGCTTTCCTTCCCGGATCCACTGGGCATAATACTGAATGATGCTCTTAATTTCAAAATTATAGGGGATGTTGAATTTTTTCAGTCCGACCCGGACCGCGAAAAGTTCGTGCCCTCACTCCGTATTGAGCCAGACTTTGCATTTCAAATCATCCACAGCCTTCGCCTTGACTTCGACAATGTGTTTCCATGACGGGTTATCTGCCATGAACAGGCAATAATTCTCAGCAGCCCAGCCTTTTGAGCCGTATGTCCAGTCGGCGCCTACCAGAT
>JAGVOC010000002.1 GCA_020052975.1 Desulfobacterales bacterium | reverse complement strand
TGTGCAGCGTGACATCATCAATGCCCTCAGCAGGCTTGTTCCCCATGAGATGAACTATTCCCACAGGGAGGGCAATGCCGATGCCCATATCAAAACAACCCTCGTCGGAAATTCAGTGAATGTGGTCATAGACGAAGGGAAGTTAGTCCTCGGTACCTGGCAGGCTGTTTTCTTCTGCGAGTTCGACGGCCCCCGGCACAGAAGGATAGCGATCAAATTCCTGTGATGTAATACCGTACAGGGAATGAGAAAAATTTGTTTGACCAGAATCTGCATATTGGATGACCCTCATTTTTGTGACTTTGTCATTCCGGCTTGTCCGGAATCCTTCCCTAAACCATGACGTCGGAAAGATTCCCGACAAGCGGGAATGACAGAAAGAAGAGTAAAACTTTGCCTGCAGAGAAAATACCAGATGAAACCGCTTCACTCCGCGAAGAGATAAAACGGCTCAGAAGATCTCTTACGGAACTCACCCCGTCTCTTGACGTCCTCCTCAAACGAAGGGGGTTCAGGATATTCAGAAGGGAACCCGCAGACGATTTGTTCCTTCCCGAAGCTGCGTTTATTGACGGATTCTACGAGATGCTCAAGAAATATTCCTTCCGGCTTTTCCTCCGTGAGGTTATCAAACACCAGCAGTCCTTTGGGGTTGAACAGGTTGCGCGGTATGCAAGCGCCGAAGTTACACAAGAATATCTGCAGTATCTCAAACATGTCGGTCTTATAACCAATGTTCAGGAGGGGTTCAAACTCGCACAGGGCCGGATCAAGAGCTTCGGTGAGACCCTCGAATGGTTTGTTGCGGAGATATGCAAAAGAGAGTTTGAGGCAGAGGCTGTCTGGGGGATACGGTTCAAACGGCCGAAAGTCGGGGGTGATTACGACCTTATTGCAAAGGTTGACAGTTCCATCCTCTATATGGAGATCAAGTCATCTCCGCCGAAACAGATCTATCAGACGGAAATATCTGCTTTTTTCGACAGGGTTCTGGACCTTTCGCCGGAAATCAGCGTCTTCTTCGTGGATACGGAGCTGAGGATGAAGGACAAGATAGTCCCCATGTTCGAGGAAGAATCAGGCAAACGGCATGACGCTCTGCCGCCGGCGCTCCGACTGGAAAAAGAACTCTTCCAGATAGGGGACAGGATGTTTATTATGAATGCCAGGGACAGTATCCCCGCGAATATCGAAAAGGTGCTCAGCCGGTTTTTCAGAATACACCAATAAATACTGCACAACTCTTATTATAGAAAAGTATATAAATAAGACTAGAACCTCAAAATCGGTTTTTACTTATTAGCTGTCATTCCCGCAAGCGAAGCGCGTCGGGAATCCTTTCGAATATAGGCGCATGCGGACAAGAACCGAAGAAGGATTCCGGACAAGCCGGAATGACAGCACTGTAAATCTTTCATCTGTTTACTTGCCGGAGTAGTAATATCCCCTCCATTGAGGGGAGGGGATAAAGGGGAGGGTGTGAGAATAGATATCCTTAAGTTATAGCTGTTTTAGCAATTCACCATTCACTCGCTTTGCTTCATCGATGAGCATCACCGGTATCCCGTCCCGAACCGGATAGAGCAGCCTGCACCTGTCGCATACCAGGCCTTGCCCCTCGGATACCGGTGACTTCTCCACCAGCCGGAGAACACCCTTGCACTTCGGACATGCCAGTATTTCGAGTAAATCTTTGCTGATTGCCATAGAATCTCCTCTCTGCATTTTCCGGGTTAACGATAGCAAAATCGGGGGAAAGGATCAAGTCTCCGGTATTCAGGAATTCTGTGTAAGCCGTTACATAGGTTTGTAAGCGCAGTTATTGTTTTAACGTTTTGCTTAATTAAAAATATGAATAAAATCAGGCGGTTAAAAAATAATAACTGGTATGGGACTTGCTTTCTTCTTATGTGACCCGTTTATTGACTCAGGAGACTTAAGGAACGCATCACTGGAGGCGAATATGTTAAAAAGACCCAATTTTATTGCAAAGTTTTTCCTTATAGCCGCATTCTTTTTTGTTTTTACCATCCCTGTTCCGGCTGCCATGAACGATTACTGTATCACCCCACCTTTTATTGTCGGCGGCGTCAATCCGAACCTGCTCCTGATGATCGATAATTCAGCCAGTATGTTTGATCTCACGTATATTGATAAAGGAAGGTTTACCGGCACCTGTTCCGGAAGCGGCGCCTGCTCGAACACGGTCAGTTGCCCTGCCGGTCAGACCTGTACCAACATAACCTATACCAGAGAACCTATGTACTGCTACGATAAGACATATAATTTCAGTTTTCACTATGCAGGAAATTTTGCGGACTGGTATAAATATTATGAATATGATTTCACCAATGGATACTTTTATGAGGTAGCCTCGTTCCCGGCGAGCTGCGACAAATATATCCCCAGCACTTTGTGTGTCAACGGGACCAACCTCGACAATGCCAGCACTCCGAAAACAGTCACCAAGTTTGTCGCAGAAGGGAATTACCTCAACTGGCTTTCCGCGTCCAAATTCGATATCCAGAAGCAGATCTTGACCGGCGGCAAATATGATACGGTTAATACCGAACTGCTCCAGGAGACGAGAGGATGTGTGGGAAAAAGGTTCATTAAGGAACCTATAACCCAGCAGACATATACCGAAGGCGGCACGAATACTCCTTTAGGCCTCACCTTTGCCTTAAGAGGCCCCAATCACCCTTACAGTTCGACATTACTTTCGCCCGGCGGCCAGACGTATCTTGAGATCTATGCGGGAGACTACCAGGAGACCTTTTGTCAGGATGCGGTTGATGCGATTATCGACCTTGAACATAAAAACGTTATTACAGGGTACCTTGAAGATTGCCTGAATTACAATAGCCAAGGCCAGCAGAGATACTGTTCCCTTGATTTCAACACCCTGTGTGATGACGATGCCGACTGTCTCGGGACACCGGGGACCTGTTCTGTAGTCAATGACGGAGAATGTTCATCCGGAAACGACGGGAATTGTTCGGTTACTACATCGGGGGTCTGTACTGCCAATAACGGGACCTGTACAGGCGCCAAGAGATGCTTCGGTGGCAGCAAGGACGGACAGGCATGCACCAAGGATCAAAACTGCCCGCAGGGAGGTGTCTGCAGGAAACAATGCGTCGGGGGAGGCAAGGCCGGCGCACAATGCACTGTCGACGCTAATTGTAGTTATAGTTCATGCACTGCCGGCAAAATCGGAACTCTCTGCAGTGTCAATAGTGACTGCGATCTAAAAACCTGCACAGCAGGCCTCATCGGAAATATCTGTGTTGCAAACACTGACTGCAATACTAAACAGTG
>JAGVOC010000124.1 GCA_020052975.1 Desulfobacterales bacterium | reverse complement strand
GACAGGTGTTTCAAAAAAATCCGAAAGGTTTTTTCTTGTCAGGACTTCTCCGGTTTTCCCCTGTGAATGGATACGTCCCCGACGCAATAACAGGGTATGAAGAGGGAGGTCATGGGGTCAGGCTTGTTTATTGCGATTTGGCTTGTCACTCAACATATTTAAAGCACTTTTCAGGTCTGCGTTAAAGGTTTCTCCTTCTTGCAAATATCTGGCGATAACCGACGGATCTTTTTCTAGATAAAGAGCTGTTTCTTTGCCTTTATAACCAAATGCTCTTGCCGCAAGACTCGCCAATTTCCTCACTGACGATATCTCCCTGTTCTTACTTTTCCCCCGAAGTTGCTTAAGGGTTATTCCTTTCATTTTGCCGATTGTTTCCACTATTTCCTTGAGACTGTATTCATGATGTTTTCTTTTATTTTCAATTCTCTCCTCTGTTTTCTCCATCACTGTATTAACAAACTGCTCTTCTCCGAGTATCCTTTGGCTGACTGTCTTATAAATGTCTTCTTTCTTAACCTCTATCCCATCACCCATGAATGCTCGGTACAGTTTCCTCGCCTGTGATTTGTCTTCTGAAAACATCCGCAATACCTGGTCTGTATCAACTATATCGTCTTTTTGCTGCTTGTCATAACTCCGATGGCTGCTCCATAGGTATTCTCCTGGTGTTTTCGCTATTTTTGCCCTCACCGGATTCAGATGAATATATTTGATCAATGAAAGCAAATATGCATCCTTATCGCAGAGTATCGCTTTGTACCTGCCCTGAAATAAATGCCCCACCGTTTTGTATTTCCTGTTGAAATACATCGTGTAACTCTGGTTTATCCCCTGAAGTATTTTCGAAAGTGGTATTGTGCGGGTCTCTATTAAAAGATGCACATGATTGCTCATCAAGACATATGCATAGAGTGAATATTTGTGCTTTTCTTTATAAAAAGCAAGCAGTTTGATATATTTCTGAAAATAATCGTCCCCTTTGAAGACCCTCTGTCGTTGATTCCCACGGGTGATGACATGATAAAACGCCCCTTCATATTCTATCCTCGGTTTCCTCGCCATGCTTTAACTTTATCATGCCATCCCTATTAATTGCAATTAACATGTCTGACCCCAAACTTTAACTCAAACTTTAACTTTACAAACTTCCAAACTTCCTGATAAGTGTATAGATAGATATTCGCATGCATCATCCTGTAATTCCTTCAGAATCCGTCTTTATTAAATAGATATCCATGCTGGTGCTAAAGGAATTTGTTTCCCCTACAAGAATATACCCACCATCGGAGGTCTGTTGTACTGACATGGCCCAGTCATGCATCAAACCACCGTAAGTCTTCTCCCACTGTTTGTTTCCATTCGAATCCGTCTTTACCAGATACACATCTTCGTCCCCCCAAAAATATACTTCCGCTGTCGTTCCACCGGCAATGATATATCCACCGTCCGTTGTGTGCCACACTGAGAAACCGAGGGCCTGCCATGTGCCGGTAAAACTATTTTTCCACAAGGTCTTCCCTTCACTGTCTGTCCTGATGAGATAGGTCCCCGCTCTTCCTTTAAATGGTGAAGTAGAGTAGTTGCCGAATATGAGATATCCACCATCAGGGACCTGCTGCACCGAGTTGTTTAATTCTTGTCCTGTGCTGCCTAATGTATTCGTCCAGAGGACTTTCCCCTCGCTATCCGTCTTGATGAGATAGACATCATCGAATATCACAGTTTTTTTCCCGACAATGATATACCCGTCATCCGATGTCTGCCCCAATGAGGTGACTATATCAACCCCCGGCACATCAAATGTCTTTGTCCATAGGGTATTTCCCCCTGCGTCCATCTTTATAAGATCGACAGACGAATCGGTTGTCATTGTAATGATAAAGTTACCATCTGGTGATTGCTGGAACGAGGACTTATTTCCTGTCCCGATGACTGTTTTCGTCCAAACGGTCTCCCAATCCGAATCTGTCCTGACGAGATAAATATCTGATTTAAACGCTATGGCCCCTACAATAAGATACCCGCCGTCTAAGAGCTGATAGACCGTTGACCCCAACTCATCTTCTGTTCCGCCGAATGTCTTCGTCCATGTGGCATTCCCATGCGCATCAGTTCTGATGAGATAAATATCCGAACCTCCTGCCCCGAATGAGGATGTAGTTCCGACAATAAGATACCCGCCGTCAGGTGTCTGTTGAACCGCAGACCCTGAATCGTTTCCTGCTCCGCCGAATATCTTCATCCATACACTCTTGGGCGGTTCAGATTTGCTGCTTTTTCCATCGCCGCTCCCGCATGCACACAAGAACCCCACCAACAGAATCCCTGAGGAAATGACTGTCAAAAATTTAAGGATATCCCTCATTGCAGTAACCTAAATGATAATTTTTGTTTGTAATATGTATAATTATATCAGGTTTAAAAGGGGAGGACTACAGGAAGAAGTTTTGCTCTTGAGCCATCGGCGCAAGGAACCTTTTTTATGATTTCAGGAATGTTATAATTATCTGTGGGTAGCCTTGACATGCAAAGACAGCCCCAACGCCCTTAGAACCTTCATCACAGTGGCAAATTCCGGATTCCCTTCCGGAGAAAGAGCTTTGTAAAGACTTTCGCGGCCCAATCCTGCTTCACGTGCAATTTCTGTCATCCCTCTGGCATGTGCTATATCTCCCAGAGCGGCAGAGACCAAGGCAGGATCTCCATCATCAAGAACAGCCTCAAGGTAGGCAGTTATATCCTCTTCAGTTTCAAGGTGTTCTACCATATCCCAGGGGCGTGTTTTTATTTTTTTACGTTTCATATTTACTCATGAGTACTGATTTCTCCCTATGTAATCAATTATGCCGCCATTTGTAGATCATTGTCCATCTTAAGATCAATCTGATCTGTCAGGAATTTCGT
>JAGVOC010000413.1 GCA_020052975.1 Desulfobacterales bacterium | reverse complement strand
GGAATCAGCGATATATAAATTTCAGGACAAGTATGTAGATGCCTGTGCGGAAGATTTTCGGACGCGGGTTCAACTCCCGCCGCCTCCACCAATTTTATTTAATGTGTTAATTTTGTTCCAAATCCGATATTTTGAAAATGAGGTCGACCCGGTAAACTATAGCATTTCTGCGCAAGGGCAAAGGTTTCATTTTCAATTTCCCTAGCAAGGAGCGTGGGGTTCCGCCGCAACCGATGCCGAACTCACCGGCTACAATTGCTCCAAAGCTACTCAATTCTCCCGGCAACGATAATGTCGCCCCTCTCTCTCTTCGCGCCTGAGAGAAATCATAGTCTCTGAACGGCCTCCAAATCGTCCCTCTGCATGGACGCACCCAAGTTGATCTTGTCGGTTTTTCCTTGACATACGGATGAAAAGTATATATATATAATATATACTATAACAAGGGACAATATATATGAAAGTTGCAAAATTATTTCAGAATGGCCAAAGCCAAGCTGTCAGACTGCCAAAGGAATTCAGGATGACAGGAAAAGAAGTATATATCAAAAGGCAAGGTGATGCCATTATTTTGCTGCCTAAGGAAAAATCATGGGGAACTCTCTTTGAAAGCCTGAAACACTTTGCCAAAGATTTTAAAATAGAACGAAATCAACCCGGTGAAGATCAAACAAGGGACGAGCTGTTTAAATGAAATACCTTTTGGATACAAATATTTGTATATATTTAATTAATGAGAAACCAAAGAAGGTTTTGGCAAAATTTGAGCAGTATCAGATTGATGAATTCGGTATTTCTTCAATAACCCACGCGGAATTGCAATATGGCGTTCAAAAGAGCAGACATAAATCGACAAACCAAAATGCGCTTGATGAGTTTTTAACACCGCTTACGATACTTCCTTTTCAGGGGATTAAGCTGGTAGTTCACTATGGGGAAATAAGGGCATTTCTTGAGTCCATGGGTCAGACAATCGGTCCGCTGGACATGTTAATTGCCGCTCATGCATTAAGCCTTGATCTTACAATTGTTTCAAATAATATCAAAGAGTTTTCAAGAGTTCCAAAACTGAAATGTGAAAACTGGGTATCAATTGAGCCTTAGACATTGAAGCAATAGGAACCCACGAAACGGAAAAGTTGAGACAGACATGTCGCTTCAGATTTTGTTAAAGGGTTTCGAGTGCAACCCTGAATTCCAGAGCTGAATGAAATCTGTCTGAGGATTTTTTCGCAAGGGCCTTGAGAATAATGCTGCTGAGTTTATCAGGAATATCCGGCGATACTTCGGCCGGAGGGACAGGGGCCTGCTGCGTGTGCATTAAGGCTATTTGCGGCAGGCTATCTGCAACAAACGGCAATGTGGCAGTCACAAACTGATAAAGCATGACACCTGAAGCATATATGTCTGACCGGGGATCTACCTCCTCTCCCAGGAACTGTTCTGGAGACATGTAGGACGGAGTTCCTAACTGTACTCCCATCCGGGTCTTATGCGACAGGTCTGTGACATCACCTCCGATAATTTTAGCGATCCCGAAATCGGTGATTTTCACTTCATCCTCTCCGGTAATAAAGATGTTGCCTGGCTTTATGTCCCGGTGAACTATTCCTTTACTGTGGGCGTATTGCAGTCCGCTCAATACCTTCGATATGATCCGAAGCGCCTCAGGGACGGCGAATTTTCCCTTTTCCTTCAGGATGACATCGAGAGTCTTGCCGTCGATGTATTCCAGAAAGAGAATCAGGTTCTCCTTGTTAAAATCGATTATCTGAACAATATTAGGATGACTGAGTTTTGCCAGGCCAATCGCTTCGTCTTCGAAACGCCGCCTGACGTCCTCATTCATGACAAACTCCCTTTTAATTTTTTTTGCGGCCACTTTCCTTTTCAGAGAAGGCTGGAAAGCCTCATAGACATCAGCCATACCCCCCTGGTTGGAAATCAACCGAACAATTTCAAAACTGCCGGTATTATGCATCTCATTCGCTAAAATTTGCGTCTTGTCGTAATCCTGAGAACCCGTCTCCCCGGAAAATCCGTCCTGCCTCAATCCTGAAGGGATTTTCTGCCCTGTATAGGTAATGATCTGGATATTCAGCTTTTCTGAAAGAACCTTGGCTACAATATCTTTGGAAGCAAAACCAAGATCCTCCAGGATCTTTCCAATTTTTTCCTCTTTTGTCTTCTGCACGGCAAGAGCCTGTTCAAGCTGCTCTTGAGTTATTATCCCGGATTCTATCAGCATTTCTCCGAGCATTCTGCCATGGCCCTCGTCAGATCTTGGATCTAAAGCCAGTGTTGCTTCAAACGGAACAGACTTATGAGACTTTTTATTGCGCCTGTAAAGGATGACAGCGATTATCGCTCCGGCAAGAAAGAGCAATGGAGCAATAATGACCGCCAATGATAACTTCTCCGGCGTCTTAGGGGGTTGAGGGATATCGGCCTGGGTCATCATGTCCCTGGTGCATATTACCGGGACAAGGAAGTTGTTTATTATGGAGATCTTTTCCGGTGCGCAGGCCTTTTTTTTGTCCGGGGATAACACGGTCAGGGTACCGACCATATTTGGAGGAAACTCAATCTCTTTCTCCCAGAAGCCTGTAGATGCGTTGAATTCAGTGACTACCCATTCAGGCTTCATTTCACCGTTTACTGCGATCAGTGCATGCTGCACATCGGTTCTGACCATGACGCCTGAAGAGCCGGACCACGACTGTTCGCAGATCGCAAGTAATGGCAGAGAAAGAAGAAGGATTATTACATATCTTTTTTTCATGGATGCCGTGTGACGCAGTTACTGTTCTGTCATAACAAACTCTTTGTACAGGGAGATCCTGATGTTTGGATGCATCGTGCGGAGCTGAATCTTTACCCGCGAAGTACCGGTTTTGGCCATCGCAACGATTTCTCCAAGATACTCCGGTTTTGCTTTCCTGTTTATCTTTCCGGCAACGACTACCTTACCGCCTTTTTTGATAACAGCTTCGAGTTTTTTCAGTTCCTGGTTCTTCAGATCAAAAATAATCTTATCATTGTCCTCATAACCGGCTTTTTGGGCAATAATCTCAAGTTTCATCTTCGTCTGGGCAGCAGAGGTATCGGCCCGTTCTTCCTTCACGCGCGGCTCTGTGATTTTATGGATAACCAGCGGACTGTCTCCGGGCCACACAGATGATTGGCCGGATGCATCCTTTGCTGAGAGCAGGACTTTATTGGCTCCTTCACTCAGTTTTATCGGGTATGCGAACTGCCGGATATCGCCCAGTTCTATCCGGGCATCATTGACTTTAAGTTCGGTGTTCCCCCACCCGCCCTGAATTGTTACTTTTAAGATAATCTCTTCCTTGGTTGTCTTCTGGGGCGGAATTTCTTCGAGAACTATTTTTAACAGTCCCGGCATAGCTTTAATGGTAAAGCCACGTGAGATCATCACATTGCCGGCATCTTTTACCGCCAGCGTAAACAAATTTTCTCCGGGCTTCAGTTGCATCAAAACTGCAAAAGGACCTTCCTGACTGAGCTCTGTGAGTTTATCTCCCACGCTTATTTTTAAAGGCGCCTGCCCTCCTGTAACCACACCTTTGACCTCATACGTTCGTGAGCTGGTGGTCACAAAATCTTTCTGCGGGTCTGTCAACAAAAGCGCAAGGGGTTTCACTTCGGGAGAGGATGGCGACTGCGCCTGCTTTATACAGCCTGAAACAATCCACAGCACGAAAAAGCCAATGATAATTCTACAATAGACTGTTCGATAGGCATCCGCCATATCAACTCCATGCTGCTTTTTATAAGCCTTTGATAAACTATCGCTTTTTGACGGTGGGAGTATAAACAGAACGGTCTTGTGTGTCAACGAAATTATAACACGAAACAGCGAAGAGTCTCAAAAATAAATCCATTTTTTGGTTGATGAATCGATATCCTTCGTCTATTAATCGAAGCCTTATGATGATAAACTCGTAAAGAGGCCTAAAATATGGGCCACCTCCAAATTTATATGAGAATACAGGAATAAGAATACAGAAGAAAAACAATAGCATGGTTATTCTGGCTCCTGACTCCTGGCTCCTGTATTCTCATGTTTCGTTGTGCCCGCTCCGGGCATGGCTGTTAGTTGGTGATTCTATTAGGGGTCAAGGGTTCAGGGATTCCAGTGAAAGGAAAGCCTGTCAGAACTTCATATAGATATCGGGGATGTCGAGAGGATGCTGAAAGCCCTGATAAAATCATTAGACAACAAGCACTTGAACCCTTGAATCCTCGAATCCTGGAACCCCTTCACTGAACTAACTGGGAGAAGAACCAAAAGTATAAACATAAATGGAGATTTTATTTTGCTCGGTACCATTGTTAACACCATTGCAATCCTTGCAGGCTGTTTCGTAGGGATTATGTTAAAGGGAGGAATCCCTCAGAAATATAACGAAACTGTCATGCACTCGATAGCCCTTGCGGTAATCCTGATAGGCATAAAGGGAGCTTTAAAGTCGGACGACATTCTGCTTGTAATAATCAGCCTTGCGGCAGGAAGCGTTATCGGAGAATTCTTAAAAATTGAAGATAAAATCGAGACTCTGGGAAATTATTTACAGAGATTGTTTGCAAAAGCAGGTGATGGAATATCAAAAGGATTTGTCACTTCAAGCCTTCTTTTCTGCGTCGGATCAATGGCTATTGTCGGTTCTCTTGAAAGCGGGCTTACGGGAAACCACCAAACACTTTTTGCAAAATCGATGCTGGACGGAATCGGTTCAATAATACTGACATCAACACTTGGAGTAGGAGTCTTTTTTTCCGCCGCCTCCGTTTTGTTATACCAGGGGGCTATAACCCTCACCGCCTCTTATGCAAAACAGTTCCTCGTTCCTGAGGTAATAAGCCAGATGTCTTCAACAGGCGGACTTCTGATTGCGGCAATAGGAATCAACATGCTTGAAATAAAAAGGTTAAAAGTCGGAAATATGCTTCCCGCCATATTCATACCCCTTCTATATTTTATTTTTAAGCAGGCTTTGACGGCTTTGTAAAAAGTCATTCTGCTGTGTTGCGCTTCATCTTTCGTCATTGCAGCGTACTTATATGTACGCTTCATTCCTCAAGATTCGCGCG
>JAGVOC010000437.1 GCA_020052975.1 Desulfobacterales bacterium | reverse complement strand
TCGACTTTGACGTCGTCGGCCATTACAGCCGACCGGACGTGTTTCAGTTGCACGTCAACGAGGCGCCTCTGCGTCCGGTTGTCGCGAAGACGGGGGACTGACGTTGCGATGATCACACGATGCCGCCTAAAAGCTTTGAGGGGAGCAATTAGGGTGCATTCTTAACAATTGAAAACTCAGCCTCAATCGCGTTGTCAGTTCCAAATTAAGTCAATAGTTCAAACTTCACACACAACATCAGATTTAAGGAAACAAACCATGGACATCGACATCATTCGAGCATTCTTTATGTGGTGCACCATCATCAATGGAGGGCTGCTGATTCTCTCGTCTCTGATCCTTACATTTGCCGGAGATTGGGCTTTTCGAATGAACAGCAAATGGTTTCCGATTACAAGAGAAGCCTTCAATATCACAATCTACTGTTTCCTCGGATTCTTCAAGGTCATCGTGATTATATTCAATCTTGTCCCATACATTGCGCTCGTGATTATCGGATGAAATGAAGCGTGACGTTATATTTTTTGAAGGAACAAATTTATGGCATCAAAATTAAGTGATAGTGCAAAACGTGTACAGGCTTTCCTTTTAACAAAGGGCTTCTCCTTTGAGGTTAAGGAGCTGCCCGGTTCAACCAGGACCGCGCAACAGGCCGCTGACAGCGTTGGGTGTGCAGTAGCTCAGATAGCTAAATCTCTGGTGTTCAGAGAGAAGGAAACTGACCTTCCGATTCTTGTAATTGCATCCGGCTCAAATCGTGTAAATTTAGCGAAAATTGAAAAAGAGACGGGATTGAAACTCGGGAAAGCGGATGGAAATTATGTAAAAGAAAGAGTCGGATATGCTATCGGCGGAGTACCGCCGGTAGGCCATAATGAACCCCTGGAAACCATATTAGATCCGGACCTGAAGAAATATGAAGTGGTTTGGGCTGCTGCCGGCACTCCTTTTGCGGTTTTTCAACTGAAGCCTGCTGATCTTGAACCACTAACAAACGGAAGGTGGATTGATTTATCAGAATAAATATAACAATTTCAGCCGACCCAGAAACCGCTGCGCGCTTTTCGTTCGACTGAATTGAAACGTTATGCGCAAAGGCACTAAATGCGTATTTGGGATATCAATCCGGGATATTTGAACCGGCAGAGCCTGCTTGGGGAGCACCGTGAGCTCCATGGAATCGTATCGATTATTGTGAACGGGAAGAAGGGATATTCTAACCACCCCGAGACTGTTCGCTGGGTCGGTTATGGTTGGGCGCTAAGGCAACGTCACCGGCTACTAACAGATGAAATGTCGCTGAGAGGCTTTATTGACAAATCCCCTGTTGTTACGCGCGCCAGGAAAGGCGTATGGCCGGAGACATATATTGACAAGCCCTTCCGACAGTTTCAAATACTCGAGGCCAAATATCGGGATAAGGAACAGGGCCGTATACCTTTGCCGAAAAACGCTCAACAACTATGGAGCCATCATAAATATTCCGTGCTTGCACGCGACGCAAATCTCTACAGAAAGTTGGGTAGGGATGTTTCCGGGATGAAACCTCATCACGACTTTTCCGAATTGGCAAAGGTGGTCTCTGAGCTGTTGAGGAAGCCACCATCGGTTGGTGGCCTGAGGAATACGCTGCAACATATGTGGGGACATGTATCAGATTGCCCTTCTGTCCCGAAAGGTGAAGTCAGGTCGTGGTCATTAAGCAGGTTGCTGGAAGAGGTACAGCGACGCTCCTTGGTAAGCAAAGACCCATATTTGACTTCGTCAACCGCGCTGAGCGAGCTAAAAGCGTGGATACCAAACGCATAAATATAGGTCAAGAATGGGGGCAAGTCTACTATTGACCCACGGCAGATAAAATATTAGAAATTACAACATGTCACGTCCACCATTGATAATGTTCGGCTTAAAACGCTCGGCTTAAAACTTGACAATATATGCATAATTTGATAGATTCATGCATAAGGAGGCCAATTATGAGAACGACACTTGATTTACCTGAAGATTTAATCAACGATGCCATGAAGGCTGCTCACATTAATACAAAAACCAAGGTCATTATCACCGCCTTGGAAGAATTAATAAGAAAATCAAAGATTTCTGGATTGAAACAATTTAAAGGTAAGGTAGATTTGGACATTGATATGAACGCCATTAGGGGGCGTCATTGTCAGTATTAGTAGATACATCTATATGGATAGAGTATTTCAGGGAGGGGAGTAATTCTGAAAAGCTTGATTTCTTAATTGATGAAAACCTCATTGTTATTAATGATCTTATACTTGCAGAATTGGTCCCGTATTTGAAAGTTCATAACCAACGAAAGCTCTTAGAGCTATTATATAATATTAACAATTTGGGCCTACTCATTAATTGGAATCAAATTATTGATTTTCAATTCAAATGTTTAAAAAATGGTTTAAATGGTATCGGCATTCCTGATTTAATAGTTGCTCAAAATGCGAAACAAAATCGCTGTGAAATTTATTCATTCGATAACCATTTTAGACTCATGAAAGACATCCTTGAACTCCATCTGCTGGTTTAAAATGGGCTGCGCCGAACTTCAAACTGCACAGGACGCTCAACAGCAGGCGCCTGTAAGTTTCACATTGACCGGCAATGTCTGAAAAGGTGCAGAGAAACAATAGTTTTTCAGAAGTTTAGCAAATATTGATCATACAGGCATAATTACCAAATCAGCAGGAGAACATCTTTGCATAAAGATTTCCGGGCATGCGAGAGTTAATTCAAGCAGGTTACGGGGTGGTCCAGAAATCCCAGTCAATGCCATCATCTCCGCTCCCGTCACTTACCTTGCCTGAATAACTGAATGACATGGAAACGGTTTCGGAAGGCAGCACAAATGAACGGCTGAAAGATAGTCTGACCATGGGAATCCAGGCTCTGGATGACGAGATGTAAAGTATTTCGTGACCCAGCACCACGCCTTCCCTGTCAAGAAATTGAACCATTATGGAAAGATGATCCAGTGTGGTGAAATGTGTCAGCTTGTCCGTCAGGGTTGTTTCACCATCAAGCTGTATTCTATCCCCCCTTATCAGATACTCATACTTAAGGGAGAGATCGCCTGTTTTCCAAACCCCGCCGGCCTTGCCGGCAGTCTCTTCAAGGTGTATCCGGTTATCTTTCCTGACATTATGTCCCTTCCAGCCGGCCATACCACCCATGCATCCGTGCAAAATAATTATGCAAAAAACCCCTGTAACGATATACTTGATATTTAAAATAAGCTTCATGGCATCCTAATCTCACTTATAATTCTCATGATTCTCAAAAAAGCTGATGGACTTTTTATGAATCCATCAGCTTTTTATTAACTCACTTTAACAAATGCCTTTGAATTTGACTTGCAGACAGGGCATGAATCGGGTGGCTCGTTTTCACAGGTGTATCCGCATACCGTACAGACATAATAATCTGCCTGTTCCTGTTTCCCAAGATTATCAAGAGCGTTTATATAAAGCGCTGCATGAACCTTTTCGACTTCATTGGCAAAGGTAAATGTCCGGACAGCCGCCTTGTCGCCATCCGCTTCTGCGGTTTTGATCATTTCCGGATACATCGATTTAAATTCATGCGTTTCGCCGGCTATGGCCTCTTTCAGATTCTCTGCCGTGCTCTTTATTCCTCCGACTGTTTTGAGATGGGCGTGGGCATGGACGGTTTCCGCTTCCGCTGCCGCCCTGAAGAGCCTTGCCACACGGGGATATCCCTCTTTTTCCGCCTGTTTTGCAAATGCGAGATACCTGCGGTTGGCCTGCGATTCACCTGCAAATGCTTCCAATAAATTCTTTTCTGTCTTACTCATGTCAATATCTCCTTTCATGTTTGCCGGCTTCGTAAAAAGTCATTCTGCTGTGTTGCGCTTCATCTTTCGTCATTGCAGCGTACCAATAAGTACGCTTCATTCCTCAAGATTCGCGCGCC
>JAGVOC010000243.1 GCA_020052975.1 Desulfobacterales bacterium | reverse complement strand
GAGAAGAACAGTTTCGAATCTGGAGAGACGGCAGCGAATGACATTGTCAGAAGTTGCCGTCTTAAGAAAGCCACCGACAAGGTCGGTGGTAGTTTACATAGGCGGATTAAACGCCAGTTCAAACTTGAGATTATGCCGGAAGGGGATTGGGTGACGACATGAAAACGATTCTCAGCGTAGTCATTAACATCAGCTTCGCCGTTCTTCTGACGGGCTGTATAACGGTCTCGCAGTACAGATTATCGTTCGATTTCGATACAGGAGAGGTCAGGCGGGAGTACTACGATATCACTTCACGACGAGGAGCCGACGAGAAGGACTATAGCGTGACGAAAGACTGGGACACGCTGAAAGAGATGATCGCAGAGCAGAAATCGGAATTCGATCCCGAGGTCGTTGAGGACATAGCCAAGAGCCTGTTCGAAGAGAAAAATGTGCTGTGCGCCCGCAAAATCCAGAAAGTCAAATGTCCCAAGTGCTTCCCATCCAAAGCGGCTATTCTGGCATATGTACATGACAAGGACTGGCGTTTTGAGCTAATCAATGAGGAAATTGTCCTCTGCTTGCCGCGCGGCAAGAAAATCGTCTCAACCAACGGCCAGAGGGTGACAACACCGAAGAACTCGTTGATCTTTTGGCCCCAGGAGACCAGCAACTTTGAATACGTCGTAACCGAGCAGTGGACGGAAGGAACCTCCCTCCTGCCCTACTACTTGAAAGAAAATAATGCCAAGAAATAGAAAGCCGTAACCAGCCTGTGGACTTTACAGATGACAAACGCCGGGAAGATACCGGCATCTTCTATTTGGGAAAATGGAAGAGCGTATCTTTTCACCCTCCATTCTGTTGTTCATAAAGCAATTTAGAAACAGGGGATTAATAAAAAATTTAGAGTAAAGGGAAAATCCTTGATAAATTTATGTGGTGATAAAATGTTTACAAAAAAAATTATTCTTTCAAATATTCTCATCTTTGCCAGCATCTTTTTTATAAGTTGCCAGGATACTAATATTAATACGGGTATTTCGATTAACCACAAAACTGAAACTCAAAAAGAAACTGGAGAAAAGTCATTTCAGGAAATAACAACCTTCAATGAAAATCTTTTTCGACTCGGCCCAAATCTTGAAAAAAATCAGCATGATATACAAAAGTTAGAAAATCTTCTTCGAGAAAACTATCAATTGCTTGCGGAAAAAGGAACTTTAATCAAAGAAGAAGAATTTAAGCCTATTGATAGGTGTATTCCTGGAACTGACTATCCTTGTAATGAACAAGTTGAAGCACAAATTTCTTTTATTCCAAGTCCTAAAGAAAAGGATGTTTTTTATAAATATGTATCTGAAAATGATATTTATATACTTACCCAATCCTCCAAAGAAGGATACATTGATGAAACAAAACCTATTAATTTAATGAAAGATGGAAAGGTAATCTTTTCAAGAGTTGTTTGCCAGGGAACTTTTGATTATCCGCTTATTTATATGCGTTTAATTGAAGGCAAACTCACTTTCGATTATTTGGATGGTTCTTGTTTTGATGAACAAACCAATGAATACGCCCGTATGAATATTTTTTATGAGGGTCGAAATATAAATAAAGAGTTTGGTTGCGAGAGAAGCAGAAATTTATTTTCCTATAAAGGTAAAATAGGATTTATTATTGGAGAAAAAAAACAGGAATATCTTTATTTTAATGGGAAGAAAATTTCATCGGGATTTGATGTTATCCGAAGTTACAGCCATGAAGATCCTTCACCCCCACTTTTGAAAATCTATGACAATGGGGCTTTGCTTTTTGGTGCCAGAAAGGGAAATGATAACTATATTGGTGAAATAGATCTAAATAAATTTTTATAATTTAAAATGAACGCAAGCCTGACTCCAAGGTTGCAAATTTATTTCTTAATAAACGACATTCCCAAGGTATCTACTTCTTTTACTTCGCGAGTTCCACTTTTCTACAGTCATGATTCCTTCCAATTTCACGATTACAATATTTATATCCCTAAGAATTACTACTGGATTATCAGCACCAAGCCTCATGATTGTAGAATAGATATAAAACATTAAGCTTATCCTTCGGGAGGTCATAAGGGATTGTCTTCTTTTCTGTCATTATTGCAAGTGGATAATTCCTTAATCTTAATCGGCTTGTATGTCAAGTTTAAGCAGGTACTTATCTTGGCGACAACAGCGATTCCGGCGGTTTGGCGATCTTAAAAAATTTTAAAGAATTATTTTATTGAAATAGCTTCCTGTACTCCACAAATCCCCGTAATTACACTTTAACGATGAAAGGCGTCGTAGAGTTGAAAGTAGCATAATAGTATTGTAATTACAGTAGGATGCAAACTATACTAAACTATACCAGTGTACCGCAACACTATACTGCTCAACAACTCATTCGATTTAAGCACATTTCTCTTTGTTTAAAAGACTTCTCTGGCAAAGAGGGCCTTTATGAAGTCAGTGAAAGGCAATACTTTGATGTTGTCGAACTGGTACTTCGCGAACCGCAATAGACGCCGAACATGCGTTCTACAGTCACTCCGGCGTTATCGGCAAGGGACCGCGCATGGGCTTTTCCCAGGCGCGATCCCATCGCTCTGACCGTTTCACTTCGACAGCGGTCACCCGGGGGAGGCTGTCCAGTCTTTAAGATTGAAAAACCTCGTTAATTCGGTAGAATCGGATTAGCAATCAACCGAGAACCGTAACCAATGAGGTTAAAAGAGATGATACATCAAACGGTATTGCCATTCAAGTTAGGAATTACCAGTTTTTTATGCATTCGGGGTCTGCCTGTTTTTTCGTTCTTGACATGACGACGTCAACGATGTATACATAATCATGATTGTGCATACCATTCGGAATAAATAATGAAAATTCTTGTAGCAGACAGTTGTGCGCTCATTCTTATATACAAGTCGGGCTTGATGAAGGCCCTGACGGAATGCTGTCGCGTGCTTGTACCAACGGCGGTATTCGAAGAAGTGGTCAATCTTGATACGATCGAAAAATTTCCTGATGCGAAGGGTTTGGATGGCATGGTTTCTCAGGGAGGCATTGAAGTGGTTTCCGAAGAATCACAGGATCGAAAACCTCCTGTTACCCTGGGCAGGGGGGAATGGGCGGCAATCAGGCTCGTCCAACAGATGGGCCAAAGAGCGATTCTGGCCACGGACGATGGAAAGGCCATTAAGACATGCAGATATCTGAACTTATCTTTTATTATCTCCCCGAAGATTGCAACGGAATTGTACCGTTTAGGGCGTATTGATTGGTCTTCGGCAAAAACGGCTATTGAAAAAATGAGAATCGAGGGACGTTATACGCCGGATATTATTGCTGAAGCTTTGTTGAGAATGGAGGAGATCAGAAATGTTAAAACCAGCGACCGTTAGGGTTCCTGAAGAGTTTCTAAAGGAAATATCCTTATTTATCAAAGATATGCGCCTCGATAAATCGGCGTATCTGCGGGAAATTCTGAAAAAGGGATTTGAAGAAGACCGGCAGGAGAGGGTGTTGGCAAAGTATCAGGTTGGCGATCTTTCCGGGGAAGAAGTCTGCCGCCTGCTTGATGTGACTATGTGGGACTTATTAATCCTGCTGAAAAAAAGGAATATCTCTTTGAATGTCAATTTGGAGGATTGGCTCAATTCCGCAATCCTGTAGAGCAGCCGGGTCATGATATCGTTCTTAGTCCTTTGTATTCTGCCTACCGTGATGTAAGATTGCAATGCATATTTACATCATACCAGCAAAATAACGCTCAACGCTTTTATTAATCTTTGTTTTGGGCGAGCCAGCGGGGTCAGTTTTATCCTGGACCCCGCCATTTCTCATCTCCCTCATCATTCCATAAATTATCGGTCTTCTCAATATCCTAACCCTCTTCTAAACGGCTGTAAGCCGTAAAGCATCAAAGCATAACAAACCGCGTGCGACGCAGTGCTGAAAGATGAGCCAGGAGGGGACGGAACACAATGGCAGTGAGAGACAGGATGCAATGCCGATGAGAGATGATGTGCTGTATCAGAGAGGAGGGACGGTATACTGGTATTATATCTTATTGAAT
>JAGVOC010000456.1 GCA_020052975.1 Desulfobacterales bacterium | reverse complement strand
TTTGTATTGGGAGGGGACACGTCGTTTCCCCTTCCAAACTAACCCCTTCCTCGTTTTTCACCCCGCAGCAGAGCTGCGAGGAATTCTTGTGATTAAACTATTAAACTTGATTAATATTAGGAAATATGTTTTTCGGGGTTCATACCAAGAAAATCACGAATAGATGCTCT
Source organism: Desulfobacterales bacterium (assembly GCA_020052975.1). Next base: position 27,336 of record JAGVOC010000456.1, on the reverse strand, counting down.
GATGGAACAAGGCATAGTTACCGATTCCGGCTCAAGACTGTTTTCGATTAACTGAATGGTCAAAGTGCCGGACAATTGTCGGTAAAAATCGCCTGGATGACACATCACCTAATCCTCTAAACATAACTTTTAGCTATAACTCGTAAGAAAGGAAGTCATATGAATCGGCGTCAATTTCTACTTTATTCCGCTTATTGTGGCTTCTCGTTATCTTTAGGAAGTCTTTTATCGTGTGCTTCGACACCGAGGTTGACTAAAGAGGATCAAGCTCTTCTAAAAGGAATAAGATTTATGGATGCTCATTCCCATCCTGACTTTTACAATTACAGTAATCCTTATAACACCTCCTCCATCAAAGCAATGAAAGAATTGGGAATGGTAGCCAGTTGTTTTGCTGCTATAGGGGATCATGTATTTATCAGTAATGGTCGAAAGCAAGGCTCTGAATACCAGAATACAATGGCCGAATTAGAATGGTGGAAGCACGATGTGAAAGCAGGGAAGATCAAGTTGGTATTAAAAGCTTCTGATGTGCCCGATAGCGTGGAGCTTGACTCATCTCCTGGTGCCATTCTGAGCATTGAAGGAGGAGATCCTTTGAAGGGTAAACTTGAGAGAGTAAACGAATTCTATCATTTTGGAGTCAGGATGATTACTGTGATACATGATCGAAACAATGAACTTGGAGATACGATGGCAAGATATAAAAACATAGATCCCGGCCCTATGAATAATGGTTTGACCCAAGCTGGAAATGAAGTGGTGGAACAGATGTTTGGTTTGGGTATGGTGGTAGATGTGGCCCATGCCCACTCTGAAACCCTGAAAAGGATTGCAGAATTAGCAGAAAGGAATCATAAGCCCTTATTGGATTCCCATACGAGCCCTTGCCCTGAAGGCTTATTGAGGCCCACTCGATTGCGTCAGTGGAAGGATATGGAAGCGGTTGCTAAAACAGGAGGTGTTGTCTGCACTTGGCCTTTAAAATATAACGCGGGTGATATGCGTCGAATGACTTTTTTAGATTGGGCCAGAGAAAATCTTGAGATGAAAAATCGATTGGGGATAGACCATGTGGGTTTGGGAACAGATGGTGGCATGGTTTCTTTTGACTCAATCGATGGCTACCGAGACATTCGCGATTTAGTCCATCTGGTACGTGCCATGCAAGAGGTTGGCTTTTCGCGTGGAGAAATCGCAGCCTATATGGGTGGGAACTTTTATCGGGTACTTCAAAGTTGTATCGGTTAGGTAGGGTAAAAATTATTCCGCGAGCTAAAATCTTTACATTGTTGTGGGTGGTGTGGGGAACATCGTGCTGGGCGTGCATAGGGGCAGAGCTTAGGGGACATCCTATAGTCTCCTTGTCAATTAAAAAATAGCAAATTTGATTATCCCATTAATTGAAGAAGTTAGAAAGTCAGCCTTTTTAAGAGCACAGTTCTCCTATTGGTTTTCAACATCTTTTTCGGCAATTCTCTCACTGGTACGAACTTCATCCGTCTGATCGTTATCATTATTCGACATGCTCTGCTTATGCAGCGCCGCCTATCATCCCTTATTCAGACTCTAAAGTTCAGTAAGAGGTCCAGAATTGTCCCTCCCGAGGTCTCAATGCCTCAACGTTCGTGCGCGGACTCTCTTGCCGAAATTAAAACAACTCGTCTACCCTATATTCAAACGATCCGGATCAAATACCTCCTTTCTTTTCATCATAACCCAGGCAATTACAAGCATCTTAGCCGCAAGCTTTACTCTCATTTTGGTCCGAATTCCTCTTTCCTTCTGTCTTCCCTGAAGTAATCCGGTAAAATATGATTTAAAGTATCTGTTCATCACGGATGCTATCAGGACTGCCTGGTACAAAGCATACCGAAGCTCGCCGCTTCCTCTCTTGGATATCACAGGCACAGCTTTGTCGCTGCTTTTCCCACTCCTGTCTGCGCAAAGATCATATCCGGATAACTTCAAAACCTGCCTGGCATTGCCAAATCTACATGGATCGGCAATTGCAGATAACACAACAGAAGAAACATACGGACCAAATCCAGGTATCGTCAGCAGATAACGATATTCGTCAAATCCTTCACTTATCTCTTCAATTCGCTTTTCAACCTCCCCGAGATCCTGACGAACCTGATCTAGTTTATCTACAAGAAGTTTCGCCTCAAACTCGGCCGCTTCTCCCATCGGACATCCGATAGACTCGCCAGCTAACTCATGGATCTTCATCAGCCGAACCTTTTGAGCGATTCCACGCTGTTGTCGTGTTACCATCCTGAAAAAACCGTCAAACGGCATACCGGCAATTTTAGCAGGATTTGGGCACCATTTGACGATAGATAAACTTTCACCTCTGCCGGTATCGAAAAACCTGTCCAGTTCCGGAAAGTATTTTGCCAGTACGGTGTTCCGGATACGCACTCTGATTCCATGCTCGTCTTTCTTCAACCGCCTTCGCAAAGACAGCAAATCCCGCACCTCAATAATCTTCTCCAAAGGCCGGTCATAATACTGACATCGACCCCGTGATGCCAGATCCGCAACATTGGCCGCATCCTTGGTGTCGTGCTTATCCCACCGCCCGTCAAGAACCTCCCGATTGCTCTTAACTGCTTTTCCGGTGACCAAAACCAAATGATTGCCATTATCAACCAGGTACCTGCTCAGAGGCTTGTGATAATTGCCCGTAGGCTCCACAGCAAAAACAACCTTCTTCAAGCCGTTCTGAGACCGAATCAACTCAACCTGCTCAAGCAGCCCGACAAAACCACTTCTGCTGTTTTCAAATACCAGTCTGCGATAAAGAGTTTTCCCGGTGGCAGTGCCCATAAAAGCGTGATGCTTGTCCTTTGCTACATCAATGCCTACGACCAAGTACTCATCTGATCCGGAAATCTCTCCAATAATTTGACAGAAACGCTCCCGTTTGGTATCTTTAACATCGTTCATGATAACCTCCTTTTAACAGTATTAGGGTTGATGGTTTGGATACCCCTATGTTATCAGGAGGTTATTTTTATTGCAATGTGACGTAATTCTCTGTTTGTAGTATCTGGGGGAGTATTTACTCTATCTGTTTTAATATATAACGTTCGTGTTGAGCGTGCATGACAGTGGTTTTCGTGTTTGATACAGGATAATTATGCCGAGATTATCCAGATTAGATGCGCCGGGTGTATTGCACCATGTAATAGGCCGGGGGATAGAAAGAAGAAAGATTTTCTTAAACGGAAATGACTACGATGATTTCATTGAACGCCTTGGTGAAGCCGCGCAGGAGGATTCAATCGATATTTATGCATGGGCAATGATGCCGAATCATTGCCCATCTGCTGGTAAAGACAAAAAACAGGCCATTATCATCCGTAATGAGAAAGCTTCTTACCGGTTACGCTGTAAATTTCAACAAAAGGCACCGGAGGAACGGGCATCTGTTTCAAAACCGGTACAAATCGATACTTTGCCAGGAGGATTTGTACTTAAAGGAACTGGTTCGTTATATACATTTGAATTTATTAAGAAGCGGAAGGGTTAAGGATTTTAATGAGCTGAACCGGTCTTTATATTCAGGGCATTCTGTCCTTATGGGGAAAGTGAAAAGGAAATGGCAGGATACAGGGTATGTGTTATCTGTTTTCGGGGACATGAATAGATATTTAAGATATGTTGAAGAAGGAATAGAGTTGGGGCGAAGACCGGAGCTGGTCGGAGGCGGACTGATAAGGAGCATGGGAGGCTGGTCGGAGGTGTTGGCCTTAAGGAAGCGGGGAGAAAGATCGGCATCGGATCAGAGGATACTAGGTGAGAGTGATTTTGTGAGTGAAGTCATAACGGAACTTGACGAACAGGTGAAACGCAACTTGAGATTATCGGGACAGAGGAAAAGTATCGATGATCTTGCGGAAAAGGTCTGCAATAAATACGGTATTTCGATAACGGAGCTTAAATCCGGAAGCAGGAGCAAAGAGAGCATAGAGGCAAGAAGGGTGATAGCCTGGCTTGGGATGAGGGAGTTGGGGTATTCGGGAGCGGAAATTGCACGTTATCTTGGGGTTACAAACTCATGCATTACCCGTACAGTATCGTCTTTCGGGAAGCCTGACGATGCGGAATCTCTCATTCATGAGCTGAGCACGTTCAGCACGAACGTCCCCTAAGCTCCCTTTGCCGCTAAATACATTCTCCTCTCACAAGCTTCAAATCCGATTCGCTGACAATATTGTACCGATCAAAAATACTTCTTATTTTATGCCCTTAAATCATCATCGCAAGCCAAACAGGTACAAAACTGGACACTCTTTCAAGATGCTCACGTTTTGTTGGCATATGAGATGATATCTCAGAACCTGTAGCATTTGATTCATAAGTTTTATTTTGGGATCTGGTTTAAATTTATTCTGTTACTGACATAAACGGACATTAAACTTGCTAAACAGACTGGTGCAGGATAGAATGCGTTAATAAAAGCCGACAAGGTCGGAAATAATGTGGTTGCAGTCAGCCACCGCTTATTGCTCCAGAGGTCTGAATATCTGGTCACGGTTTGCAGTTCAAATGACAAGGAGGATTATGTATGAAGAGAAACATGGTTTCGCGATATGTTGCAACAGGAATAGCTGCTATTTGCGTGAGCATGGCAACCGGGTGCGCAACAACGGATACGGTCAGCTCACGTTTCCCCCAACTGGAAGAGAATATCAACGCCGCCAAAGCGGCTGATGCTGAAGTGTATGCACCGACTCCTCTCAAGTCGGCTGAAGCCAAGCTGGAGGCAGCCAAATCGGCTGTGGTGGCCAAGGATATGGTTTCCGCCAACAAGCTTGTAGATGAGGCCATGGTGGATGCTGATTATGCACGGGCCGTGGCCCCTACTGAAAAGGCCAAGAACGCTGCAATGAAGCTGCGTGAGGCCATACAGGCCGTGCGCGACGAAATCAAGAAAATGCCGGCCGTGAAATAACCACCCATCCATTCAAAAGGAGGAGTTGATATGAATTCCAGTTGTTTTTCCAGTCAGTTGAAAGCCGCTGCCCTTGCAATTACCGTCGGAGCCGTTCTGGCCGGGTGCATAATGATTGATCCCAGCGAACAGATCGCCAAGGATCGCCTGGAACAGGCGCGTACTGCCTATGCCCAGGCAAAGGCCAATCCGATTGTAGAATCGTACTCCATGAAAACACTTCTTGGAGCAGAAAAAACATTGCAAGATGCTGAGCAGGTAAGAAAGAAGGTCTATTCCCCCAATCCGTTAGATCCTTCCAAAGGATATGATTCCAGGGAGAAAAAGCTCTTTTTCGATGACATTTCCCGCCTTGCCTACATGGCAGAGCGTAAATCGCAGACCTCTGTAGCTCTTGCAGAGGGAGTCGTCGCGCGCAACGAGATCGTCAAACTGGGCAAGGAAAAGGCAGAGGTGCAGTTGCTGAAAAGCCAGATGGAGCAAAAACTGCTCCAACAGGATTTGGATGAAAAGGCTTCTGCGCTGGAGCGTGCAAAGCAGCAACTATCTTCGGCAAACAGCGAGGCCGAACGGGCGAGAATTCTTGCCGACATCCAGGCTAAAGAGGCAGCGTTGGCAAATGCACAGGCTGCTGCAAAAGCCAGAGAGGCAGATAGGGCAAGAGCTGAGGCTGCGGATCAGGCCAGAGAGGCAGATAGGGCAAGAGCTGAAGCTGAGAGTCAGGCCAGAGATGCAGAAAAGGCAAGGGCTGAAGCTGAGGGTCAGGCCAGAGATGCAGAAAAGGCAAGGGCTGAACTCGCCTTGCTGATGAAGGATTTATCGGAGCTGCAGGGCCAATTGACTGACCGTGGGATCGTGCTGACTATCGGTGATGTACTGTTTGCCACTGACAAGTCCGAGCTGAATGCCAGCGCCCAGATCAGTATGGACAAGATAGCCGGGTTTCTCCAGCAAAAACAGAACAGGAATCTGCTTGTTGAAGGGCATACTGACAGCGTCGGCAGCGATGAGTACAATCAGGGTCTTTCCAAGCAGCGTGCCGCATCAGTTAAGAGCGCCCTGGTAAAACGCGGCATTGCCAGTGATCGGATTGTCACCATTGGGTATAGTAAGAAGTACCCGCTGGCAAGCAATGATACCGCGGCCGGCAAACAGCAGAACAGAAGGGTTGAGGTGATCATTCTTAACGAAGGCGTCAAGCCGGAGAGTCAGTTCAGGAAATAGGTTTTGAACAGAGTCCCCGCCCATTGCTTGTGGTTTGTCAATGAATTTTCAGGGGGTTATAAAAATTACGATCGCCTCCAAGGCGATCGTAAGATTGAAGATTCCCCGCAGCAAGCTGCGGGGAATCTTCGCCCGTAGGGAATAGAGTCTGTTTTTAATTCGCTCGCTAACCCCACCGCAAGCAGCGGAGAATGCGCTCGCTGTTTCGGTTCAAGGGGTTGTGGGTTCAAGGATTCAAGTAACCGGAAAAGCGAGTGGATAGTGGGAAGCTGTCCATCAAGTTTCCCCTTATTTATTCAGGCAGTCAGGCAAATTCAAAGACAGATGTTTCGATAACTCTTTTTGGTTTTTTTTGCTCCCAAATTGTTTCCTGTAATTTTTCGACTGTTTCAGGCGCAAAAAACTGTTCGCCGGTTTCTAAACATACTCTTGCAGGAACATTTTCAATAACATAAAATTTACCGTTATATTCCAAAGTATATGTTACCAATTGGTTAATCAGTGTTTCTTTACTATTGGTATTCATTTTATTTTCTCCTTATTCTATATGCCATCCATTTTGACTCATCCGGTTGATAGGCAGTTACGACCTTTTAAAATAGTCCCTGCCGGATATGAGGTATGTTGAAAAAAGCAGACACCAATGTTAAGGCAGAATTCAATACTGAGGTGTCAGGACGCCGTCAGTCTTTTTTCTGCACAAGAAAGAGACTGATATACCCCGGACAAGATCTTTAAATGCAATCCTGCCGTACTCGTTTTCTATTTCCTCAAAAAGATTCTCAAAAGTTTGTCCGAGCAGCCGGGTTATTTCTGAAGATCTAATCAATCGAGCGCAAGCGGGCAGAGGAGGCGTATGCGAGATTACGAATAGCAATGGTCATCTTGTAGATATTTTTCCTATCAAAAAAGCACAACATATTGAATTAGTGCAAAAAAGGGGAAACTGTCGGATATCTTTACAAAATGTGAAGTAGACAAAATATGATATAATTATAAACGGTTAAGTAAAATAGGATGATCAGACACCATCATACACCACTTTTTTCTGTCGGATATCTTTACGATTCATGATTATTACTCCGGCAATAAATGCATTAGTTCCCTAAGAAGAAAACCTTTTTTATACATGCAAATCCTTATCTACCATGGGACTGCGAAGAACGTTCAGGAATTTCATATAGATTGATATCATTACGGAATATTTATTGCATTAGTATAAAAATATATAGTGTTATCTTATTTTAACAAGAAGAAGCTCCAGAAATAAACCCGATTCGGGTTTTCATTCTAAAATGCAATTGGAGGTAGCAAAATGAAAAGATTATACAGCATTGTAGGGATGGTTAGCATCGCTCTCCTTTTGGTGATGGCTCCCGTTAATGCAAACGCAGATTCATTTACTGTGTATGCGCTTGGCAACAGTAGCAGCGGGGGCGCAGGGATTGATACCGGGATTGTTCTTTCAGCCGGTGAAATGTTCACCGTTTCTGTCGATCCGAATGATCTGTGGAATGCGGGTCCTTTGCCAAGATGGTCGAATGCGAATGGTTTGATAGGAAACCTCTTTGCCACTGGCACTGATGAGTCGGGGCAAGCAGCAGGCACCCTGATCGGGCAAGCTTTTGGTCTATGGACTCAGAATGGTCTGAGCGCACCCTTCGGATCCTTGGTAGGCGAACTTTCAGGGACATACTTTGTGCTGGGGACCAACTTTTCCGGAGCAGCTCCAGTATCGGGCACATTGAAGCTTTATTACTGGGATAGCAACAACTTCGACAATACAAACTTGTTGGCCGGCGTCAATGTAAATGCCGTCCCCGAACCAACCACTATGCTCCTCCTTGGTCTTGGCCTAGTCGGTTTGGCAGGAGTCAGGAGAAAGCTGAAAAGGTAGAGCATAAATAGAACCAAATCGAAAGGCAGGGTCAAATGGCTCTGCCTTTTTTTTGTTTGTTCATTTCAAATAGTAATCATCGGTATAAGCTTACTGCATGTATTAAGGAGGGGATATACGGAACGTCCATAAATAAGCAAATAACTCATTCAGGTAATTGGTAATTGTGCTTTTCGGCAATCTTTTCACCTCGACTTACAGCGTATCCTACTCCCGGTTGACTCATTCCCAAACGTTTGGCCACCCTTTAACCGTCTGAATAAATCAGAAAGCCGTCAGTCTTTTTTCTGCACAAGAAAGAGACTGATATATCTCGGGTCAAGATCTTTAAATGTAATCCTGCTGTACTCGTTTTCTATTTCCGCAAAAAGATTTTCGAAAGTTTGTCCGAAAAGCCGGGTTATTTCCGAAGATTTAATCCCAGTCCTTTCGGAAACCCAACTTAAAAATGATTCCTTAATCAAAATATCTGTTTTTCTGGGTTTTCTCGTTCCTGCCCACATCGACCTGAAAAAACGCATGAAATCGTCAAAAGACACGGGGGTCACCTCTTCGGGAAGGCCGAGACGGTATCTTGCAAAAAGGGTAAGAATAATCTTTTTATGGTTTAAAAAGCTGTCCTGAACCTGACTTATCTCAACATTCATAAGGGACATAAGATTATCGAAGGCCATAACATCTTCGAGCACCCTTCTGCTTTCTGCCGCATCCGATAAGGTGGCAAATTCTCTGTAAATACGGCCGGTTTTATAGTTGTCAAAATAAAGCGGTTTTTTTAATAGGAGCCCCCCAAGAACACCCATCCATTCTTCCCCCCAGAAGGAAAGCGGAAGCCCGAACTTTGCAAACCAGGCACTCTGTACCCATTTTTTGGCACGCTCTTTGAGTTCAAGCGTAATCCCAAAACCCGTCCTGAAAATATGGGCAATATGATATTGTTCAATCATTGCAGCGACATGTCCGGTATCAGCTTTTTGGCCCGCCTTTAACAGCCGTTCGAGTCCGATGCTCAAATACCCGCATGCTTTCATGACAACTTCCCTTAATTCATCCCTGCTTTTTATGTTTTTCTGATCTGCCACAATAATCTGGTTGCAAAGGGTTGCAAATTCCACCTGCAGATTCTGAAGTACCTCACCGGTTACAATCCTTTTCAGCGACATCGCAAACAAATTGTCTTCTTTGAGCATCCCGAAAGGATAAAGGGGAACCGGCATCAGGGAAGCATATTCATCCTTTCTTTTTGAGATTTTTTTCCGGCTCACAAGCGCTTCCGGTTTTAAGGGAGAATAAATGCCGACAGCTTCATGGAATGGTAAAAAACCCTTTTCCGCAAGCCTGACATTCCTTAAGCGGTAAAATTCTTCCTCCATCTCGGCCTGAAGAACAGATGATGATTCAAACAGTATCTGCTGGTATTTCCCGTGGTCATACTCTGCAATCTTTTCCAGCATTTTTATTATAAATTCTTCTCTCTGCGCCTTCCCCGGCTTCTCTTCTTCTGTTTCTGCCTCAGGCTCCTGCGCCTCATATTCAGGATAGTCAAGAACCTTGATATAGAAAATATCGTCAATCGTGACAAAATCCTTTCCGAAAATTGACGGGTCCTGATCATGCTCCCTTATTGCAACCCTTATATTGTTAAAAAGATAATATTCTATAAGGTCTGATTTCTTTTCAATCGCCCATTTTATGAAACGGTCCGGGGCTGCCCGGAACAGAATATCAAGCCATCTTGTGACTGAACCTGTATCAATTCTGTCCTTTTCCCAGAGTTCAACATCAAGAATATAATCCCACTGCTTTTCGGATGCCATGGCCAGCAGTTCATAAGAATCGTTAAGCCCAATATCATGTACAAGAAAATAAAAGTCTTCTTCGGGAAAAGAATGTATAAGGGCGGCCGGATGTTTTGCTTCGAGAATGCGGTCCAGGGCTTTTTCCGGAGGAAGTGCAATGATCTCTTTTCGCTGTGAAAGAAGATCGGAGGACCTTTTTACCGCAAGGTTATACTCTTTCCCTTTATTAATCATGACTTACCTTCAGGTTTAATCTTGAGACCTTTGAAGAACGCCCCCTTTTACCCGATTTATTTAAGACTTGGTTTCTGGTCTCTGGTTTGTAGTTTCTGGTTGTTTCTTTTAACCAGGAACCAGTAACTATAAACCATGAACCTAAGCCTTAATTATCGCCTTCCTTGTACTTGGCCAAAATTGGACGTTCTTCAAAGGTCTCATCTTATGGAATATGAGCCGGTGCTATTTATTGCCGGGCGATTTGATCTGTTTGCGGATATTATAAATGCATATGAAGAATCATGCAATCATTATGCTTTATCAGAATTCCATGGTGCAAATTTCAAAAGGAGGAGCATGCCCGGTATTGCAATCAGGGTGCATGCGATAAAAAAGAACTCCCATCCTGTATTTCCGGCCAGAAATCCGGTAGGAGCTGAAGCAAGTACCCGCGGAACACCCATGAGGCTGCTCAAAAGAGCATACTGGGTAGCGGTGAATTTCTTATTTGTGATGCTTGCCATAAATGCAGTAAAGGCTGCAGTTCCCATGCCGCTTGAAAAATTCTCAAAAGCAATCACGCCGGAGAGAGCCGGAACACTGTATCCTGTATGAGCGAGAAAGGCAAAACCTGCTGTCGACAAGGCCTGAAAAAAACCAAAAATCCAGAGACTCCGGTTAATTCCGATATAAAGCATTGCAAACCCTCCCGCGAGACTGCCTGCAATTGTCGCCCAGAAACCGAAAAGCTTAACCACCGCTCCTATTTCAGTCTTTGAGAACCCGATGTCAATATAAAACGGGATAGTCATGGCGCTCGCCATTGTATCGCCGATCTTATATAAAACAATAAAGGCGAGTATCCATATTGCGCCTTTCCTGCTGAAATATTCAATAAGCGGCTCTATTACAGCTTCCTTGATGGTTTTTGGAGTGCCGGCAGAAATTTCCGGTTCAGGAGATAAAATCGTTGCCAGTATACACGGCACAAGGCAGGCAGCCATTATAAGATAAACCACCCTGTAAGACAGCGCATCAGCCATTATAAGGCCGCCGCCTGAAGCAAGCAGCATGCCCACCCTGTAGCCGTTGATATAAAGCGAAGAACCAAGGCCAAGCTCTTCATCGGGAAGGCTTTCCCGTCTGAATGCGTCGACTATTATATCCTGAGTTGCGCTGAAAAATGTTACAAGGATCGCTGCGAAGATGACATAAAGAGGGTTTCTTCCCGGCTCGGTGAATCCAAGTCCCGCAATAGATAAAACAAGAAGGATCTGTGCGGAAAGAAGCCATCCCCTTCTTCTTCCCAGAAACGCCGGTATATAACGATCTAAAAAGGGAGCCCAGAGGAACTTGACAGTATAGGGAAGGCCGACCAGGGACATCATGCCTATCATCGCAAGGTCAACCCCTTCATCTTTCATCCATGCCTGCAATAATGTTATGGTGAGAAGAAGGGGAAGGCCGCATGAAAAGCCCATCACAAATGTCACAAGCATCCGGCCGCTGAAGATTACGCCAAGAACCGGTTCGCGCTTTCCTGACTTTCTGCTTTTGTTTGCCTGCTCTGTTTGCAAGGAGATTATGCCGTTCGACCGGTATTATGTTTCAGTATATCGGCAGGTGTTACAACAGATCCGAATATCTGTTTGAGGTTTTGAAGCCCATCGCGCTGCTCATTTAAGACTTCAAACAATTTGCCGGGTATATCCTTTTCCTTCCCATAGGCCTTAACCTGGAGATCGATCAGTGCAATTATATTGTCAACGTACAGGGAAAACTGCTTAACATAAAGTGATTCCGGATAATCTTTTCCTATTATGTCCCAAAATAGTTTCTTAAGATCCTCATATCCGGGTATTTCGCCTATCGGCGTTTCTATTACCCCGACCTCGTTATATACCCTTCTTTCAAGCCAGGCCAGCCAGACTTTTACATCTTTTTTTTCTCCAAGAAGTTTGTTTGATGTTCCGCCTCTTGCCCTTTCCGTTAGAAAATAATTGAGCCCGGCCATAACAGGCTTATGTTCCTTCGCTATTTTCTTATTGCCGAAAAAAAGTAACTGTGCATCCATATATTCAGCAAGAGCGCCGGGAATAAACGGCGCATTTGCCCACGGAGCACGCTTTACTCCGGTCGCGCCAACTTCCGTTGCCGTTGCTGCAGATACTATTGAAGCCCCGATAACAACTCCGTGATCCGGATTTTTGGCGGCTCTTACAGGCGGCATGGTATCACTGTCCCTGCCGCTGTATGTAAATACTCTGGTGATAACTCCTTCAGGATCTTCGTTCTTCGGGGAATAGTTGGCAAGAGCCTTTGATGTCAGAGTAGCACGGGCATTAGGATGAGATATGGGAACAGGTTTTCCGTTCTTGTCAACCATCCCCTTTTCCCACGGACCCCGGAAGTTAAAACCTTTTACAGGCGGCTCCTCACCATTTCCTGTCCAGTGGGGCACACCATTTTCATCAATAAGGACATTTGACCATATAACCTCCGTCCCTTCATTTCTCAGAAGCTCCATAAGCTTCGGGTCGCCTTCCAGGTTAACATCTTCAACAATCCCGAAAATCCCGCACTCCGGATTAATTGATCTGATAGCCCCTTTTCCGTCAATCCACAGCTGGGCAAGATCATCTCCGATAAAATAGTTTCCGGCCATTGCAGTAGTCGTCTTTCCGCATCCGCTCGGGGCAGCCCCGGCGAACCATGTTACACGGCCTCCCGGCCCTTCGATACCGGTGATAAACATGTGCTCGGACAGCTCCCGGCCCCTGTTTTCATAAACAGCCTTATCAACTGAAAACCTGTGATTTCCTTTTTTAAGCAAAAGGGTATTTCCTGCATATGTGCAGTTTATGCTGTAAGTTGTCCGGTAGCTCCTGTCCATGTAAACACGGGCGTTGGGAAGATCTTCTGCCCTGTTTTTCCCCTCGCTGTGGATGTTTGCGTAAAAATGACCAAGCCGCTTAACCTCATTATCAAAATGCAGGAATGCATTCCTGTATAAAATCTCGGCGCTGTGGGCAACATAGGCGGAACTGGTTATCTCTATGGCAGGATTTGACATGGGTGAACCGACAGGCCCGCGCATGTAAAAACCTGTTATCATTACTTTACCGCGCATTATCCCGGTCATCTTGTCCCTGATATCTTTTAAAGCTTCATCTCTTAATGTTTTATTTGCAAGAGAACTGATCTCCTCCCCTTCGTTGGCAATATAATAGGTTCGATCAGTAATGCGCCCCTGCTCTTCCTTCAGGTCATAGTGTATTGTATGCCCCCTCATGGGAAGTATTGCTTCTTCACCGTTTTTTATGGCAAGGTCTCTGATATACTGCCTGTCTGCCTCTGTCCCGGTATTGATAAAAACGGAATCCGGCTGACACATGGCAATCGAATTTGCTATTATTAACAGAACTCCTTCCTGCTTTATTGTTGAGATCCTCGAAAAGTTTTCACTATCAAGCCTTTTTTCAAAAAGTTCGAGGGCCGCTTCATATGTTTTTACTCCGCCTATCTCCTGAACAATATCAATCCCTTTCTTTTTTGTAAGCATAATATCGCCTCCTATCGGATTTTAATATCGGCCTTTTCACAACCCGGCACTACCTTAAACTTATCCTGTACCGGCATATTCCGGCGTATCCAGATCAAAACTTTCTCGAATTCATTTTTAAGTTCATTTAAAGCCTTTCCCCTGTGACTTACAGCGCTCTTTTTTGCCATACTCATTTCAGCAAAGGTTTTTTTCAAGGGGGGGTAATAAAATATGGGGTCATAGCCAAATCCGTTTGTCCCGGATTGTTCCCCGGCTATAATTCCCTCACAGCGTCCTTCATACGTGAGGGCATTACCGGTTGGAACCGCAACTGATATAACGCACTCAAAAAAGGCTTTTCTGTTGGTTTTGTGCTTCATCTCATTGAGCAGATTGACGCACCGTTCTTCATCTTTCAGGTTTTCGCCGCCGTATCTCGCTGAAAAAACACCCGGAGCACCGGAAAGGGCTTCAACAACAAGACCTGAATCATCAGCCAGAACCGGAAACCCGAGAACTCTCGCAGCAAAGCTCGCTTTTTTGTAAGCATTTTCATCAAAGGTATTCCCGTCTTCTTCAACCTGTGGAATCGGGCCAAAATCCTGTAAATTTTTGATTTTAACGGGGTGGTCTTTCAAGAGGGCTTCGATTTCTGCGGTTTTACCGCTGTTCCGGGTGGCTATTACAAGAGTTATTAAATTGTCCATGCTGAGAGCTTTTGTCTTTAATTGATATGGAGATGAAACAATTATTTAACAGGATAATACCTATAAATCATGGTTTGCCCTTTGTAAAGTTTTTTTAAACACCCTCGAATCCTTCTCTTCTCCAACTCTTCCGGAGATGATCCAAAATTTATAATTCGTAACCCATTAATCAGCTTATAATTCTTTACAAATTTTTTCTGTTATATTACATTATCATTATTATTTGATGGTCTCGTAAAAAGTCTCAAAGTCGTCACTCCCGTGAAAACGGGAGTCCAGAACTAATTGAAAAGATCCGCCGCGGCGGACTTTCGCGGGAATGACATAAAAGAGCAAATTCCGACTTTTTACGAAGCTGTCATAATTTGATTTCCTTCCTGATCCAAAATTACGTCAAATTACGTTCGGGCAATAAATGGATATCAAAAAAAGACTTTATTATATTCTTTTTGTAATTTTTCTTGTAGTACTTGCCGGAAGCAGCGGCTATTATCTTCTTTACGGCGGCAAGCCGAAATACATGGATTGCCTGTACATGACTGTTATTTCCCTGACGAGTGTCGGATACGGCGAAATCCTGGAAGTAACTGGAAATGTCCCCGCCCAGATTTTTACCATGCTGCTTATTACCGTTGGAATGGGTATTATTCTTTACGCAATAAGCACACTGACTGCGATAGTAATTGAAGGCGAACTCACAGGTATTTTGAGGAAAAACAAGATGGAAAAACAAATAAAAAAATTGGGCAATCACTATATAGTTTGCGGCGGCGGTGAAACCGGGCGCCACGTTGTTTCTGAGCTTATCAAAAACAAGGAAAAAGTGGTTTTAATTGAGCATCTTGACGACAATATCGAAAAAAGCAGGCACATCGAAGGCCTTCTATATATAAAGGGAGATGCCACAGATGACCATAACCTGATAATTGCTGGAATCGATAAGGCTTCCGGCATTGTCATATGCCTTCCTTCTGACAAGGATACCCTTTATGTAACCATGACGGCCAGGATGCTGAACGGCAATATACGTATTATAAGCAGGATGGTAGATCAGAGTCTTCAGCCCAAGCTTAAAAAAGCCGGTGCAGACAGCACAGTTTCCCCGAATTATATCGGCGGTCTTCGTATGGCTTCCGAAATGCTGCGTCCGACTGTTGTGGATTTCCTCGACAGCATGCTTCGGAGCAGCCAGGGGAATATTCGTATAAGCCAGCTTGATGTTAAAAAAAATTCTCAGGCAATAGGAAAAAAGATAAGCGACCTGGAATTAACAGACAAATTCAATCTCGTTGTACTGGGTTCCAGGTATCAGGACAGGGAAATACATTTTAATCCGCCGCCTTCATCAGTTATAATTGAAGATCTGGCCATTATTATAATGGGAGATGTTGAAAATATAGCAAGGGCAAAAGAGGCTTTCTAAATTCTCTTAAAAACAAAGCCGGCCCAGTCTTTCTCTTTTTCCTCCCGCAGGCATCTGAAGTGTTCCTTTGAATAAAACTTGGACAGTTCATTTGCTTCAGAAACTTTTATACCTGAAAAAACGAGCATGGAATCTGTTCCGGTCAGATCAATCATCACCGGATACAAGTTTATTAATGTCGGATAGCGCAGATTTGCGGTAACAATTGAAAACTCTCCTTCAATTTTCGCAACCGGCACATCCGATATTTCAATCCGATTACCAAGTCCGTTAATTTCAGCATTTTCCCTTGCTTCTTTTCTGGCGCATGAGTCCGTGTCAATTCCAGTTGCCCTTTTGACCCCAAACAGCAGGCAGGCAATTGCCAGGACACCGCTTCCTGTCCCGATATCAAGAGCTGAACTACCGCTTTTATTTATTAATTGGCCGGTTTCATAAAAAACCTGTTCGATTCCGCGAAGAGCAAGCCTTGTTGTCGGGTGGTCACCGCTTCCAAAAGATATTCCATGCCGTATCTTTATCACCACATCGCCCGGATCGCCTGAAAACCGCATTCCATAAGGAACAAGCACTATACGCTCCGACACACGCACGGGTTTTGCAAAAGATTTTTCTATAAAAGAGCATCCGTGCCTGTATGTGTATGTCAGTTCCTCTGCGGCTATCAGATCATCTACGGCTTTTTTTAATACTTTTCTCTGGGTACCAAACCGGTCTGTTAAAATCTTCCCAAGTTTTCCGAAAGTCAGCGGTTCCGAAGAATCCGACACCGCTTCAAGAATATGCTTTTTCAGCCTTCCGGCCTCTGTCTGGTTATCAACCATGGTTCGATCCGCGCATCAATCCAGATTGGGTGCGACGCAATTCACTTCGCGTCTGCAACAATACCGCAGTCAAAATCAATCCGCCTCCTATCCAGATCAGAGGTGAGAGCGTCTCGCTCAAAAATATGGCGGCGAGGAGCACAGTCACCACCGGCTCGAAGGTAGACAGCATGGCAGCATTCGCAGGCCCGATGCGCTTCAGACCCGCCAGAAAGGTTATAACCGGCAGTACTGTAGCAACCAGCACGATAGACACTATGGTTGCCCAACCCTCGCCTGAGGCCGGCATATGCGGACCATTAATGGCCGTCAAAACTCCGGCGGTTATACCGGCTGAGGTGAAGATCACCGCCGAAGATTGCACCGCCGAGACGTGTTTCATGACCTGGTCCCCTACAAGAATATAGACCGAATAAATTGCCGCGGCGGAAACCGCCAGCAGAATACCTGGAACCTGACCTCCTCCCGGGCCGACCGTGAGCGCCGTACCTGCCAGGGCCAATCCCAACGCCAACTTTTTGATGCCAGTGAGGGGTTCATGCAGCACAAGATAAGAGAGGATAGCGATAAAAATCGGGTACAGATAGAACAGCAGGGCTACCAATCCCGCAGAGGCATACCGGAGCGCGGTAAGGTAGGCAAACGCCTGACCCACATAGCCTATTGCTCCCATTCCGATAAGCCGAAGTAAGACCGAGCCGCGCGGTAGGGGTTCGCGACGGATGACAAGCAGCGCCAGCATCAGAATGGCCGCCAGCGAGAAACGCAAGAACAGTATCGTAAAGACATCCATGCCATCCGCATAGGCATACCGGCCGAAAAGGGCCAGAGTGCCGAAGCCGGCAGCAGACAGCGCCACCAAAACAATTCCAACAAGACTATTCACTCTTGCTTCTCTCCGATCTCCGGCTGACTTGTACTGAATACGTAATATTATCTTGGAATCATTAGATATTAAGATTGTAAACTTTAGATGTGTAGGGCATCCAAAATATCCCCCAAAAGCTGGATCTCATTGTTCCACCCAATAATCCGCCAGAACTTCAGCCTGTTTGAGCACTGTATCAACTGCTTTCTGCTGTTTGTCCGGCGGGTAACCGTATTTATTCAAAGTACGTCTCACGATAACCATGAGTTTTGCCCGGGCGCTTTCTTTCATAGTCCAGTCTATTGTCGCGTTTTTACGGACCTTGTCCGCAATTTCACGAGCAATGTTTTTCAGTGTTTCATCACCCAGAATTTTTACCGCGCTGTCGTTGATTTCCAACGCGGTATAGAATGCAAATTCGTCCTTCGTTAATTTGAGTTTTTCAGCCAGCCCGTCAACCGTTCGGACCTGCCTGGCGATTGCCAGTAATTCTTCGATAATTTCTGCGGTTGTCAAAAGGTTGTTCTGGTATTTCTTGATCGATGCCTCAAGCATATCCAGAAGGTTCTTCCCTTCTGTAATGTTGAATTTAAGCCGTACCTTGATTTCATCATTTAGAATCTTCTTCAAGAGTTCAATGCCAAGGTTCTTGTGCGCCATCTTTTTGACATCTTGCAGGAATTCTTCAGAGAGCAATGAAATGTCCGGCTTTCTGATACCTGCCGCATCAAAAATATCCACAACTTCGGTTGATTCAACCGCCTGATTTACAATCTGCCGGATAGCGGATTCATAGTTCTTTTTATCGCCGTTATCTCCATCGCCTTCAAACTTCAGCAGCCGCGCTCGTATGGACTGGAAGAAAGCGATTTCATCGGTCAAGGCAAGCGCTTCTTCATGCGGGACAGCCAGCGCAAAAAGCTTTGAAAGCGCAGTTGACTCTTTGATAAATCGGTCTTTGCCCTGTTCTATTGAAAGTATGAATTCCTCGGCGTAAAGGATAATAGAAAGGCGCTCGGAAGTGCCGACTCTGAAAAAACGCATATAATCAAATCCATGGAACATCTGGCGCACAACTTCGATTTTTTCTATCAGTAATTCAAGCGCTTTTGCCTGTGTCTCCGCAGGATCGCCTTTCCCGCCCGAACTGGAATAGAAGGCAAGAGCCTCTTTGAGCGCGGTGCCGATACCGATGTAGTCAACGACAAGTCCGCCGGGTTTATCCATGAAAACACGGTTCACTCGTGCAATTGCCTGCATGAGGGTGTGCCTTTTCATCAGCTTGTCGATGTAAAGGGTGTGGAGGCAGGGAACATCAAAGCCGGTAAGCCACATATCCCGAACAATAACAAGTTTCAACTCATCCTGCGGGTCTTTCATGCGGTCGGAAAGCAGGCGGCGGTCATTTTTATTCGTCCTATGATATGCGGGAATCACCAGGCTGTCCGGATCTTCCGGATCAAACTCCATTTTATCGGAAGAGGACGATGTCATGACGACTTTCAAAGTTCCGGCCTTCAGGTCTTCACTGTGCCACTGA
Source organism: Desulfobacterales bacterium (assembly GCA_020052975.1). The sequence continues at coordinate 8,331 of JAGVOC010000456.1, read as the reverse complement.
GGCCTTAACGCAATGATTTCATCGTAAAGAGCCACTGCTATGCGGCGGCTCATGGTCACAATCATGGCCTTGCCGACAAATATTTCCGCGCGCTTCTCGTAATGTGCAATGATATCCCGCGCCAAATTCTTCAAACGCTCAGGATGGCCGACAATGGCTTCAAGTTTTGTCCATTTGACTTTAGCCTTCAGGGTTTCGGAAGCTCCGTCATCAGTCATCTCCCTGTCAAATTCTTCTATCAGCCTCCGGCCATCTTCAGTCAGGTTAACTTTAGCAAGGCGGCTTTCATAGTAAATTTTTACCGTTGCCCCGTCTTCCACGGCCTGGGCAATGTCGTATATATCGATGTAATCGCCGAATACCGCCGGCGTGTTTATGTCGATGCTTTCCACCGGCGTGCCGGTAAAGCCGATAAAGGTTGCGTTGGGAACGGCATCCCGCAGATACTTGGCAAAGCCATAGGCAATACGCTTTCCGTTGAGCTTGCCGGCATCGTCCTTCGTGTCAATCAGCTTTGCCTGAAATCCGTATTGAGTACGATGCGCTTCGTCCGCAATAACTATGATATTGCGGCGCTCCGACAACAGGTCGTACGCGACACGGTCGGACATTGAGCCTGTCGAAGTGTCCGGGAAAAACTTCTGAATGGTCGTAAACACGACCCCGCCGGAAGCCACCTTAAGCAGGATCTTCAAATGCTCGCGGGTTTCCGCCTGCACCGGAGACTGGCCGAGCAGGCTTGTTGATGCGGCAAAGGTATCAAAAAGCTGCTGGTCAAGATCGTTCCGGTCGGTAATGACAACAATGGTCGGGTTATCCAGGTTGTGGATCAGTTTGCCCGCGTAAAAAACCATGGAAAGGCTTTTCCCTGAACCCTGTGTGTGCCATATTACGCCTGCCTTGCGGTTCCCTTTTTCGGCTATAGCTAAACGCGTGCTTTCCACAGCTTTATTCACCGCGTGATACTGATGGTAGGCCGCAATTTTTTTCACGGTCTCAATCTGCGTAAGTCCGGTTTTGGCGTCTGTCTTTTTATCTTTTTCAAAAACAATGAAGTTCCGGATCAAATCAAGCAGCGTTGCCGGGTTCAGCATGCCTCTGATCAGCACTTCAAGCTGACTTACTTTGTCCGACCTGTTCGACTTGTCAGACTTGTCCGACTGATCCGGCTTTTTCCATGTCTGGAACCTGCTGAAAGCGGATGAGATAGTTCCCGCCTTTGCTTCCAGACCGTCTGAAATCACACAAAAAACATTATAGAAAAAGAGTGAAGGAATGACCGTTTTATAGGTCTGAATCTGATCATAAGCCTTGCGGACAGTGGCATGTTTATCCGCCGGATTCTTGAGTTCCATAACCACAAGAGGGAGACCGTTTATACAGAGAATCACATCGGGCCGTTTGTTCTGATTGCGTTCGATAACGGTAAACTGATTTATGGCAAAGAAAAGATTGTTCTCCGGGTTCTGGAAATCAACCAGCCAGACCCGCTCGCCGCGTTCCTGGCCGTCTTTTATCACTGTAACCGGAACGCCTTCGGCAAGCATCTTATGAAAGGCTTCGTTCGCATCAATAAGCTGGGGAGAATATACGGATAATGCCGCTTTAAGGGCCTCCTGCCGCGTTGTTTCCGGCAACGCAGGATTCAGGCGGTTGATGGCCTGTTCCAGCGTATGCCTTAAAACGACATCGCCATAGCTTGTCCGCTTTTCCGGTCCGCCGAATGGAGACACCGATTCGGCTATCAGGGAAGCCTGTGTCGTTTCAGCATCGGGCGCAATTGACGGCCCCGGAATGTAGGAAAAGCCGAGTTGGTTAAGTTCGTCAAGAGAAAAGCTTTCGATTTCGGATTCGGTGAAGGCGGGCATTAATATTTCCTCAGGTTTTTTCGAGTTTTATACATGCGCTCTGTAAAACCACCGGTATTTAGAAACTCTTTTTCCAGAAATTTCATCTGCTGCCATAACAGATAGCTTGCCTGGTTTATAAGGCAGATGAGCGTGTTTGCCAGTCGCTCCGCAGGCAGCTCCGAAAAAGGATAATTGTCTGACGAGTCCGACTTGTCAGACCTGAATTTTCCCCTTACCTCTAAAGCTTCAGGATCATCTTTGGCCCACCGGCGCATTTTTTTCTGCCGCAGGAAATCTTCGAAATCGAGCAGTAATTCACCGAGACTGGCTCTGGCAACTCCGGTTAATTTCAGCTCGGTTTTCTTTGATGTTGCTGAAGCAAGGCTTCCTTCAGCGATATTTTGAACCCCGCTACGGGCAGCCTGGACCATCTGATCGTGGGTTCTCGATTTTTTGTCCACAAAACGATCACAGAAAATAACAGTTCCGTCATAGACAATCTGGGCGCATTGAAAGCTGCGCAGTTTGCGGAATCCGCCATGCTGCGGTATCAGTTTGTTTTCTGTCATAATCTGACCCTCACTTCGCCGCTCATCAGCTTCGGCAACAGCGTATCGCGCGTACGGGAGAGTGTGCGGATTTGGATCTCATTTGCCAAAATTTTACCGAATACAGGTTTCGTAGTTAAGTCAAATTTCTCAAGGTCACTTTCGTTCGGAACGTTTGCTTCCAATGATTTGAAGACTGATTTGGAAATTTCTAAAAAAGTTGAACCGTTAGCAGAACCAATAATTAAATCCATATTTGATTTGATCCAAAGGAACATATAAGAATTTGAAAATAAACGATCACAAATAACCGCGATATAGCCTTGATTTATTGCGACAGGAATATTTGAAATGGTTAAATATCCAATCGGTGCCCGTGAAGATAAAAGCACAGTTCCAACTGGTAATAAACCAGAACCAATCTGAGTCAATCCTTTTTCAGTAATTCTTCTTTCTGTTTCATGTAAAAACACTTTATTGGAACCTGATAAATCACGCGGTGAAGTCCAACAAATGTTTCCATTCCAAAACTCTGGATTCTTTGTACTCGGTGTAGTCCCACCTTTTACGGTGATATAGTCCCCCAATTTCCCCTTCTTCCACCCCGGGGCTGCCTCTTCCACAAACATCTTCCGCCAGAGGGCTTCGGCCATTCCTTCCAGCGTTTTGTTCTGCCGGTGCAGAAGGTCGATCTTGTCGTCAAGGCTGGAAAGCACACCGGCAATGGCATGCTGTTCGAGGAGCGGGGGGAGGATAAAAGAAATTTCCTTTAAATCCCTAATCGGTAATTGTGGTTGTGCACTTCCAGTGGCAAATACATCAAAATCACCTTTAAGATATTTGAATAACTGATGAGTATATCCTGGCAAAATACCATTGGGATCAGATCGTATAATGACCATTCCAGAGTTAATTCGAATATTATCATAGGGTATTCTTTCATTGAAAAAACCAATATTACCCACCGTTCCTCGCGTTGTTAAAATAATGTCATTCCTTTGAAGTTTACCTTTTCTTAGTATTTTGTCTTTTTCTTTTGAGATGAAATAGCATTCATTAAAGGCAAACCCATTTGTTGTTACATTCTTTGCATTTAGAAAAAGACAATAGCCATTTTGATTGAATTCATCTTGTTTAGGATAATTGGTTCCTCTATCCCCATCAATAATTTCAAAGGGAGCATCAGCTATCTTGCATTCCTTCCACTCACTCATACCGTTCCCACGTTCAAATACATAAAAGACTGTGGCGGTGTAGCATTAAAGTCTGCACACAAGCACAATGCTTTTCTGTATTTTGTTACATTCTTTATATGGATGGCATAGCCGTATTCTTTATTCGCGAAATACTTAAAAAAATAATCCTCGTTTATACCGGCATATTTCTTTGTTCGTTCCCATAATGCTGCCAATTGGTCGTTAATGATCGCTCCTATCTCGAACTCGCCGATAACTTTCCGCACAGGAGAAGACGCATAAACAACAATGGTTTTCACATCAGGATTCTTAAAAACAGAACGACGGAACTCGTATTTTTTTGTTCCGGAAAATATCATTTCAGCAAATTCCGGTTTAATCGACAACAATACTTTCATCAGTCTTGGTCTCCCTCATTTGTCGCGACTTATGACACGGCTTGCTTCACGGTGTATGATGATATTTGTATCAAGTAATGCCTTCATTCCTTCACCTCCCTCATCTGCTCCTCAATAAACTTCTGCATATCTTCTTTCTTCGGGAGTTCAAGCTGGTATTTCGATACAAAAAGATTGTTGTCCATTCCGGCAAGTGCGTATTCTACGAGTGGATGGTCTTTTTGAGTGCATAACAAAATACCTACCGGCGGATTATCACCTTCGGACATGACGTTTTTCTTATACCAGCTCACATAGGTATTGAGCTGGCCTATGTGTTCGTGATTGAATTCATCGATTTTTAGTTCGATCAGAACATGGCATTTGAGAATCCGGTGGTAAAACACAAGATCTACAAAATAATGCCTGCTGCCGATGAGAATGCGCTTTTGCCGCGTCTCGAAACAGAACCCGTGGCCGAGTTCCAGAAGGAAGTCTTCTAATTTATCGAGCAGGGCATTTTCAAGGCTTGACTCCCCCATTACCTCTCTGGATTTGAGACCGAGAAACTCAAAGATATAAGGGTCGCGGATGTTCAGCTTCGGATCTGCCGTTTCGGCGCCTGACTGAACAATTTCGGCGAGCTTCTTCTTGTTTTTGGACAGCCCGGAGCGTTCATAATAGAGTGTGGCTATCTGGCGCTTGAGTTCCCGCACCGACCAGTTCGCCCTGATGCATTCGACTTCGTAAAAGGTACGTTTGGTGTCGTCGTCGATGGCAACCAGATGTTCGATATGCGTATAGGAAAGCCGTTGCAGAAGCAGCTGCGGATCAATGCAGGATATTGCGGTCGCCGACCGCACTTTTCCCTGAATGCCGGGAATGCCTTCCGGAACCAAATTCTGCAATTGTGCGGTCAGTGACCGCAATATCTGAGGATAGGTTTGGTAAAAACGGAGGTGCTGATAAAGTTGCCGTTTCCCGCAGGCGCTCACATTGATTTTTTCCAATTCGGCCGATAAGCTTGCCAAAAGTCTGTCACCGTACCCAGCCCTATCCAAACCGCGCAACTCAAATTCAGAAATATAGAGGCCGATCAACCAGTTTCTCAGTGTCAAACTGATGTTAACAGCCCTGCCGGCCTGCTGCGCAAGTTGAAGATCAACTTCTTTGATCGAATCAACAAGCCGAACAAAGGTAAGATTTTTTTTAGAAGCTGTCATTCCTTAAACTCCAGCTTGGCGAGGTTCTTCCTGATTAGTTCGTTAAGCTGCACTTCCTCTTTCATCTGCTCGTCAAGTTCCGCCTTGAGTTTTGCGAACCGTTCTGCAAAGTCAAAATCGTCCTCATCTTCCGGCAGGCCGATGTAGCGCCCCGGCGTTAGCACGTAATCTTTTTCTCTGATTTCATCGAGCGATACGGATTTACAAAAGCCCGGCACATCCTCGTAACTATCTGTCTTGTTGTGCCAGTGGTGGTAAGTCTCTGTTATTTTTGCAATGTCTTCATCGGTAAAATCTTTTGTCCGGCGGTTAATAAGATAGCCGAGATTGCGGGCGTCGATAAACAGAACTTTGTCCAGACGACCTTCTTTTCTGCGTGACAGGAACCAGAGACAGGCTGGTATCTGTGTATTCAGAAAGAGTTTTGCAGGAAGGTTGACGATGCAGTCGAGAAGCCCCGCCTCAATAATCGCTTTACGGGTTTGCCCTTCCCCGTTGGTTTTTGACGTAAGAGACCCTTTGGCGAGCACAAAACCGGCCATGCCTTTTTGCGACATGTGATAGATAAAATGTTGAATCCATGCATAGTTGGCATTGCCTGTTGGCGGTATCCCGTATTTCCATCGGGCATCATCTTTTAAAAGATCACCCGACCAGTCGGAATCGTTGAACGGCGGATTGGCAATTATGAAGTCCGCCTTCAGATCTTTGTGGGCGTTGTTAAGAAAGGAGCCTTCATTGTTCCACTTGATATTTGAGCTGTCGATTCCGCGAATTGCAAGGTTCATTTTGGCAAGACGCCAGGTGGTCTGGTTGGACTCCTGCCCGTAAATTGAAATTCTGTCTAATGGATTCAAGGAGAGACCATTTCCTTTATTTTTGTAATGGTCCTGATGGGCTTTAATGAACTTCTCGCTCTGAACAAACATGCCGCCTGACCCGCAGCAAGGATCGAAAACGCGGCCTTCGTAAGGTTCAAGCATTTCAACCAGCAGATTGACAACGCTTCTGGGGGTGTAGAACTGACCTCCCTTTTTCCCCTCGGCAAGCGCGAATTGCCCGAGGAAATATTCATACACCTGCCCGAGCACATCCTTGCTTTGCGCTTCTTCGGTGCCTAACGCAATTGTGCCGACAAGGTCGATAAGACCCCCAAGACTTGCCCGGTCAAGATTCTGGCGGGCATAAACTTTCGGAAGAACGCCTTTTAGAGAAGGGTTCCGGCGTTCAATGGCTTCCATGGCTTCGTCCACATAGCCGCCAATATCTACTTTTTTACCGTTATCGAGAAGGATTTCGGTCTTTTTGGCATTATCTGAAATATGTTTCCAGCGGGCGACAGGCGGGACAAAGAAAACTTTTTCAGCGGTGTATTCGTTTGGATCTTCAGGGTCAGCGCCTTCATATTCGCCCTTGCCCTTTACCAGTTTGGAATGCAGAACCCCAAATGCATCGGATATGTATTTCAGAAAAATCAGACCGAGCACTACATGCTTATATTCAGCGGCATCCATGTTTTTACGCAGTTTATCAGCGGATTGCCAGAGCTTTGCTTCAATAGATTCCTGCTTGATATTCCTACTCTTTGACTTCTTGGCTTTAGGCATTCTCTCTCCGTATGACACATCCTGCTCTACAGCCTGGGTCAAGAATCTGCCAAAGCAGGAAAAATTTTTGGTAATTATAAATGAAAGGCGGGAACAAAGCTGTTTGCACAAATTAAAAATTATATCATGCGCAACAGTTTGTATTTTTTTGCATTTTAATTGATTTTTGTCAAAGGATATTTAAAAATGACCGCTCAGTAGATGGAAAAGCTTTAGTGTCATTGCCTTGTCAAGGTACCATAAATCCTTAAAAGCCTGTCCGGAAGCTGGCGAACGTCTGAAATGACATTATGGTGAAAATGTCCGTAAAGATCATCCAGCCTGGAATCCGGGGAAATGTCGACGGTTATGGCGCGAACATATATTTTTTTGGATTGTGCTTCAAATATCGCCCTGCGCGTATCCTCTATGGCATAAACCTGCTTGTAATCAGTGTCGTTGGGAAAACCATCGCTTATAATTAAAAGCAGGCGCCCTCTTGAAGGCACTTTTTCAAGCTGCCTGGTTGCGTGGCGTATTGCAGCCCCCATTCTTGTCCTTCTCTGTGGAGAAACAGCGTTTATTCTCCTCCTTATCGTATCATCCATGATTTCTGAGAAGTCTTTAATGGCATAGTAATCGACCCCAAGCCTTCCTGTTCCTGAAAAGCCTGCAACGGCGAACCTGTCTCCCGCAACATTAAGGGCTTCACAGAATAGCACCGCAGCCTCTTTTATGATTTCATGTACCGATTTATTTGCTTCCATAACAAGACCCGATGTTGACCGGGAAAGATCAATAAGCAAAAGTGCGGCTATATCCCGCTCCTGCTTGATTCTTTTTATATAGAGCCTGTCTGAAGGAATCAGCCCGGCTTTTTTGTCGACGGCAAAATCAAGGAGCGCCCGGTAATCAAATTCTTCTCCTTCAACCCATTGCCGCAGGGTTTTTATCTCTTCAGGCCTGAGCAGCTCAAATTCCCGGCGTATTCTCTTAACCGTTCCCCTGTAACGTTTAAGAGTGTCCGCATAAAAATCGCTTTTTATCCCTTCAATTTTTCTTTCTATAACTCTCACATGATCATTAAGGTAATCGCACAGATTCGCATCCCATTCCCTGTACCAGAAAACCGGAGAGCCGGAATTGTCTTCAGGATAAACAAGTTCATCGTGTTTTCTGTTCAATTCTGAAAATAGTGAAAGGGACAGGTCCGGGGGTATTTCCTGGTTTTTAATTCCGTGGGAATCTGAAAAATCACGGAAAGAGAATACAATATCCTTCAGGTCTTCATTTGACAGGGTTCCGCCATTTTTTACAAGGCGTGATACCACGTCCGATTTAAATACAGGGATATTTTTCTCTTGAAGTTCCGACCTGATTCGCCTTCCTGCCTCTTCAAATTTTTTATGGGCGGCAAAATACAAATCAGGCCTTAAGCGCCTGCCAAAAGGCATGTAAACTACCACCGACCTTGTCGGTGGCTTTCTTAAGACGGCAACTTCTGACAATGTCATTCGCTGCCGTCTCTCCAGATTCGAAACTGTTCTTCTC
>JAGVOC010000293.1 GCA_020052975.1 Desulfobacterales bacterium | reverse complement strand
GTGTTGCGCTTCATCTTTCGTCATTGCAGCGTACTTATATGTACGCTTCATTCCTCAAGATTCGCGCGCCTTGCATAATGAGCTTTTTACTTTGCCGTCGGAATATCGACTTTTTACAAGTTCATCAAATCTGACAGCTTCATAAAAAGTTAATTTTTAACACGAAGGCACAAAGGCACGAAGAAAGGTCTATTGAAAACATTAAGGCTTGTCTTTGTGTCCTCCGTGATCTTTGTGTGAGAATGACTTTTTGCAAAGCCGTCAGGCCTCAAAGAGTCATTGCTATCAGTGCGGCGCCAATTGCTCCGGTTAACTGGGCCATTTCTGAAACCTCTATGGATTTACCGGTCTTGCCCTCGAGGGCTTTTACAACCCCTATATTCTTTGCTACCCCGCCGGTCATCATGACAGGAGAAGTCAGGCCTAACCTGCCTGCCATTGCTGCAACCCTTGAGCCAATAGATTCATGAATTCCCGCTATTATATTTTTCCTTTTTTCGCCTTTCGCGATGAGCGATATCACTTCAGATTCGGCAAAAACCGTGCAAAGGCTGCTTATCTTTGCCGGATTGTCAGCCTTCAGGGACATTGATCCAAAATCATTTATATCCACTTCAAGCGCCCTTGCCATAACTTCGAGGAATCTGCCTGTCCCGGCTGCACATTTGTCATTCATGGCGAAATCTTTCACTTTTCCTGCTTCATCCATGACTATCGCCTTGCTGTCCTGCCCTCCAATGTCTATCACAGAGCGAACAGCAGGATTCAGAAAATGGGCGCCGGCCGCATGACACGTTATCTCGGTTATGCTTTTTCCCGCGAAAGAAACGCTGTTCCTGCCGTAGCCGGTTGCAACAATTCCTTCAATTTCAGACCGGTTGACACCCGTTTCCGAAAGAATCTTTTCAAAAACAGCGTCACCAGCATTTTTTGAGTTATAGCCTGTAACTATAACCGCGGTTGACAAAAGCTTTCCGTCCTTAACCAGAGCAGCCTTTGCAGTAATAGATCCCACATCAATACCCAAAGTAATCATCTGTTTTCACCTTGCCTTTAATACTTCCATGAATGCGTCTATTCTTGTTTCGATCTGGCTTTCAGAAAAGCTTCTTTCGTCAACCATGTCGGCTTCTATCATCAATGTAGGAACTTTTCTTTTTTCCTGCACAATCCGCTGAATGTCATACTGACCGAGAGAATAAGGCTTGCAGCTTCTGTTCGAATGCATGACAACTCCATCCGCATCGTACTTATCTACCATTTCTATTACGGTCTCAGCCATCTCATCAACACCGATATTAAGGTATATCCTGGAATACCCTTCAGCCATAGTACCCAAAAAATCGTTTTCATCTATGTATTTCAAAGAACCGCACCATGCTGATGTGTATGTATCGGCCACAAGACAGGCATCGTGTGCGGCAAACTTTTCGGAAAGCCATTTTGTCTTATACCATACGGGAAGGTTATCCCACAGGAGCCTGTATTTTTCATTAGGGACAGCGCTGATCCCTGATGTTATCCGCTCTTTCATTTCTTCAAGCAACCCGGTATAGTAGTCAATAACAGTCTGAGTCCCGCGAAGCGTGACTATCAGTGCAAGATGGAAAAATGCGTCAAAAGCGCTCAGGGGGGCAGGCTTATGCGCTGCCGTATCCAGCACTTCCTGCCAAAGCCTCTGTCCCCTGACAGAGAGTTTTCCAACCTCGGCCATCCTGTCAAAATCACATTTCTTCATGCAGACCATTTCCAGAAATTCAATGTATTCGTCAACCTGTTTTCTCACATATTTTCTTGCTTCATCCGAAAATTCAGTGTGACAGAAAGGCGTGTCGAGAATGAAAAGCGGCACTTTGAAATATCTTGCCTGGACTTCATACCATTTCAATACTGTCCCGCAGATGTTATTGCAGCATACCAGCATGTCCGGCCTCGGCAGCCCTCCGATGGGCCCCCCATTTACCGGAGCACAGGCTATATCAGCTCTGGCATAGGAACAGAGGTCCCTTGAATAGCCCATCTGTTCGGATTTTTCGCAGAGGTCAACTCCCATCTTGGATGCGCCTATCATCGCCCCGTGGTTTTCAGGATATACCGGAATTATATCCATTACTATAAGAGGCTCAACAGGGCCGCCGCTTGTAATCCATGCGATTTTCTTTCCAGTCTGTTCGGCAGTCTTGGCTTCCAGATAGTAATTGGTCATGATCTCTTTCATCTTTTTGACGGATTTTATCTTTCTCTTCTCTTTTTCCGGATCCGGAGTCTGGCCATCAGTGGTCATGATCTTCTCCTTCTTTATTAAACTCTTTCATTATAACATTTCGAGGAATGCCTCACACCTTGTCTTAAACTGCCCTTCGGACGGAAGCTGCTCCTCAATCTCGAAAAGCATGCTCGGAATCTCTTCCCTGTCCAGCATATCCTTCAGGTACGGGTAATCGAAAGAATGAGGGTCGCAGAATTTCAGGAATAGAAAGATGACTCCTTTCGCACCGCTTTCCCTTACGATATTTATAATATGTTCACCCCTTGTCAAAAGCCCCGAATGTTTTGCAGGACAATTGATGCGTTCCCTGTACCTTTTTGCTATTGATTCCACGATATCGCCTTTAAGGCTGATCTCTCCTTCAAAAAATCTCGAACCGGTGCAGAAATCATCTCCAACGACAGTTCCTCCCGAATCTTCGATAAAGGAATAGATATCAGGCAGGTTGCAGACTCCGCCTGCTAGTACGACTCTTTTGCCGGCCGGCTTACCGGCCACATTTCCTCCATGAAGAGAACCTGCAAACGCCGATAGTTCATCAAGAAGGAGATCCCTCTCCATCACCATGGACGCCCTCACTATTGCATGAAGATCGCCACTTCCGATCAATGCCGGATTTTCGCTTCTTATCCTGTATATTTCCCATAGATAACTTCTTATCCTGTTATATTTCACCACGGAAGATTTAAGATCATCCTCCGAGATTACAACTCCCAGTCCATTTTCAATGTCACGCAGGAATTTTCTTAAAACATCGGCCATGTATTCTCCGGAGCTTTTTGTATCAAGCTTGACCGGCAGAACAACATCGATATGGAACCCGGTTTTTACATTCATCCTCCATATATCCGAAAGCCTTTGTATCGAATCGCAGGTATGTGGGAAAACAACCCCGTCAAGGAAATCAAGACTTCCTGACAAGGCATCTTCAAGGGCGCCTCGGATAAGGCTACAGCTGTAAGCCTGCAGATGGGCATCTGCAAGGGAAACATCTCCTCTTCCAAAAATCCTGAAAGGAACGGCTCCGGCAGCCAATATTATCTCCTCGGGCGTATACGAACAAAAATAACCGACTATCTTTTTACCGCTTTCCTTCTTTATCTTTTTTGCATAATCATAAGGGTTTTCAGCTATCTCGCGGAATAAGGCCATGTTTTTCATTATATAAAATACTCCCAGTTATTGTACAAAGTTAATTTCCTGCGTACTTTCCTTCCTCCTTCAGCTTCGAGACCTCTTCCTTTAAAAGCTCGTTAAAGGCTACCTTCCCGATAAGGGTAAGCGGGAGCTTATCCCGGAATTCTATCTCCCTTGGGCAGCTCCATTTTATCAGATGCTTCCAGCAGTGTTCTATAAGTTCCTTTTCCTTTTCCGGGCCAGGCTTGACATCGTTTTTCAACACAACAAACGCCTTGATGCGCTCGACCTGCGATTCATCCGGAACTCCGATTACGCATGCTTCAAGAACATCGGGATGCTTATACAGGACATCTTCAACCTGTGCAGGATAAACATTCATTCCGGATGATTTTATCATTCTCTTAAGTCTCAATTTGAAATACAGGAAACCGTCATTATCCACCGAACCTATATCGCCCGTATGCAGCCACACCAGGCCGTCTGAATGTTTTCTCAATGTTGCGGCGGTTTCTTCGGGCTGGTTATAGTAACCCATCATGACGGCAGGTCCGTTTATGCATATTTCACCTTCTTCTCCGGCAGGCACCTCTTCTATGGTTCCCGTTTTAACAATCCTGACACTCATATCAGGAAAAGGGATTCCAACGCTTTTTTCCCGGTATTCCGTCATCGGCATTGCCATTATGCCTGTAACGGCCTCGGTAAGGCCGTAACCCTCCCTTAACTGAACGGTTCCGCCCTGTTTTTTTACGATGCTTTCGAATCTCTCCTTGACAACCCTCGGAAGCTGGTCAGCGCCGCAGAAAGCGCCTTTCAGGCAGCTTAAATCGGCATTCTGAAAAACACTGCTCCGGTTCAGGGCTTCATAAAGAGTGGGAACCCCGACAATAAAAGACGGCCTTTTCGTTTTAATAAGTTTCGCCACATCATCAGGAGTAAACTGGGGAACAAGAATGCTTTTAGCGCCGCCCATAAATACCGCATTAATGCATACACCAAGACCGAACCCGTGAAATATCGGAAGAATGGCAAGTATAGAATCCCTGTTTGAAAAGTTGCCCCATGCAGACACCTGCATGCCCTCGCATATGAAATTCCTGTTTGAAAGCATGATCCCTTTCGGAACACCCGTGGTTCCGCCGCTGTATATTATCACGGCAAGATCTTCGGTCTTCATATCCGACTTCTGTGCGGTGGGATAATTGTTATTCATGATTTCTTTCCACCATACCACAAGAGGATCGGGCGGAACAGGCGGTATCTTGCGGCCCTTTGTGAGTTTAAATCCGATCGCTTTTATAAAAGGAAGGTAATCGGGTATGCTGGCAAGGATCAGCCTTTTAAGACCGGTACTGGTCTGCACCTCTTTAAACTTTCCGTAAAAGGCGTCGATGGTCAATGCGAAACTGCTTTCACTTAAATTCAGATAGAACTCTATTTCTTTCGGGGGGGAAAGAGGATGGATCATGCTTGAAACCGCTCCGAGTTTGTTTCCCGCATAGAAGCATATGATACCCTGCGGGGATGTCGGCATTGCTATCGTCATCCTGTCGCCTTTTTTCAGTCCGAGCCCGTTTAGGGCATCGGCAAACCTGTCTATCTGTTTTCCGAATTCCCCGTATGTGCAGGTATATCCGAAAAAATCGTAAGCTATAGCATCAGGGTATTTCTTTATTGTGCTCATGAGGGCTTCATACATAGTAATCTTCGGGTAATCGATCGATTCCGCAACACCGCCGTAAAATTTCAGCCAGGGCTTTTTCATAACAAACCTCCTGTAATTTGAAATCCTTTCTCCGGGTCCCGACTACCGGTTAACGGTTCCCGATTTCCGGTCTCTTGTCACTCTTCACTGTTTAAACCTTTACCAAACGAATCCCATCTCCTGAAAGGATGGACAGGAGGACATATTTCGCCGTTTTCATGCGAGTGACTTAAATCATGCTGCTTAAAAAATCAACTGAATCTCTAAATAACTTGTTAAATAAATTACATCTTGACCAAAAACCAACTGGATGATATCGGTAATAAACAATGATAGCATGTTTTCTTTTATCAGGTTGTTTTTTGTTTTACCTGTTTAATGAAATCAGGATATCAAAAGAATTTCTCAATTTAACCTGTTATATTTATATTGAAAAAGGGTTTTTTAATAGTGCTTACCGAAAAAAACTCCAAAACCGACGATAGCGTTCCCGTATCAGCAAAAACCAAGGTAAAATTCGAAATTTACGGCGAAGAGATGATCGAAAAAGAGGTCAAACTCAGCGGTAACAGCGGAAGGGTCTATCTTCCACCCGACTGGGTCGGCCATCAGGTTAAAATAATCAGGATCGATTAATCTTATAATAAAGCTACAAGGAATCCTTTCGTGGATAATCTACTTATAAGAAAACTGAAAAAAGAAGATGCTGAAGAAATCAGCAAGATATACCATACTATTACCAAAACAACGGATATCGATGATTTCAGAAAAATTGTTGCCAAGCAAGCCAAGAGGGATGAAGATGCAAGCTTTGTCGCTGAGATAAACGGGAAATTGATCGGATATTTGATAAGTTATACGCTCATCGGTGGATTCGGCATAGCTAAAAGCGCCTGGATAGCCAACCTCGGCGTCAACCCGAAGTTCATGGGTCAGGGAATCGGCGAAAAAATGGCCGAGGAAATTTTTAAATATTACAGGAATAAAGGAATAAAGGATATTTATACTTCTGTCAGATGGGACTCCTCCGATCTTCTTTCTTTTTTCAAAACTCTCGGTTTTGACAGAAGCAATTTCATAAATCTTAAAAAGAACATAGAATAGAAATTTCAGAACAGGATTTCTCTCATTTTTCTTTACCCTTTCTGACTATGGTTCTTTCTTCTTCGGGAATAGGAGGCGGAACAGGCCCGCAGGAAATCTTCTTCACCGCATCAAATCGGGGGGGGCAAGCTTCAAAGCAGGTTCCGCATTTTATGCATTTCTCCTGGTCAATCAGATGGATCAGGTTCTTGCCGCCTGCAATCGCTTCTACTGGGCATCTCTTGGAGCAAATCATACAGGCCTGGCACTTACCCGGATCAATATAGTACGATGTTACCTCACTGAATAACTTGTTTATCTCGTCACTTGTAAATAGTTTGTCATATTCTTCTATATTCTGAAGACGTGCTCCCAGCTTTTCATTTTTCACCATTTTAATGTATGGGATCAGCTTTGTAATTTCTGCAAGTTTGGACTTCAGTTCATTTTTATCTATTCCTTCGCCTTTGCCGAGTGGTCCTAACTGCTTCACCTTGTTGCCAAACTCACTCATAACTTCGGCAAAAAGGATTCCTTCACCGGCAGACATAAATTCGATCCTTAATCTTTCCGGGTTAAGGCCTATGTGTTCCATTATTTTTCTGCAAAGAAGCACCATGTTCAGTGCATGGTAATTTCCATGAGTAACATAATTACATTCATTCAAACGGCAACCACCAATAAACACACCGTCTGATCCTTTTGAGAAAGCTCGGAGTACAAATGCCGGGTCAACTCTACCGGAACACATGACGCGAACAAGCCTGATTTCAGTTGAATATTGCAGTCTGGAAACTCCAGCAAGGTCAGCAGCGCCATATGCTCACCAATGGCAAACAAAACCTAATATTCTTGGTTTAAATTTAAATCCTGTACTCATTCGTTCTCACCTTCTCTGTTAAAAAACCTGTTTTTATTCATTAGGAGCCGTTACGAAATAACCATTACATTTCTGACCATTTTTTTACGGCTCCTTATGCCTGTCACGGCTTATGGCTCCTTATGCCGGTCACGACATTTAAATGTTACGGCTATTTTTGAACGACGGCTTCATATACTTCTACACATCTCCGGCTGCCGCATCAATTTGGCTCAAGAGCTCATCATCGGTAAAGTGCTTTAGTGAAATAGCCCCTGTTGGACACTTTGCATTACAGAGACCATCTCCTTTACAGAGAACAGGATTAACTACAGCCTTGTTGCCCTGCCGTGTCTCACGAAACTCTATGGCACCATACGTACAGACTGAGATACATTGCCCACACCCCATACACTTTCTCTCATTCACGTCGCAAACAGAGCCGGAGGCGATGACTGTATCATGTGAGAGAAGGGCTAAGACCCGGCCTGCGGCTCCATAAGCCTGGTTAATCGCTTCCGGTATATGTTTAGGATAATGAGCCATCCCACAAAGATAAACGCCGTCTGCAGCAAACTCAACGGGTCTTAATTTGACATGGGCTTCTTTGAAAAAATCATCCGGTCCCAAAGAGACCTTGAATAATTGAGATATTTCCCTGTTTCCTGCCGGGGGGATAACGGCGGCAGCCAAAGTGAGGAAATCGGCAGATATAGCAAGCTTCTTTCCTAAAACGTAATCTGTTACGGTAACCTTTAGAATGTGCCGGCCATCCTCCACAACAGCTTTCACCTGAGGTTTATCCCGCAGTTCATAGCGGATGAACTTTACATCTTTATCTGCCGCTTCCCTGTAATAATCCTCTTTGAATCCATACGTCATCATATCCCGGTAGAGAATGTATATGTTCATCTCGGGGTTTATCTCTTTTAGTTTCAAGGCGTTCTTCACAGACTCGCTGCAACATATCCTGCTGCAGTATTTTCTATCTTCATTTCTGCAGCCTACGCATTGGATCATCACGATATTTTCTGCGTTAATTACCTTTTCGTCTCCCTTGGTGATCTGCTCCTCCAACTCCAGGTGGTTCATTACCCTGTCATCTTCTCCATAAAGGTATTCGGTAGGTTTGTATACTTCAGCACCTGTAGCTATAACGGCTGCCCCATGTTTTATCTCTGTTATCCTACCTTCAGATTTCACCTTGGTTACGAAATTTCCGACATAACCTGCGGCCTCCGTGATCGTAGCATCAGTATATACATGTACTAAGGGGTTCTGATATATCTTTCTTATAAGATCACGCAAATAATCCTGAACATCCAGTCCATCAAGGGTATAATGCAGTTTCCGGGCTTTTCCCCCAAGGTCTGTATCCTTTTCCACCAGGTGAACCTCATGTCCCTGGTTGGCTATGGAGAGCGCACAGGTCATGCCGGCCAGCCCACCTCCGACCACTAGCCCCGTCTTGTTGACGGGCAGGTCAAATTCCTGTAAAGGCTCTAAATGGCAAGCCCGTGCTACCGACATACGGATTATATCCTTTGCCTTATGTGTGGCATCTTCCTTTTCTTTAGAGTGGACCCAGGAGTTTTGCTCCCTGATATTGGCCATTTCGAAGTAATATTGATTGATTCCAGCCTCCCGGATGGTATCCCGGAATAACGGTTCAAGGGTCCTGGGGCTGCAGGCGGCGACAACCACCCGATTGAGCCCTTTTTCCTTTGTTATATCTGTTATTTCTTTGGCGCAATTAGTAGCACATGAGAACAGCTGTTCCTGAGCGTAGACAACATTGGGTAAGGTTAAGGCATATTCAACTGTGGAAGGAACATTTACTATCCTCCCGATATTAGCCCCGCAATGACAAACAAATACCCCTACCCTTGGCTCCTCTTTGGAGACATCCCTTTCCGGCGGATATATCCTTTCTTTGGTCAGCTTCCCTCGCCTGAAGTCAAGGAGTTCACCGCACTGGGAGCCGGCTCCGCTGGCGGTAAAAACCGACTCGGGGATATCTATTGGACCCTGGAAGGCTCCGCTTATAAAAATTCCCCGGCGAGAGGTTTCCATAGGATTAACAGGATTGGTTCTGCAGAATCCGTGAGAATTGAGCTCGATGCCGAACTTATCTGCCAGGCCTCTCACATCGGCAGGTGGGTTCAATCCTACGGATAATACCACCATATCGAATTCTTCCTCTTTTACACCATTCTCGTGAGTAGCATATATCAAAGTTACATTCTTGCTTTCCGGGATCTCTTTTCCTAATGATACGTAGCTTCTTATAAACCGAACCCCGGGAAGTTTCTCTGTTCTTTCGTAGAATCGCTCGAAATCTTTGCCATAGGAACGAATATCGTTATGGAATATCGTACACTGGGCCTCTGAGTCATGTTCTTTTGTCAAAATCACCTGTTTCTGGGTATAGGTGCAGCATACAGATGAACAATAGCTGTTATCGCCCGGGGTAACCCGTCTGGAACCGACACATTGAATCCAGGCTATTCTATGGGGATGCTTCTTGTCGGAAGAACGCAGTATATCTCCTTCGTAAGGACCGGTGGCACATAACAGCCGTTCATAGTCCATGCTGGTTACCACGTTCTGCATCTTTCCGTAGCCATAGTCGCCCCTCAACTTAGGATTAAATGGCTCAAGGCCAGGAGACAGAATTATCGCTCCTACTTTTATTTCTATCTTCTCCGGCATTTGTTGAAGATCTATGGCGTCATTCTTACATACTCCTTCGCAAATACGGCATTTCTTCTCTTTAAGGTAAAGGCAGCTTTCATCAATATATGCGACAAGGGGAATTGCCTGAGCAAAGTATATATGGACGGCTTTATTCTTCGATATTTCCTGATTAAATTGATCGGGATATTTGACCGGGCAGTATTCTACACAGGTAGTACAACCAGTGCATTTGTCCTCTATAATGTATCTGGGCTTTTTAATAAGGGTTGCCTTGAAATCTCCTGCTTCCCCTTCTACACCGTCAACTTCAGTATAAGTCAGGACCTCTATATTGGGATGCCGGCCGACCTCGACCAGTTTGGGCGAGAGTATTCACATGGAGCAGTCATTGGTGGGAAAGGTTTTGTCAAGCTGGGCCATATGGCCGCCAATGGCAGGCGATTTCTCGACAAGGTAAACCTTAAAACCGGCCGTGGCAAGATCAAGAGAGGCTTGAATACCGCTGATCCCTCCGCCGACAACCATAACATCTCCAAAATTGCTGTCCGCGAACTTCCTGCAAAGCTGTTCAATTTGTTCTTTTTCCACTTCTATCCGCCTTTATCAGATTTGATGGTTCTCTAAATTGTGTCCATCCGGAAACCAAATTCGGACACATGCAGGTTTCCGATTCGGAAATCGGCAATTTTGGGCAAGCTCAAGAAAATAAACTAAATCACTTCCTGGATAATTTCCGTGATGTCCTTAACCTCTATGTTTTCAGTGACATTAAGGGTTAACCTGCTATCTTCAAAATTGGCGATGCAATATGGGCAGGAAGTAACCAGCACATCAGCCCTGACCCCTATAGCCTGTTCTAATCTGAGGTCGGAGAATCTTTCACCCTTTTGCGTTTCCATCCAAATCCTGCCCCCTCCCCCTCCGCAACAGAGACTATCTTTCAGCGAATCAGGCATCTCTTTCAGCTCTAAACCGGGAATCTTCTTTAATACCTCCCGGGGCTCGTCATATATGCCGTTATGTCTGCCCAGGTAGCATGGATCATGATAAGTAACTTTCTTCCCATACTCCCTGGTGATCTCAAGCCTCCCCTCATGAATAAGCCCGAAGATATATTGGGAGATATGGACTATCTCGAAATTCACCCTGAATTCGGGATACTCGTTTTTGAAGGTATGGTAGCAATGGGGGGAAGAAACAAGAATTTTTTTCACTCCGTTATCGATAAAAGTTTTGATGTTTTCCCTGGCCAGGCGTTTGAAAACTTCCTCATCGCCAGTTTTGCGTATGCTTTCTCCGCAGCAATTCTCTTTGGCGCCCAGTATCCCGAAATTTACCCCTGCCCGGTTGAGGATATTGGCTGTGGCTCTGGCAACCTTTTTTAATCGTGGGTCATAGCATTGATAGCAGCCGGGGAAATATAAAATTTCCATCCCCTCGGTAAACGTCTTTACAGAAAGGCCTTCCGCCCAATTTGCCCTGTTTTTTCGGGCTTCATTCAAGGGGTTCCCTTCGCCAACGAGGCTTCCGCTTATGGAGCGGATAGGCTTGACAGAAGTGGGGAACACCCCGTATTCCGTGGCAATCCTGCGCAAGGCTACCCCGGATTCTATCTGTTTTACATCCCTGGGGCACTTCTGAGGACATCTTCCGCAGGTCGTGCAACGCCAGATATCTTCACTTTCTATATCGGTGAAACCGAACGCAGCTTCCCGGACTATCTTGCGTATGCTAAAGACTCTAACCCTGTTCCACGGGCAAACCGCATCGCATAATCCGCATTCAAAGCATAATTTGAAGGCATCTCCACCGTTCGCTTTTATGACATCTACGATCTCTTTGAAGTCGGCTACATTCTCCACTGTCTTTCTTAATCCTCTTTTTTCGCTTTATGGTTTTAGCCCTTCTTGGAAATTGACATTCGGGCAACGGTTTCCAATATCTTGTCCAGTCCAAATTTGTTTACCAAAGATTCCAATCCTGTTTCCATGTCCCCGATCTTCTCTTCTTCTTCAACTTCCTCTTCTCTTTCTTCGTAGGTCAGAGCATCAACTAAGCACCACTTAACACACAAGGGCCCTTCTTCGCCTTCACACATATCGCATTTCAGAGGGAGACCGGAATCGGGTTCTTTGAACTCGCTCCTGGACGGGCAGGAAGCCCTGCAGAAGGCACACTCGTCGTATTCCTTTCCGTCAATCGTGTATTTGTCCCGGCCCATACATTCGGCTTTAGCATACTCACCCGCATATACAGGAACATATACGTCTCTTAGCGGTTCTCGAATCACCCGGATACGGGACCTCGCTGGATTATTACTGCTGTATTTCGGTGCAGCGTGAAAGGCGGAGCATATCATCTCACATGCCCGGCAGCCATTGCATTTATCAACATCAATTTTTATTGTTTTAATT
Organism: Desulfobacterales bacterium; assembly: GCA_020052975.1. Next base: position 3,684 of record JAGVOC010000293.1, on the reverse strand, counting down.
GTTTTCTTTTTTTTCTCACCCTTCTCTGTCATAACCCCCTCGCTTATTTCTTCTCTTTTTCTGTCGCAGCATCTTTGGAAGGAGCCTCTTCACTATCCGTCAAGATCCCCCTCTCTAAAAAGTCTTTGCTCACATAATCCAAACCCAGTTCATGCAAAGACTCTTTTGTAGGAATACCCTGATTATTCCACCCCTTCAATTTATAATACTCATCTAAGAGCTTCTCTTCAAGCTCGGGAAATCTTTTCTTCCAATGATTCTCCGGGGGCTTCTCATCTTTTCTCCTCATGCCTCTGCTTATATTAATGGCCCTGACTAAAGTCCGGTATCTTTTTGTTGCTTGAGTCAGTTTTTCCTCATCCATATCGATACCGGCCCCTGATGAGATGAATTTCGGATAATTGTGTATATGATACGGGGGTTTTAAGGGGAATGAGGATAAACCGGCACACATCCCGAGGGCGTCGTCGATGTAATGCATCCTTTCTTGCCAGTCAACAATATCACAACACATTTGAACAGTCGGGTAAAAAGGCAGGGACTTTTCTCCGCGTAGTTCCCAGTCCAAAAAGATTTGCTTAAACTTTTCATCAGGAACCTGGAACCAATCCTTTACAAACTCTTCTCTCTCCTCTCTCGTGGGAAATGGCGCCTGGGGAAACTGTCCTTCAATTTGGGTGATGTTTATCTTCTCGCCGGTACAATACATAAGGAAATAAATAGGATTCAGCATTGATAGCTTGAGAGGCAGCTGTTCATGTTTCTTAATATTATTATGCGCATATGCTTCTGCGCCGTTACCGATCTCTTGAGCCGCCCAATAAGTGCCATTGGCCAGAACATCTCCTATTCCTTCCCGCCGGACAATTCTGTCGAGTAACCAGTAAAATCTCCCATCGTTATCAGACGGCATCCCCGGAAAGTCTTTATCAGTCAAAATGCCGTTTTCATAAAGCTCGAGAGCGAAGGCCATCACTTGCGGAGCTGAGAATCCGTCCACCCCATATTCAGTAGCGCTTTGAGCGATACCCAAACCAAATTCCAGGTCTGAATAGGCCGCCATTGTATAGGTCAGTTTTGAGAAGCATTTCATCATGTATGTCGGAAGTCCGGGAGGCTGAATTGTTGCCCCGCATGTCATCGGGCAGTTATAACAACTTATCAGCCGCTTCCGCATACTATCCATGGTCTTCATCCATTCCCTTGCGATTTCCTCATTCCAGAAATCTTTTCTGCGGATGCGGGAATTTCCCCACATGAAATTCTCGGTGTGCCACTTTTCGTCATGGACTTTCATCTCTTGAGGGGACCCAAGCCCGGCTAAAATGGGCATAACCCCCGGAACCGGATTTTCATTTCGGAATTTTATATATTCCAGCACTTCCTTGCAAAGCCCCAGGAATTCATCCGGCCGGGCAATATTGACGTCCTTTGTTCCGCGAACAACTATCGCCTTTAACCCTTTGTCTCCCATAACGGCGCCTATCCCGCCCCGGCTGGCGCTTGACCTGCCTTGCTCAATAGAAGCAAAATAGACCCTGTTTTCACCGGCAAGGCCGATAGCAGCCACCTGGGCTTTCGGCTCCTTCAACTCCTGCCGAATAAGTTCTGCAGTTTCAACAGCTCCCTTACCCTTCAGATTAGAGGCATCACGTATTTCTATTTTGTCATTATTTATCCACAAATAAACCAGATTGGGGGATTTGCCGCGAAGGATCACTTTGTCATAACCGGCATACTTCAATTCCGGCGCAAAAAATCCCCCCATCATTGAATATGCCATTAATCTCGTCTGAGGAGAGATGGAAGAAACAATGGTACGATTACAACCTGTAGCAGGTGTGCCGCATAAAAGACCAGTGCCAAATATCAGTAGATTATCAGGAGAAAAGGGATCAGTTTCAGGGGGAACCCTATCCCATAATATCTTGGCGTTAGTACCTAAGCCCCCCAGATAAAGTTCGGTGTCTCTTGGGTCAGTTGCCACCCTCTCAATGTTTCCCCGGGTTAGATCAACTTCTAAGTTGAACCCTGTCTCTGCGTACCTCATTTTTTTACCTCTTATAGATTACCTGAATACGTGGCATGTTTTTTGATTAATCATGGGTTACAGGCACTTAACTAAAAAACGTCCCTCACCGACAGCGAGCGCATTCCCCGTTGTTTACGTCGGGGAGCTTCAATCAGGAAATTACCCTTGGTGATAAAAAACGATTATTATGCCATATACAATGTGATTGTAATATAGCTACATCGTAATTGCGTGTCAAGAAAAAAGAGGACTTAAATATAGTGATTCCAGACCACCGGTTTTTATGATGGTAAAGAAACCTTTGAAAAGCATTAAATTATGTTTAGCTGTGGAAGGCATTCTCTTTAATTATGACGATCTTGCAATAAGTTTATCACTCAAACCATGTAACGATTTCCTGCAAATCCACCCTCCGGGTCTGAAAAGCGTTTGCCGGAGAAGACTCGTCAGCGTATCCCAGGGAAATGCCCAGAAGAATTTCCTTTTCTTCGGATATATTGAGTGTCTGAGCAATATCATCATTATAGGCCGTTATCAGCCCGATCGGGCATGTTGACAGACCTTTGGCCTGAGCCGCCAGCAGCAGGTAGGAAACCGCCAGCCCCACATCCACATATCGAACCACAGGAAACAGTTTGTCAATCGCCACGATGATGGCTACGGGTGCACCATAAAATGAACAGCTTCCTTCTTCAATAAACTGGTTGAACGTCAGCCCAAGTATGGATATTTTCGGCTCCATGACGGCCATTGCCTCAGCCGCGCGCCGACTGATTTTTTCCGGCAGGGGCTTGTCCGTGCCAGGTCCGCACTTGACCAGCCGTTCGGATCTGGCCTTGATCAGTTGCCTCACCAGTCGATCTTTCTCCTCTCCATAGGTAATGATAAATTCCCAGGGCTGGAGATTTATCGCCGAAGGTGCAAGGGAAGCACAGGCGAGGATCTCTTCGATATCACTCCGGGAAACCGCTTTAGCCAGATAAGCCCGGGCGCTTTTTCTCTGTTGCATAGCCTTAAGAATATCCATATATTATTTCTCCTGTTCTCTTGATATGAATTTTTGATCATTAGTGACCGGATGGACACTATTTAATCTAACATTTTGGAGGAATCATGGAAAGAGCTTTCTTATGGTTTAAGTGCGCCGCCATGCACGATCCTGTGCGGCCGGTCCTGAAAAGACCTTCTGCTATCGGATGGGAGGCTAAGTTCCGCCGGATCGATCTGGTCATAGAGCGTCCATTGAAAGGAGAAGAATTGCTGTCCCGCATGAAGGGCTGGTTCACCGTCGATGTCCGAAAGGTGATAGAAATCGTAAGGCAGCACGGAAAACTTAAATTGCTCGACGACTATCATCTGGTGGTAGAAACGGATTGTGAGGCGGAGATGACCACTCTGGCAGGACAACTGGCGGAAGCCTTTGGAGAGGAGATGGAACTTGAACGTTTTGTCAAAAAGAGGCTGGTTTAAAAGGCGGGTTTGAAGCTGTAATTATATTGACACACAAATACCGTTTTCATATATTCACACGGCCAAAAAACAGACTGTTACAAAAGTAAACTACCACCGACCTTGTCGGTGGCTTTCTTAAGACGGCAACTTCTGACAATGTCATTCGCTGCCGTCTCTCCAGATTCGAAACTGTTCTTCTC
>JAGVOC010000349.1 GCA_020052975.1 Desulfobacterales bacterium | reverse complement strand
GAATGAATTTGTCACATTATGCGGACGTGACAGGATTCCCATTATATGGTTCCAGGATACTTCCGGAATTGATGTCGGCGATATAGCGGAAAAAGCCGAACTCCTTGGCCTTGGCCAGTCTCTCATTTATTCCATACAGCAGACAGAAGTTCCGCAGCTTCTGGTTGTCTTAAGAAAAGGCTCCGCGGCGGCTCATTACATTATGGGCGGACCGACCGCAAACAGGCACAATGCCTTTACAGTAGGTGTAGCCACAACAGAGATTTACGTTATGCACGGTGAAACAGCCGCGGCGGCATCTTATTCGCGCAGGCTGGTAAAGGAAAAAGCTGCCGGAAAGCCTCTCGAGCCCATAATAGAAAGTATGAACAAGCTGGCACAGGAATATTATGACTATTCAAGGCCTGCATATTGCGCAAAACACGGTCTTGTTGATGAAGTAGTCAATTTATCGGATTTAAGAAAATATCTCGTAGCTTTTACCGGCGCGTCTTACCAGAATCCAAGATCAATCTGCCCGCAGCATCAGATGCTTACTCCAAGATCTATAAAAGGATGAAGGTTCTTGGAAAACAGGAACCGGGAAACAGATATTTTATGAAACAATGGAAATGCACTGTCTGCGGATACGTTCACACAGGACCAGAACCTCCGGAAAAATGCCCGGTATGCGGTGCCGACAAGTCAATGTTTGTTGAAGTAACCGCTTCAGAAGCTGCTCCGGAAACACCCCCTGTGCCGGGAACAAAAGACGTTCAGGCAAAATCGCCTGAAATTTCAGTTATCGCCGGACTTATTCATAAGTTACATGCTCATCCTATTACAGTGCACATACCAAACGGGGTCCTTCCCGTTACAGTCCTTTTTCTTGCAGTTGCTCTTCTTTTTAAATCCGATAGTTTTGCAGCAGCAGCATTTTATAATCTGACTGTTGTCCTTTTAGCCATGCCGGTTGTGCTTTTTACAGGCTATGTTGAATGGAGCACAAGATACCAGAGTTCAAGGAGCTTGCTTTTTATAACCAAAATATCCTGTGGTATTGTTGTTCTTATATCAGCCCTGGTTTTATTTGCCTGGCGTGCAATTGATCCGGATATTTCAAACGGTCCTGACAGATACCTGTTTTTCCTTCTCCATGTCATAATGCTTGCTGCGGCAGGAATCGCAGGCCATCTTGGCGGAAAGCTTGTTTTTAAGGACTGATTAAATACCTCACGGTCCAACCGGCATCCTTGTCCCGTGAGAGCTTTGAAGAACATCCAATTTTGTACAGGTACATCGCTCACCTGCCATGCCGATGCCAGAGAGCTTATATCACTGCTGCTTTTCCAATGCTGCATTGCTAATCCTTTATAATATATCAGAATTACTTCAACAACATGATTTCAACATGAAACAGGAGGTAATTTAATTATGGAAAAGGAACAATTCTGGAGAAAATCGTATGACCCCGGGCTTGAAGATATTGATCCAGGTAAATGGGAGACTTCTTATGTAGACGTTATCAAGCCTGCATTTCAAAAATATCCGGAAAAAGCGGCATTCACTTATTTCGGCGTCGAGGTGTCATTTGCCGGCCTCGACAAGTATGCAAACAAGTTCGCCGATATGCTCATTCAAAACGGCCTGAAGAAGGGGGATGTTGTCGGGATCAATCTTCCGAATATTCCCGAATATGTAATAGCATGGCTGGGAACATTAAAAGCCGGGTGTGTTGTTTCAGGTGTTTCTCCCCTTCTCTCTCCCGAAGAAATGCAATATCAGCTTAATGACTCAAAGGCAAAAGCCCTTGTTACGCTTGATGCCATATTTGCGGGAAGGCTCGTAAAAATTGAGTCGAATCTCCCTGATCTTAAAGTTGTAGTAGCGGCAAGTGTCGGAGGTTTTCTTCCTGCCATAAAAAGAATACTGGGACAGATGCTGAAAAAAATACCTAAAGGGGATATTACCCCATTGAAGGGCAAGAAAGTATTCAAGTTTTCAGATGTAATAAAAACAGGCGAATTTTCAGAAAAGGGACCTGATGTTAAAATTACTCCTGATGATATAGCATACCTGCAATATACGGGCGGTACAACAGGGGCGCCCAAAGGGGCAATGCTGAGCCACCGTAACGCGGTTTCGGATGTAATAATAGCAACAACATGGATGGGATGGGAATCGGGTAAGGGACTTGCCCTGTCAGGTTTCCCTTTTTTTCATATGGCTGGTCTTTTCTTCAATACAACATGCATATTCCTAGGATTGACACAGGTTCTTGTCCCCAATCCAAGAGATACGGATTACATTTGCGCCCAGATGGAAAAATATAAGCCGACTACGATTGTTAACGTCCCGTCCCTGTATCAGCTCCTGATGGCCAACCCGAAATTCAAGGCATTGGATTATTCCGGTGTTGATATATGCATGTGCGGCGCCGCTCCTTTTCCGGAGGAATCACAGAAAGAGTTTGAAGGAATCGTGGGGGAAGGCAAATTGCTTGAAGTCTATGGAATGACTGAAACATCCCCTTTGACTACAATGAATCCGTCTAAAGGTAAAAAGAAACTGGGATCAATCGGGCTGCCATTATTAAACACGGATATAAAGTTGTTGGATACGGATACCGACAAAGAAGTTGCCCTGGGTGAACCGGGAGAAATATGCGTAAAAGGACCCCAGGTAATGGTCGGTTATTTTAACAAGCCTGAAGAAACGAAAAATACAATTGATGCGGATGGATATTTACACACCGGGGATGTTGCTGTCCAGGATGCGGATGGTTATCTGAAAGTAGTGGACAGAACTAAGGACATGTTAATTGTGGGCGGATTCAAGGTCTTTTCGAAGAAGGTGGAAGAGGTGCTGACGGGGCATCCGGCAATAGAAATGATTGCGACAATTGGCGTGCCTAATCCTGAGCGGCCCGGTTCAGAGCTTGTAAAGGCTTTTGTAATGCTTGCAAAGGAATATCAGGACAAGGACAAAAACGAGATAGAGAAAGATATACTAAGATTTGCGAAGGAGAAGCTTGCCCCCTACGAAATTCCGAAAATAATCGAGATAAGAAAGGAGCTTCCGCTTACATCGGTTGGGAAGCTTGATAAAAAACTTCTTCGGGCGGAAGCAAAAAAATAAATATTACGTTTACCGGTGATCCTGATATCTGGAATCTCAAACTACAAGTCGCAAAATGTTTGAGCCTGACGCAGTAATCGGGCAAAAGGGGTGTGTTATATGCAAAGGTCTCGCACATTCCTGTGTGTCGGATGGAAAGCGGGCTGTTCCGCCACGCACGCTCTGCCAGAACGGCCGGTTAAGTCCAGGGATTCGCCAGGGGGATCTCTGGATGCTTAAAATCTTCTTCGTTTCGCGTCGCAAGCGTCAGGCCCCCGTGTAGCACGATGGCCGCGATCAATGAATCCATGGCCGCCATTTTCTTGCCCTGTGACTCCAGGTTGCCGACAAGCCGCCCCCAAGTCAACATGACCTCTGTGTCGATAGGGAGGATTCGTCCCTGAAATCGATCCGGCAGATCGTAAGCCAGCCATTCCTGAAGGGTTGCCTTTCGCTGCGAGTCGGGAAGCTTTTGAATGCCCTTCCGGATTTCGCCGATGGTGACGACGCTCAGGTAAACGTGCTCCGGATCGAGCCCGTCGAGCCATTCGACAACTTTGCCCAAGGGGTTCCTGGCAACCAGTTCGGAAATCACGCAGGTATCCAGAAGGTATTTCACAGGTCAATGTCCGACCGCACGGCGTCCATATTGCGCTGCAGGTCAAGGTCGACACCTGCCAATGGGGATTGTCGGAAGAATTCGGAGAGGGGTTTTGGGGAAGCCAGCAATTTGCGATAGTCTTTGCAGGATAAGACGATGACGGCTTCGACGCCACGTTTTGTCACGAGTTGCGGCCCTTGGGAGAGCGCGCCTTCCACTACTTCACTGAACTTGTTTTTTGCTTCCTGCAATTGCCAGATGTGCTTCATGGTGGCACCTCCTGTCTAGTCTGTCTAGATAGCACCGGAAGGGCCGAGGCTTGTCAATAAATATCCATCCCCCAAATTCCAAATGATAATTTGCTTTTCACAGCTTGACATATAGTTCCAGCCTTCTCGTCAGAAAATCATCGCGGTCGGCATCATAATTAAAACCCGCCCGCTCGATTCCTCGGATAATGATATAATGAAGAGCCTCCTGTGCACTATGCCTCAGCTCTTGCTTTTCTTGGCATGCCATCCTGATATCATAAAACATTCAGATCTTAAACTTTAGATGTGAGGGGCGTCCCCCAATGCTGTCCTAAAACAGAATACGGGCAGAACTGATTATTCAGCGGCGCGGTTTTTGGTATCCGCCAAAATTCTTTTTATGTCGTTTCCGTATTGTCTTCCTTCTGAAAGAACGTATCAATATCTCTTATTATCTCGTCAAGCCATTCTTTCCGTTGCATTTCTGTGCTTGTAACAACAATGCCGAACATGCGACGGTAAAAATTGGTGACACCACAAAGACCGAAAATGCAATTCTTCCAAATTGTTTCAAGAGGATCACCAAAGACTTTGTTTTCCCTTTCTGTTTCAGTATTGGATGTATTGTATACTATGGCGGCTTTGGCTTTAAGTATTCCGTTTGGTACTCCTTCTCCAGAATCGCTTTCCAGAAATTCATACGCAATACCCGGTCGAATCACTCTGTCCACCCATCCTTTCAATATAGCAGGAGGTTGGCCCCACCAGTTTGGATGCACAATGAGTATACCGTCTGCTGCAGCGAGTTCCCCACAATATTCAGTAATTACTGCCGGCAACTGTGCGTTTTTAGGAATTTCTTCGCTAAACAGTAGTGGATCGAAGCCTTCCTTGTAAAGATCATGGAAAAAGACTTTATGTCCATTGCCTTCTATCCGTTCAACCGCAGTTTGCGCAATTGCGTGATTGAAACTTCCATCATTGGGATGAGCGAGTATGACTGAAATTCTCATTGTTTTACTTGCCTTTCCATCGCTGCCACATAACGGTTTGCGTTACTTGCCGGGGGTGAGACTTGGCGACACCATCTCAGATTCAACGCCTGGCCATGAATGGTTTTGAAAAATGCCGGCTTTTCTAAATCAACATAGATGCCCTTTTTGTGCGGCTGTTTGATCTTATCCAGTTCTCTATAACCTCTGAATTAAATAAATATATACCGGTAGCTTACTCTGGCTTTTTATTTCAAAATAACGAGGTAACAGTTCACGCTTTTTAGGGCTATCCTTTAACGGAGAAAGGTAAATAGCGCCCTTTCTAAGTGAGTTAACTGGTGCAGCTTGAAGTAATTCGGTCAAAGAGTGATAGTGTTCAGGCAAAAGCTGTTCTCCTATGAGGAAATTGCCGGAAACCTCGATATTTGTAAAATTCGCATTAACCTCAAGCATTTTATCGAAAGCGGCTCGAACTCTTGCTACCTCCAGTGGTTTTCGAATGAATTTCAAAGTTGATGCGTTTATGGATTCGTATCCAATATTAATATAGGTATAGTAAGGAAGTTGATCGAGTTTCTTAAATAATCCATTGTCAGAATTGAGCAGGGAATCCACGCTTCCAAACAAAAAAAGAAGGGGAGTAATAGCACACGCCTCTCCAAACCAAAAAGTCTTGAAAGCTTCGGATGCTGTAAAACATATTAATTCTTCACCGGCAGCAAGTGCATCGTGATTTCCTAAAAATAGTGCTTTATAGTTTTCAAGATTCCGCCCATAGTGAACTTTTAGTTGTTGAATCTGTTCAAGAATATTATTTCTATAACGTGTCTGAAATTTCTGTGCAGTCTTGACGCAACAAAAATCACAGTGATAAAGACATCCGTCTGCGATCATAATTGGAATGATCTCGTAATCGACATGTCGCGCATCGGGCGGAAGAACCGATACCCGTCCGCCAATGATCTCATTCAATTTCTTAGATCGCTCGTACAGCACCCCGTCGTGATTCTGTAAAATTCGGCTTATCAACTCTTTGCTCTTGGGATGGAGCCCATCCTTTTGCAATCCATATAGATTCGCATATAATTGCGACCATTCCGCGAATGCACTCATGATGTTGGCGTCTTTGAAATAATTGACCTCCCATACTGCGTTACTGGGATAAGGGAGACAAGGCAGATAATACTCACCCATCCATGAAATGATACCTCTTTCGCCGCTAACGTCGCCTACCGTATAATACACCCAGTCATTACCGTCTGTCCGTTTGAGTTGCGCGGCCGGATGGGGCCAGTTTACATCGAGTCCACGGATAAATTTTATTTCGCCATTAAGATTAAAAATAAATTCGCATTTGGATGTTTTAATCTCAGAATATCTTCCATATCGGAGTGGAAAACTCGCTTTTGAGATGGTACCTGGACCTTGCTTTTCAACAGAGATTGCAATGTTATTTGAATCTGGAAATATCATTTATATCCCACCCTTGATAATAGTCATGGCCTTCCCTAAACCCTTCATCCGATTTTCTTTTTCTCGAAGATATCGTTATCGAAGTCGAATGCGTCGAAAACCCCCCGTTCTTTCTCGGTCATGAACTATACATGAAAGCTATTCACGTTGGACACTCTGGGGTCGGGCCAAGCCGACCCTTTAATTTCTAAAAATTAACGCTCCCAGAACAGATGTTTTATGGCCTTATTTCACGTTTTTTCCCAAAACGGGCTTTATAAGAAATGTCCTGCACCGTCAATTAATGGAATAGAGCTCTTTTTAACCTTAAAAAGTTCGATATAGCCCCAAAATTAGGGGATATTTGTATTATAATTTATATCATATCAATAAGTTCTTGTGGCCCGACCCCATCTCAGCCCTCTCAGTACGATCAATTTCTACCAAAAAATTTTAACCAGTTCGTATCGGCCTTTTTGATGTTGCCGGGAATATCCATACTCCATTTTTCATACGCTGTCCTACTGCAATTCAGGTAAAGCTTCCCGCTAACGATCTTCCATTCTTCAGGCTCTGTTTGGGCTTTCCGTCCCTCTGTCATGGCCCAGGCACAATAACCGTCATATTGCGGAGCGTATTTCTCCGGACTGGTCAAAAACAGATCCCTGTTCTCTTTGGTTAAGAAATACCAGGTCATGTCATGCCACTGGAAAGTAAATGACTCGTTGCCTTTTAGCGCCTTGCCGGCCGTAAAATATGAGACGGTGTCGTATCCCTTTATGGCTGCATTATCCACCGGTGACTTTCCGACAGCTATGCCGCCGCATCCAGTCAATAGCAATAATACAAATGAGAAACTCATTAGAATTCTATTGGTTGCTTTCCGTGATTTCATATCCGTCCACCTCCATATTTATTATGACTTAAAATGTGTAAAATATGATTCTTGAGAAGTATAGACGGCGCTTGACCAAAGTGGTGTACTTGCAACTTGAATTCACCATCTATGTGGGAAGTATGGGGGAAGCTTATCAATACATAAGTTGACAGCGGAAGTGAAGGATGACTGACGGGAAATATGCTGTCGGCAGTCGTATTAAACCCAGCCAGTTTTGTTATGTATTTTCTAAATTGCAACCGGCATTATTTTTTCTGGTACCATTTTCCTGTATTATCCTGAAGCCATTCACCTGCACCCGCACTTTCGGCAATTTGAATTGCCCTGCGTTTTCCCACAAGATCAGCACTCGCGCCCTGCTGATTTGCTATTGCCGTATAAACCGCTTTCCTGTCCGTATTTTCGCTGTTAACAAGCCCTTCCTGTTCTTTGCCTGAAGAGACAAACTGCAGGTATCCGAGATTGTTTTCGCCGATAATTCCCTTTGATTTTAAAGCCTGGATAACCGGTATTCTTTCTTTCATTCTTGTTTTTAATTCATTTGCGTCCTGTGCAAATGAATAACTGCATGTAAAAACCAGAACTATCAAAACGACTATTTTTGCAATTTTATCTGTCATCACATCTTCTCCTTTTTACTTGAATCCTTGAACCCTCGACCCCTTGAATCCCGATACAATCACCAACTCTTCCGGAAATGATCCATATAATATTACTTTGCCTTATCAATATCTCCGAAGAAATTGTCAAGAGCCCTGTCCACTTTTATATTTACATCAATTATTATATGGATGGGCTTGACTTCAACCGGCGCAACCGCGACTTCATGGCGGGTATTGCAGGCCTGAATAAAAAAGAAAAATAACACTCCGGTAAAAACCACCATTTTCCTTATCATAATAATATTCCTTTTTGTTATCGTGATATGTTTAAAGCATTTCGGTAATGCAGAATTTTGTCAAGAGGAATAACAAAGTTTATATCAAGCCGTATACCCTGGAAGCGTGAGCCTTCCTCGGCCGATTTAACCCTTACAAATCCGCCCAAATCCTTTTTATATATAAACGGAAGCGGATTTGCAGGTTTTCCGTCAAACTGGAGGTATAAAAGAAGATCTTCTCCTTCAGTTAAAAGCTTAAGCCTGACCCAGTCATAAATGTAATCCTTCAGCGCTTCTATTGTAAGCTCCATCTGAGTAAACTGGGAAGTGCCGGGAACCGTTCCATCCCCGAGAAGTTTGGCGCCGGTTATATGAATTGTCCCGCCTTCTCCCGGAGTAGAATAGAGAAAACCATCCGTAAAACTCAGTTTTCCGTTTTTATATTCCACAGGTATCTTGCCGTTTACAGCTCCGTTTCCTTCGGCTTTTGCAATACCAAACTGCTCAATAATCATTGCAAGATTTACCCGGTCGCAGAACAGAGTCAGGCTTAAATCTTTATTTGCCGAAGAGACTCTGACAGACTGTGTATTTACAGAGCCATTACACCACTTAAAGCTGCTTTTTTCAATATAAAAGGATTCAGCCGATTCAATCTGAAAATCGACTTTACCGTCAGTAAGCTGTATTGCGCCGATCGAAGCCTTGTTAAATGCAAGATGCTGCCTTGGGCTACTCCGGGCAGCAAAAAGATCCGTCATTAAAAGGTTTGCGTTAATCCCTTCGATAAGAATTTCTTTATCACTATATCTCAATGATCCTTCTTTAACATTTCCCTTTAAAAAACCGGCCGGCCTTTTATCTATGAAGCTTATTTGACCGTTTAATTCCAGAGTACCGCCGAAAGCCATTCCCTTTGCCTGCGGAAAAAACCTGCCGAGATCTATATCGGAGCCTGTTTTATATTTCTGCATTATAAAATTTATTTCTGTTTCAGGATCTTTTGAACCGAATAATGCTGTTTTTCCTGAAAAACCGACATCCATTCCTTTCAGAACAGCGCTTTTATATTCACCATAATAAAGCAGCCCCGATTTATCCTGTCTGGTTGTTCCTGAAAATACCCCGAGATTTATACCTTTCCAGAAAACTGCATCGGCAAAAAAGCTTCCCTTTTTCTCCATGATCTTAAAAGGCCATTCAAAAGGTATTGTTCCTCCTATACCTGATGCGGCAAATTGTAATTTCGAATCTTCCATGCTGACATCTTTGAATTTTAAGGCTCCGTCAAATATCAACGGTGTCCCGGTGTTCTGCTGAAATATTCCTGAAACAGAAAATACAGGAATATCTATTTTTGCCGAACCGGAGTTAAAAACCGCGTTTCGGGTATTTATGTTTATTAAGCCTGTAACCTTTGAATTGCCAAGCTCTGCTTTGCCGCCGACAATCAATTCAGGTGTTTTTAAAGACAGGTTATCATTAAAAGCACTTATGTCTGAAATTGATGCGGAATATTGTAAAGAGCCTGTTTTACCTTTCCCTTTTCCGGATATTTCAAACTCCAGGCCATTTGATGAAATGTCGAGACCCCGGAAATTAAACCCGGTTTTATCAAAGGCATGTTCGGTTAACGGGGTGTTTGTTGCTTTAAAGGCCCAGGCTCCTTTATCTGTCAGGCTGGCAAAATATTTGCCCCGTATCTGAAAAGAGTTTTCTTTCCCGGGATTAATTGTAAAATTTCCTGAAGATTTAAGCGAGTTGTCTTTTGTGGTCAAACGGGCTTCCGGGTTGGATATTGTTACCGGTACAGGGGAAACCAAAGAAATGGAGGATCCGGCAAATATCCATTCGTTTTCGCCATTGTTTCTTATATCAAGGATAAATGGCTGTCTGCTCTCCTTTGGATTTTCCAGTTTTAAGTCATTATATGACACCTCAAGGTTGTTTGAAGTTATAACACATGAAGCCGATGATATTTTAAAGGGGGAAAACTGCAGCCCGGCCTTTGCGCTTATGTCGGCCGCTCCTGAAAGGGACATTCCCGGAACAAGCATCGCAAAGTCGGAGAACCTGTTGAAGGGAAGGTCTTTTGAACTTATCGATATATCTGATGTGTTTTTGTCAAGGTTAACAACTGATTTAAGAGTTATCTCACGGTCTCTGGGGTATAAACCCAGCCTGCAGTCTATCAGGCTTCTGTTTTGATCACTTGGGATTATTTCAAGTTCAGCAGGAAGCCTTATTTTTTTATCTTTCCATTGTAATACAAAAATCGAGTTGCGGAGCTCAATGCTTCCGAAAGGAAGGGTTTTGGGTCGGTCTGTTGACGGCCGGCTTTTGGCCTGAAGATTTGAAATAAAGCGGTCCAAATCAAATCCGCGTATTTTGATTTTTCCGTCAGTAAATTCGCACTCGATTTCAACGCCGCTTATAACTGCCTTTTTAATAAACTTATTATAAAGTCCAATCGGATCATAATCTATTATAACAGAATCGATTGAAGGGGCGCCCGGTTCTTTTCCAAACCGCAGAGAGGCAATTTCGGCTCCGAATAAACCCGCGCTT
>JAGVOC010000376.1 GCA_020052975.1 Desulfobacterales bacterium | reverse complement strand
GCGGGATGCCGACACGGTGTCGGCAAATCTTGGTTCGAGCCCAAGTCCCCGAGCAACCAGGAAACTGTGCTTAGCGACCGTTTTCCAGTAGGGGCGCAGGATCGCCAAACCATGCAAGAGGATAGTGATCGTGATTTTGTTCCAGCGAGTGTCAATTCATCGTTGTCACATCTCTTCAAAAAGGCTAGTATCTTATCGGCTTTATGGCTGATATTGACTTCGTCCGATACATAGAAAGGATGGCTGGCAAAATCGTAGTAAGGAGCGCAATTAATCCGCTCCTGTTGCTTTGCGTTGTCATTTCTTTTCCAGCACTGCTTGCCGCTATGTTTACTTCTGGGTTGCCACAGATTGTATTTTTTGTATTTGCTGCCGTACCTCCACTCGCCGTTTTAAAAGCATTTTTTTCGATTTTAAAAACCAGTCCGTCATTACTTCGGTCAGAGGAGTATCAAATACGACAACAAGCTTTAGAGCTCATAGGCGATAAAGACAATCGTTTTCATGCAACGGCAAAACATATTCAGGCCGTCAGTAATCCTGCCTTACCGGCCCCTAATCCCCAGGAAGAAGATTTCGAATAAGTATGAAACTTTATTTAATCACTTTCAACGTAGATCCCGCTTTTAATCCAGTTGCTTTTCATGCTTATCTAACGAGCTTGTATCCAAATGTTGTCGTTGACTGGTGGCATTATCTAACATATACCTACATAGTAGCTTCAAATTATGATGTGAATACTATTTACAATAGTGTTTTTCCTGGAGCACCAGGAAGGCATCTGCTCATAACAGAAATTAGCCCAGCTAATATACAGGGATGGCTATCTATAGAAGCATGGCAATGGATTCAGAAATATCGTGCGTAAAAATGCAGAAGAGATAAACTTAGCGAACTGGTATTTGTTGCTTCGATAGCAGGAGCCGTGACTTCAAATTTCCCAGCACGACTCTCTACGGATTTGCAATAACTCCCCAGGAATGCTAATTATTTATTAATTTACCATGCCAACAAAGGCCTATTTCAAATATATTCGTCGCCAGTTGCTAAAGGAGTTGCAGGCGGCCAAATCTTCCATCTTCGTGGCGGTTGCTTGGTTTACTGATGAGAAAATACTTGACCTGTTAAGTGAAAAAGCGAGAGAAGGTTGCCAAGTAGGAATTCTCGTGATGAATGACAAAACGAACGCAAAGGTTCAGCCATGGTATGAACGAATCAATAGATCCGGTGGTCATGTATATCTTGTACCGACTTACGAGTTAGAAACGATAGGAGGTTTATCAGTCAAACTAGATAGCACGATGCATAATAAATTTTGCATCATTGATAATAAAATAGTGATCTCTGGCTCTTATAACTGGACGTATCGTGCAGCGCATAGGAATGAAGAAAATATCACCGTCTCAGACGATCCTGATTTGGTTGCTGGCTTTACCGAACAATTTCACGCGCTCGTCATGCGCTATTACCCGCACACGACATTGTCTAAGGGTATGGCGCTGTATGTCGATCCTGAAATAGAAGCTTTACGGTTTCAATTAGATGCTCTCCAAATAGAACTGGAGGAAACACAATTCGACGAAGAGGAGATTCTAAAAATTATCACGCAGTTTGAAGCCGCATACATTCGGTACCTCGGTAAACTTATTGAAGTTATCTTGAGTCTCAAGGAAGAAAAGGCTCGGCTACTTCTCGAAGTTGGTCTTCGAGCGCACAGGGAGGACGACCAGAAAAACGATGAACAGCTACGTGCAGACCATGAGGCGGCAGAACGTGCACGAAAAGAATATGCGGATAACGTCAAAATAAGCAAGATAGAGCCTGTACCGCTTACATTAAACAACGAAGAACAGGTGGAATTAAAACAACGCTATCGCAAAGCATCTCATCTTTGTCATCCGGATAAGGTTCCGGAAGCGTCAAGAATCGAAGCTGCTAAAATATTTTCTGTACTAAATGAAGCGTATAAGCAGAATAATCTACACAAAGTTAATGAAATTTGTGATTCGTTGGAACAGGACGGGTTTAATGCGGTTGCTAAAAAATTACCGGATGACAAAGAGATGTTGCGTCACAAGATTCGTACTGTAGAAATAGAAGTCGAACGAGCGCGACAACGACTAGGAGAAGTTCAGACGCATCCCGCTTATCAGGTGGTAAGAACCGTCAAGGATATGGATTCCTACTTCGACGCGCAACGTGTTCTGTTAGAAGCGGAAAGAAGTATCTTGGAACGGGAAGTTGCTACTTTGCGTAAACATACTCTGTAAATGATATGTCTGAAAATACACCAAAACCAAACAGAGCGCTCACGAGGAAAGACAACGCATCCATGGCTGTCGCCCGAACGGACGCGTTAATTGCTGCTTCGCACAAGATTATTACAGAGTCAAAGGCGCATCAATCCATGGAGAAAGAGCTGGCAGAATATAAAACTTTCTTCGAAAACATCTCGCCATTACTTGATAAGTTGGATAAGAGCCCCGAACTCGTCCAGGCAATTGTAGACGGTGAAGTGTATAGAGAGTCAACCTTGGCGACGTTCGCCGTTACCGTCTCTGAAAAGAAGGATAATCTTTCAAAACTATATGCGGTCAGAGTAGTAGATTTGTTGATTAAACATCCTGATTTCTGTATTGAGCTGTTAAGTCATTTTTATATTTTTAATGCCGGTCTTCTTGAAGAGTTTCTTAGTATATGGCATGAAGAAACTGAAAGCTGTTATCATATTTACGATATATTGAGCCATGTTCAATGCGTGCGATGGACTGAGGAGCTAATAGAAAATAACTCAACCTGGTTGCATGCAGACAAAGAAAGCTGGAGTGGCGGACTAAGCCATAATGATTCAATTCCGTGGACCGCGGAGTTGATAGAAAAATACAAAGAAAAACTATTGGAAAGAGACCGGAGATGGGTAAATGACTGTGATGAGCGTACAGATTGGGAAAAAGAACGAGACGAAGAACAAAGGAAGGAAGAATACGAAAGCTTTTGTGATGCGGAGGGGCATTATGACGGCCCTGATGAGCCGACAGATCCTGATGAGCTAGATGACACAGGATTTGAGCCAACCACAACAGGATTTGAGACGCTGAGTTCCAATAGGGGCGTGTTCTGGTCTGTCGAACTTCTTGAACGATTTAAGGATCATTGGAACTGGCACGCATTGAGTTCGAATGAATCCATTCCGTGGTCAGATGAGTTGATAGCTAGGTTTCATGATCGTTGGGATTGGAAGCTTCTGGACGAAACTCTAACCAGGATCTTTGACCAGGATCATACGGTGAATATCTATGAAGATTGGCGAGTTCCGTATGGATTGAACTGGGAAATATACAGAAACGAGAATGATGTCTCTAAACTTTTAGATCTACTTGAGGCAGAAGCGAATTTATTGGAAGTGCATAGCCAGTTTTTAGCCAACGCAACTATTTGGCAGAAGGTTTTTAGTCCGGTTCTGAATGATGACCTGGTCGCTTGGATTATCCGTCGTCTGTCGGAATCTGATAAAGTGAGAGTGGATGAAGAAAACGCAGCATATAATGCCGCACATCCTCCCGAGCCTTCGATATCAGCATCTGCACCTCAAGATAAAAACAAAAATACCGAAGATGTAGATCAGGAAATTAGACTCGAAGACATCCCATTTTAATTATAAATTTCAATGGCACAAATAAAATTAATATTTAATTCTTTTTTCGCTAATTAATCGGGCTGAAAATTTCTATGTACTATTTTGCTTACGGATCAAATCTCGACCAAGAACAACTCAGGGGCAGAATCGGGGATGTAAATATTATAGGAAAAGCTGTGCTCCACGAGCATACAATCAAGTTCAACAAACAAAGTAGAGATGGGAGCGGTAAGGCCAACATCGTTAATCAGGATACTTCTGATGTTGAAGGAGTTATTTTTAATTTTACCGAGGAACAATTTAAGAAGATGGATAAGTCTGAGGTGGGCTACCATCGCAAACAAGTATCATTGGCGTTTGAAGATAGACAGGTAAAGGCAATAACTTATGCTGCAGATTCTGAGAAAATCAATGATACGCTAACACCAACCAAAGAGTACCTGCAAATAATTATTGGAGGAGCAAAAAATTTCGAGCTATCTGATGCTTATCAAAAAATGCTGGCTACTTTCTCCATTTAATAACGGGGATTGATTCAAAAAATAAATTATATATTAACGTATCAATAAGTATGGACAAAACTGCAATCATCTCGGCATTAAATGTAGACGGTCTGCACATGATTTATATATCTGGCGATCATCGATCGGTCGAAATCACTGAGAAAAATAGAATCCGAGGCTTAAATGGTCTAATTAAGTCTATACATATTATGACAGCAGAGGAGGATCTGACTATTGGTGTCGAGCATATTATTTCCGTTGAATAGTGGGGTATATCTAAAAAGGAAGCATGGTGATCTCTTCTTGAAGAAGAAATGAGACACGCATATCATGGTGTTCCGTCAATGTTTTGGCTCGAGATAGCCTCAATCTTTTGAAAACGAGACACTTGAAATACGTCGTATAAGCGTCTCATTTGTCTCATTCTCATCGTGTACGATTTGTCCGATTTGACTCGACCTGTTCTCCTCCAAAATCATCTCGACAACCACCTAGAAAAGTCCTCAACGGCTTGGTTCCAGTCCGGGCATGTTGAGCCATCTTAAAAAATCCCGCAAGGGATTCTTTAAGTTTTAGAGCATCTTTTTGTCTTCCTTTTTCATAATCACCATGCACGCGATGATGACCATGAAACCTATTAGTGACAAAAGCGGGATTGTGATGAATCCGTACCAATTCACGTATCTGGTGACACATGAAACGCCGAGAGAGCACGGTGCTATTGTTTCAGG
>JAGVOC010000257.1 GCA_020052975.1 Desulfobacterales bacterium | reverse complement strand
GCCTTCCATCGGGTCACCTCCGATCGTAGGCTATAACAAATATGTAAACTCATCAACAAGGTTGATGAGTTATCGGTGTGGGGCCATGCCCCCACACCCCACCGCCGACTACGTCGGCGGATTAGTTGAAATATTTAAGGGATCTATTCATTATTGGCACCGATTAATCAATTCTGTTCGCTTTAACCTGACGGGCAATGATGCGTTCCGCACGCTCCCAGTCCTCGGGTTCGTCGATGTCGGCAGCTGCCCCTTCCGGCATTTCATAAACGGAAATTATCCCTCCGAGACGGCACTGATGCTTCTCCAGTATATGGCGTTTCGTGAAATAAAAGGCCCCGGTTTCCCAGAGTGTCCCTCGGAACTGCTGGCGTAATGGCCTGTGGAGTGGATCATAGTTGATGGGTTGACCTGCATCGCTCCAGAAGAATCGCTTGACGCGAACACAGGCAACCAAGGAATCGGCTTCCTCTCTTCTGAACTGAGCATCTGCAGCGGAGAAATCCACTGGCCGGGTAAACGGTGACGTAACCTGAATGGTGGTCATGACATCAAAATCGACTAGCAAAGCGGCATGGAGCATGACTGACTCGGTTGTTGCGGTATCCGTTGCATATTCCATCGGTCTCATGATTACATCGAGAGGAATGCCGATTTTTTTAACAACGTCCGCGATTTTTTCCGAATCGGTGGATACGACTATACGATCGAAAACACCTGACTGCGCAGCTGCTTCCAGCGCCCAGGCACAAAGCGGTTTCCCTGCCAGTAGCTTTATATTCTTCCCAGAAATACTCTTGGAGCCGGCCCGGAGCGGTATAAGAGCAATGTTCATAGACCCGTCCCGTATACTTCAAGGTTCAGCAGTGCTTTGTATACGCCGGCACCATGGTAATGGTGACCGCTCCATATTTCTGGTACCCAGGAGAACTCAGCATCTTTGAGCAGATCGAGGAAGGAACCGAAACGAATCTCGCCTTCACCCACCTGGAGCCCTTCACCGCTTATCCCCGAAGCATCTGATATGTGCATATGCCTCACGAACGGCAGCACGGTGCGTGTATATTCGTGGAAATCAGCACAATAGAGGTTACAGTAGAGAAAGGCGTGGCAGACATCGAAAACCATTCCGAGGTCAAGTGCGGTGCAGAAACGAACCATATCCTCAGCCTTCATGAAGCCATGTTGGTGCCATTCCCCACCCAAATACCACGGACGCGGGGGAAGGTTTTCGGGAAGTATTTCTATTGCGTCCGGTGAATAGTCGAGTCGCATGAAGTTGCATATCGCGCGATCCATGAGTATCGCCGTATCGACATCATCATTCGGGGAATCCAGAAACATACCGCCAAGATGTACTACCAGCTTTGGCTTACGCCGTGGGAAGCCCTTGGCAATTTCAAGTGTCTTGTCTATAGAACGCTGAAGTATGGAGAGCGATCGCTCAACCTTATGCTCGTCTTGAGAACAGATATCCACAAGCTCCCTATCGAAGATCTCAGGCGCATGAACGACCATTGCCGATACCTCTGACACCCCCGAAAATGGTACATTAAGATCAGTCTGCGAACAGTGGAACTCCATAACAGGTGACTGCAAGACTTTGTATTCTTCAAAGTCATGAAACCTGCATTTGACACCCCATTCCTTTGTAAAGGTAAAGCCTTTCCATTCGGTAAGTAAGATTTCCTGTTCAAAATCAGTCTTGGCTATGTAGAAGCCCTGAGGTATGTCCTTTTTAAGGACAATCCCGTAAAAGTGTTCTATGTCATGGGGGAAGATTCCCTTGCCCGGCGACCTGAAATCAACGTCGTCCTCCCGCAGAATGTGCCCTTTTTTTAGATGCTTCGCTGCCACGGCAGACTTGGCAAAGACCTCCCGATTCTGAATTTCGGCCTGGTTTACTTCCTTCTTTGAGCAGAGCGTTTTTTCGAGTAGACGAATGTTTGTGACCATCTCTTTCCATTCGGCCGGCAGCATGGATGCTTTGTGGTCAGGCCCCTTATCGTTTCTGTCAAAGGTAATATGCTTTTCGATAATCCTGCACCCCAGAGCTACAGCAGCTATAGGGATGAATCCTCCACGTTCATGGCCAGAGTAGCCGACGATGGTTGCCATCTTTCTAAGTTCATTGATGAAAAGTAAGTTAATTGACTCAAATGGTGCAGGATAGGTGGACTGGGCATGCAGGAGAGCAAAAGTTATATGCTCATTACTGAAAATATTGGCACATCTCTTTATATCCTCATGCGCCCACATTCCTGTCGAAATGAGAAGTGGCTGGAGCAAAGTGGCGCAGTGGCGCACGAGACGAAGATTCGTCATATCGGCCGATGCGATTTTGATAGCAACCACATCAAGGCCGGCGATGAAATCGGCTGAAGACTCGTCGAAAGGCGTTACGATGAGATCAAGTCCACGATCCTGGCAATACCCGTTTATGAGCTGATAATCCTCCTTGGTCAGCTCGCACTCTCTCAGGAGTGGTATAAGGTAATCAAAGTTCCACTCTGCACTATTTGAATCGTTGAGAATCCGCTCTGGATAGATTCGTTCCAAATTGCGTTTTTGAAGCTTGACCGCATCAACCCCGGCTTTTTGCGCTGCTTCAATAAGAGAAAATGCTTTATTAATGTTACCATTGTGATTGATACCAATATCGCAGATAATGTAGGTGTTGGTGCTTTCAGGATCCCGGAAGATATTTTCGAGCTTTTGACTCCGGAAAATTATTGTATTTTTTTCAGACACGTTTCCTCCAGAATTCAATAACGTCATGGATCGTATCGTCAAGTCTGAATTGAGGCTTAAAACCTAAGGCGCTCAACTTTATCACATTGGCACATATCATGTTGCTGAGCTCATTTTTATTAAAAAACAGCTGATTGTTGGTTCTGGTGATTATCTTTGTGTTGGACCGGGCAAAAGAAATCGCTTTATTAAGAACATCTGATACCGAAACGGCGTATCCGGAGCCAACGTTATAGACTTCGCCAACGATTGCCTTCTTCAATAAAACGAGATACGCTTGAGCTGCATCACGCACATCAATGAAGTCTCTTTCCTGCGAGGTGTCTCCGATGGAGATGCTGTCTTTTTGCTGCTTCTCGATCAACGCTATTTGTCTGCAGATTGAAGGGATCACAAAATCGGCTCGTTGATAAGGTCCTGTGCAGTTGAACTGCCTTGTGTAAACGATAGGTAACCCTCTTTCGAAATAGTACCTCGATGCATTGAAAAGAAAAATCTTCGTGAGACCGTATATGGACGTCGGATGGAGAGGAAAGGTTTCGGTGATCGGTTCGAGATGCGCTCTGCCATACTCGGCAGCCGACCCGACAAGAATGATTTTGTCGGGCGATATTTTCCCTTCTTGGACCAAGGCCATTACCTGTTCCATAAAAAGGATAGTCATCATCAGGTTAGCGTTCAGCGACTCAACTATGTGTCTGTTATCAGGTACAAAGGAACTGCCCTGAAGTGAGATGATGTAGGAAGGTCTGGTATCCTTCAAAAAAGATTTCATGTCGCAAGAAGATAAGCGTACTTGCACCACCTCATCCATGTCCTCGAGAGGATGCATGTTGTAGAGCACAATCGGCTCGATTCCATTGTCCTGAGCCGCGGATGCAATGAAGCGGGACATGAATCCGGAACCGAAGATAAGGAGTTTTTTCAGCATTCTCTTTGACATGTGTCAATCCGTTGTTTTCCGTTAAAGAGAACAGACAAGTGTATCGCTATAATTCAGGAAACCGCCGGGGCCGCAGCCGAAATCGAATCGAGAACGGACATATTTTCAATACGGCGTCGAAACTGATTGAAGCGTCGGTCATCGTCGATAGCAGTCTGCCGCAGCCATGTTTGTACATCGATGGCCTGTGCATGCATGCCCGACTCTTCGTAGAAACCGTTCTTTATGTGTTCGAAAGACGACAAGAACACAAGGCCGCAGGAGGTGCATTCAAGCACATTTAACGCCTGATTATCCCGAACGATTCCTGTCCTCCGTACAAAATTACCGCCCCCGCAGAGGTAGCATGTGCGCGCCATAATGTTCGTCATCCTTTCTTAACGGAATCCTCTAAAATGAATGTTTTTTTGAAGATAAAGCTCTCGAATCTGTTCGACCATCGCTAAATGTTTTTTTTGGCAATAATTGTCGATCAGTCTTGTGTTAGCCTCCATAAGCGCTGCATGAAAATTGTCGTCCGAAAGTTCTGTAAAATTGACCGCAAGCAGATCCGAGTTAAGATGTTTATATTCGTAAAAATCTTCCACGCCTTTCAAGAGGCCTTTCTTGATTGCATCATAATAGAGAGGTGAACCGGGATATGGTGTTACTGGCCGTATGGTTCTTAACTGAGCACAGTCGTCATAGGCCAGCATGAAATTGACGGCCTTGTTTAGCGTCTCTTGCGTGTCGCCGATATTGCCGAATATCATGTTGAAACCCGGGCTGATGCCGGCAGCGAGTGTCGCCTTGATACCGCGCTCTATAATCTTCACTGTAAGGGCTTTGTTCATGTTCTTGAGAACCATGTCATCCACTGACTCTATCCCGTAGTTTATGAAAACACACCCGGCACGTTTCATGAGTTTCAATGTTTCCGGTTCAGCAAAGTTGAGCCTGCCGTTACAGCTCCAGCGAATGCCAAGACCTGCCTTGATGAATGCTTCGCAAAGTTCATTGGTTCTTTTCTTTGAAGACATGAGGAGTTCATCAAAGAAGTATATATAACTGATCTGATAGTTTTTCTTGAGTAAGGATACTTCTTCGATGATCGCTTCGGCGCTGCGTCCCCTGAAGCCATCTTCGAGCCGATAGCAGAAACTGCATTTAAACTTGCATCCACGGCCTGAAAGCATGGGAAATACGAAGTCAGTATCGGAAGCATGAACAAACCTGAGAAGACGGTAATGATCTATGGGGAAAAGGTCGTACGCAGGGAACGGGATTGTATCGATGTGCTGTACCGGAAGACGTCGCGGGTTAACCATGGTGGCATCGCCTTCTCTATATGCTATCCCGGCAATGTTTTTCAATGTGCCGCGGCACTCAACGGCTGCGAGAAGTTCTACGATCGTTTCCTCTGCCTCACCGACGCAGGCAACATCAGCATGGGTTTTACGAAGGAAAAAAACCGGTTCAGGTGACGGCCCGTGACCCCCGATTATAAAAAAGGGACGGTTTTTTGAGTTATTGATGGCTTCTGCAATGGTAAGCAATTTACGATATTGGTAGTAACCGCTTATGATGCCGACACCAATTACATCGAACACATTCTCATCCAGAAACTTCGTTATATGACTGTCAGGATAGTGATGAATGTCTTGGTTGTATATAGTGACGTCATGACCATCATTACGAAGTACTGCCGCAAGGTAGGCTATGCCGTGTGGAAACCAGTGAGTGTAAGACGCATTGTCATAGATAACAAAGAGTACTTTCATAAATTTGACCTCCAGATTGGCCTCGTTACAAAACGATTATATTTTTTCACTGATTATTACCCCGGGTGCGCAAAAACATACCTTTTGGCGGAATCATGAAAACGGCTTTCATTTGAATTATAAAAATCACTATAGCCTCGCTGAATACAGCGTTAAGAATCAATAAAAAAATCATCTGAGTCAGGACGTTCGCCCATGCCGCGCAGGCAGCATGAAAGCGTGGAATGAGAAAAAGATTCATGATAATATTGGCGGCGGAATAGGGTGATTGCCACTGGAAGGGATACCGCTCATCAATGGGAACATATTTCGCTGTTCCATTAAACCCATCACAGCACCGGTGACAAGAATTTTCTTATTTTTTAGGTTCACTCGTTTATGTGCTGTTATAGTGAATTAATGAAAGTCTGCAGAAAGAGCAAGGGGCAGACTACGATCTTTTTCTGAGATGATGGGATTAGTAACAGGCCATGGGATTGCAATGTCCGGATCGTTCCAGCGGATTCCTGCATCGGTTTGCGGGTCGTATTCGTTGGTGCACTTGTACAGAAGATGGACATCATCAGTGAGCGATATGAATCCGTGGGCAAATCCGGGCAGAATATAGAGCATGGCGTGGTTCTGGTCACTCAGTTCTGCTGCCACCCATTTTAAAAAGGTTGGCGATTCTCTGCGTATATCGACAGCTACATCCCACACGCCGCCCTTGAGGACCGATACGAGCTTGCCCTGAGCCTTGGGGTCCTTTTGATAATGGAGCCCGCGAATGACGTCCTTTTTTGAAAAGGAAAAGTTGTCCTGGACAAAGTGCGTCGGCAGGTTGGCTTTCTTAAAATCGGTAGACTTGAAGGATTCGAAGAAGTAGCCCCGGTCGTCGGTAAAGACTTTCGGCTCGATGAGGATGACGTCTGGAATGGAAAGGGGGGTGAAGGTAAAGGACATATCTACCTCTCTTGTTCAATAAGGTTATTCAGATACTCATCGTGGGACCTTTGCACAACTCCCGGAAAATTGTTTTTCAGTAACTTCTTTCATATTTCCCAAACTCATAAAAAAGCGTTTATTTTGATTTAACATATTGATTTTACTTGATTTAATATCTATTCTATGCCATATTCCCACCATAATTATCCAGAATCTGTTAAGTTTTTCGGATCTCTCCTGACCTTTTCAAGGATTAAAGCCAGAACGATGCCGGCAAACAATGAAAAAAAGAAAGCTATAGTGGTTGCCTGCAGTTTTTTAGGACCAACCGGATTCTCTTCTGCTATCGGATTCAAATGGATTCTGATTGCCTGGATGTCTGCGTTCCTGTAACGATAGTTCATAACTTTGTCTTCAAGTGAATTTAAGTAGATCTGCTGTTCCTTCGTTTCATTGAAGTACAGTAACACCGACATGGCATCAGCAGGCCGATTAGCCATTGCTTCTTTTCGGATGGCCTCTAACCTATTGATCTTGTTCCGGGTATGTACTATTTGTTCCGTAGTAGTTTTGATCATGCTTTCAATCTGTTGCTTTTCCAAATCAATCTTTGTCTGAATGTTACTGGAGACTTTGGTTATAAGTTCATTAAGGATGGCTATCCCTTTTTGAGTGTCATTGCTTTCCAGAGAAATTATCAATAGATTTGTGCCGTTAAAAATTTTAACTTTGATTTTTGGAATACCCGATATCTTTAACGCTAACTTTTCTGCAATCTCATTGTCGAAAGCTCCGCCAAGAACTGCTTCACGAATTGAAACAGGCGACTCGACAGGTTTCTCTTCAAAAACCGTCTGTCCGTTCTGATGATAAAATAGCTTTGTTCCGGGTTCGATGATAGCATTTACCCGATAATTTTTTGGTGAAAAGGAGTAGATCCCAAACACCAGAATTGTACATGTCAAAGTAACTCCAACAATCATTTTTTTCCAGCGCCAGAGTTTTTGGAAAAGCTCAAACAGATCGATTTCATCGTCATAGTGTTGCTCTTTTTGCACGTCCATTTTTATTTCCCCTCGCTCACAAATTCCGGTTAATCAGTCCAATTATTTTCAGAAATAGACCGATATCCATCCGGTAATATCTCAGCTAAGTACTCATAAGTTTTCATGTTTTGCCTCCTGACAAACGAAGAGTTTCAAGTGGCAGGAATAATTGCAGAGCATGACCTGGAAGCGAAACAAAACCGTATCTTTCATAGAACTTATGGGCACGTTCGTCTTTTGCATCGACAAATAGACCGATCAGGCCGGCTTGCTCTGCTATTAAGACTGTCCGATGAATTGCATCGGCAAGCAGCAGGCTGCCATAGCCCTTCCCCTGGTATTTTCTGGAAACAGCAAGTCTGACAAGACGAACGGCAGGAAGTCCATGTTGCGGATATTTCTTTGCATATGCCGATGGAAGGGACTCAGCTCTGACTTCACACAGTGTAAGCGTAAAATATCCAATAATGGCGGCTGGTTTTTCGTGTTCAGAAAGCACAAATGTGCGGGAAATACCCTTATTACTATGCTGTCGGGCCGTCGCCTTCAGAAAGGAATTCAGTTCAAGAACACCGCAATCAAATGCGGACCGGTCGTGATGACGCGTAAGAGAAACTATTTCTGGCACAATAGCGCCTTTCTGTGTTTCATAGCCTTTTTCAAATTATCATTAGGATCAGGTGGATTCTCGATGAGATCAAAAAGAGTCTCTGCAGCTCTGGTGGAGAGAGTGATAACCCGCTCTCTTTCAAGAATGTCGTTGGCCTTGTCCAAGGCAGACTGGACAAGAAACTGGTTAAGAGTTGCCCCGACAGACTGAGCTGCTGCCGCTATTCGCTCGTACACCTCGTGAGGCATTCGAGCAGGAATTCTCTCTTCTATTTTGTTAAGCGTCATGAAACATCTCCCTATTTATCATTTTTAAGCATCGTAGCAGAATGACGCCAAAATGGCAACGATAAGCTTTCGTAACTTAACTTTTAACTGCCAAGACGCCATCTCTCGATTTGGGGATGCCCGTGCAGAGCGTCGTCAGCGTTTGTTCTCCGGTTAAAAACAATCTGAACCGCGCAAGGCACCCCGATACCATCTCCCGGAGCTACGGGGCAGGCAAAGAACGCGAAGAGCAGTGGTCGGGATTGTTTGAACAGTAAAAAGGGTTTTATGAGTGATAAGCTGCTCCTGTTAAGGCTGCTGTCTCTTTCTTGGGAGGCGAATGCGGAACATCCTAATATATAAGTAAACAGAAAAGATCAGTTGTGGCTCATGGTTTCGAGTTGAAATGGAGGCTAAAAATACTCTGATTTATGCTGCTTTTGCCCTTTTAACTATTGGGTTAATGACATTTTTCAATAAGGTTGACGCATTGAACAGTTCAATTCCGATGAGGTTTCCTTTTTCGTCAAGCTCGGCATTTACACCGGGTGATATCTCTACGACTTCGTCTTCCAGACCCTCTTTGGCAAGATACAAAATATCCTCTTTTTCATCATAAGAAACTTCAAACTCATTCATTCTAACCTCATCCATCATCCTGATTTCAATCTGTTTTCCTTCTGACCTTCTTTCAAAGGATGAATTGTCAAAAGCTTGACTGTCTGTTCTTTAATGTCATAGGCTACCATAACTTCTCTCAATTTTCCATAAATAGTCTGGGATGCGACTTGGGGACGTTCGTGCAGGGCGTGCACAGCGTTTGTTCTCCGGTTAAAAACAATCTGAACTGCCAAGAATGCCGAGGTTTACTGCTCTACTTGAACTTTTTGATCTCGGGAATCATTCACATCTGCATTTATTTGAGGCGTCTTTTCAAGATCTGGTAAAAACTTTCTCTCTTACCAACCATGAGCACATTGACGATTTGTTCATTTTCATTGATATGATATGCGATCCGATAGTCAGTTGCTCTAATCTTGAAATGGAAAGAGCGAATTCCGGTTAAATGTCCAGACAGACTCTCTCCTTGGTAAGGATCTTTTAAAAGCTTTGGAATCCATTCTGCTTTAAGTCATTCCGGGCTGTTGTACCAAGCTTCTTGAGATCTTTCTTAACTGGCGGTATCTGTCTTTAAACATCAAATACTTCGTCTCGCGATAGCATCAGAACTTTTCCCGAATCTATTTCATCCTTACGTTTTCGCAGTTCTCGCCCCTGATTACTGAGCAAAAGGCAAAGGGTTTCCAACTCCTGCTTATCCATGCTTTTAATCATTCCTGCAATATTTTCCACAGGAATATGTATACATACTTCAGTCATGATTATTCCCTCTCTTTATATTGATTCAATAGAAGTAAGTATATAATATTACAAAGATTCTCAATAAAAAAGAAAAATGTGGGCGATTTTTTAAAAAAACCTGGTAAGATATTGATTTTTCATTTAGTGGCGCCTGGTTTCTTCGCCTGTTCCAGGGCAATCTCACTTACAGCGGAAAGCGTGCGGGCTCCGGAAGCTCCTTCGATGGCTTTCACCGCAATGTTCTGTACCTTTTCATTAGCCGCGGTCAAATCTTGATTAAGGCGCTGGAGCTTTTCCTCCTGCTGTTTGACCGTGGTTTCCATAGTCATGATCCTTAGTTCGGCCAACCGTCGCTCCGTCTCCGTATCTTTCGCGGCCAGTTGTGCTTCAATTTTGGCCTGGTCAGCGGACTTTTTGTATGCAGCCGCCTCCGCCTCTTTGACTGTCTTGGAAAGTTCTGCCGGGAATGACTCTACTTTCTTCGTCAATTCGTCAAGCTGCTTTTCCCTGGTCACAATCAAGGCCTCTCTTTCTCCCAGAGTCTTTTCCTGATGGACCCGAATCTCTTCCAGACTCGCCAGCAAGGTCTTTTTTTCCTCTTCATAGGCGTCCTTTTCCTTCTTGCGCTGCAGGGCCAGATTATACTGATATTCTTCCTCTTCGCGCTGCCGTTGCTTCTTTAGCTCGGCTTCCTTTTCTTTCCGGGCCAGTTCATGCTCCTCCTGTTCCTTCTTCCAATCAGTTTTTTTTCGTTCCATCTCCAGGCGAAAGATCTCTTCCTGTTCACTAATTTCCACTTCAAAATTCTTACGTCTTTCCTCGTGTTCCCGTACCAGTGCGGATAATGTATCTGCAGCCAGATGAATATCGTGCAGCTCCTCCAGGTTTGCTCTTTGCACAACAATAGCCTGTTGAATCTCTTTCAGCTTGCCTGCCTCCCCGACCAGTTGCTCGGAAAGCTCTGAAAACGCCTTACCCACTCCCAGATGAAGGTCGGCCAGGTCCCTCACAATGGATTCCACAGTGTATGTTGAGGCCTTTGCTAAAACCTCTTTTTCAATCTTTTTCTGTTGTTCCACCTTTTTCTCCGGCAAACTGGTCTCGGCCTTCTCTTCTAATTTCTTCAGTAGTTCGTTGTAGGCCTTGATCATCTCGGCCTTGGTCTGTTTCGTGGTTAAATGCTCATATTTAGCCGGCATGGTAACCTCCTTCGCTGAGAATTTTGCACAACTCTATGAAAATTGTTTATCAGTAACTCCTTTTTTATTTCAACAACTTATAAAAAAGTATTTATTTTGATTTAATTTTCGGATTCGTCTTCTTCAGGTATTCCACAATACTCTGTACAAAAACATCAAAGTCTGAAAGGTTCCTCTTGGAAAAGCCATAAACTGCGGCATCATCAATACGTTCGTAGTAATGCACGATAAGATTACGGAAAGATGACATATTCTCCATGCGACTCAGGTTGTCCGCCTGTATGATGCCGTTTTCAGCAAGCACGGCAAAGGTATCGCGGTAACTTGTCGGCTCTCTGAATTGTTCATCTGAAATAATATGCTGCGCGACGTCGATACAGGCTTCGATAAGAATATGCAGGGTGCGTTCAACAAAGCGAGACCTTTGCACAACTCCCAGGAAATTGTTTCTCAGCAACTTCTTTTTTAATTCCCAGACTCATAAAAAAAGCATTTATTTTAACTTAACATGCTG
>JAGVOC010000435.1 GCA_020052975.1 Desulfobacterales bacterium | reverse complement strand
TTTGAAGGGTACGGAGCAAAATCCGAAAGGGTGCCGGTACTGCCGGAACAGTTTTCTGTCCGGAAATTAGAAAAACCTTAGTTTATGGACAGACTCTAAATATCTATGATAAAAATGAATGTCTTTATGGTTAAATAAAAAATGCGGTGTATTCTCGTCATACTGGATGGTCTGGGGGACAGGGGACAGGACTGTTTTGAAGGAAGGACTCCCCTTTATGCGGCATATACTCCCCATATGGATTATCTTTCATCGATCGGGATGAACGGGCTGTACCACAGCTTTTACCAGGGCGTTCCCATGTCGAGCGAGACCGCGCACTTTTTAATCTTCGGGTATGAAAGGGAAGAGTTCCCGGGAAGAGGGTATATCGAAGCAAAGGGAGCAGGCATCCCGGTGGGAGAGAAAAATGTAGCGCTCCTCTGTCATTTATGTTCTGTTGAAGAACGCGGAGACAATCTTGTCCTGACCTATGGGTGTCCTGAACTCGGGAACGAAGAGGGGCGTGTTCTGAAGGAATCGATACGGAGTTTTCAGAAGAACGGAATCCACTTTGAACTGTTTCATGCGAAGGGTATACGCGGGTTTCTTCTCCTGAAAGGGAATGTATCTGAAAAAATAACCGATTCTGACCCTATATATGAGGGAAGGGAAGTTATAAAGGTTTTTCCGGTCCAGCAGAAGCGTTTTACACAGTCTTCGAAAAATACGGCAGCGACGTTAAATGAATACCTCGTATGGTGTTATCGGGTATTGTCGGGCCATGATATCAATAAACAGAGAAGAACAGCGAATCTCCTCCCTGTCAATGCCCTTGTTACCCAGAGGGCGGGCAGGAAGAAAAGCCTGATACCTTTCAGGGAAAAGTGGGGCATGAAGGGTTTGTCCATTTCATCCGGACCGATATACTGGGGGCTCTGCAATGAATTGGGGATGGACCTCATGAAAGTCAAGGATACAGGGAACGTTGAGGAAGACCTAAAATATCGCCTCCGGCTTGCAAAAGATGCATATGAGTATGATTTTATTCATGTTCATACAAAAATGCCTGATGAAGCAGGCCATACAAAAAACCCGTGGTACAAAAAAGAGGTAATAGAGGCGATTGACCGTGCAATGTCTGTTGCAGTAGGCGAAATCGCACCGGACAAGGAGAACCTGCTGGTCATCACTGCTGACCATTCTACTGCAAGCTCCGGTGCCATGATCCATACCGGTGAGACAGTGCCGCTCACAATGGTCGGGAAATATGTCCGGAAAGACGATGTCACTCACTACAATGAAATAAGCTGCGCGAAAGGGGCTCTCGGTATCGTAAAGGGGAAGGAATTATTGTGTCTAATCCTTAATTTCCTTGACAGGTCAAAACTCCAGGGGCTTATGGATACCCCGGTCGATCAACCGTATTATCCCGGAGATTACACCTCTTTAACCCTATGAACAAAGAGAATGAACTTTTAGAAATCCTGGCAAACAAACCTGAACTTGTGGCAGAGTTTCCCGAATGGATGTTTTCTGATGAAACGAGAGCAGAAATACGGGGAATAGAGAATGTTGCGATTGCAGAAATAGCCGGGAGAGACAGTGTCGCAGCAGTCATCAGGGCCTGCAGGGTTCGAGACATCAGGGCTATTGTTCCGACTATCGCATTTACCGGAACGGAATACGGCAACTGGAAGGTTCCTTTCGGGAAGACAGAACTTATGAAGGAGAAGCTTGAAAAAGAGGACATAAGGGTATTCAGCGCAATTGTGCTCGGTTCTCCGCGATTCTGGTGGAAACTCTGCGGTAGATATACCACTGAACTGTTTAAAAAATACGGTTATTTTACTCCTTGTTTAGGATGCCATCTGTATTTTCATGCCATCAGGATCCCTTTAGCAAAACTGCTGAATTGTACTGTTGTAATTGGAGGTGAAAGGGAGTCTCACGACGGCAAGGTGAAAGTCAACCAGACAGGGGTAGCCCTGGATGCCTATAGCGAATTTCTGAAAATTTTTAATTTAGAGCTTTTTCTGCCGCTCCGGAACGTGAAATCAGGCAGGGAAATAGAGGATATTCTCGGCCAGAACTGGAAAGAAGGAGAAGAACAGCTTGCATGTGTGTTAAGTAAAAATTATCAGGACAAAGACGGAAAAGTAATATTTGACGAAGCGGCTTTGCGAAAGTATTTTCATGAATTTGCATTCACAACTGCTGAAGATGAAATACAATCTTATCTTTCTCATACTTCACAGAGGGTCTGATTCGCCCTTTTTTGTCTTGTAACATCTGTAAAAATAAGGGAATAGCGAAACCAGCGCAATAAGACCAACCCCTGCAAGGAAAGAGGGGGATATCTTCCCTTTCAAGACATCCGGAAGAGAACTCGAGAAGACTATAAAAGCAATGCAGGCCGGCAGCATAAAGAGAAATGTTGTGACGGCATAGTGCAGAAATGGTATCTTTGTAAGTCCGAATGCATAGTTCAGAAGATTAAAAGGAAATATTGGTATGAGGCGCGTAAACGCAACAATTTTCCAGCCGTGCTTCTCAACACCTTTGTCAAGTCTTCTCCATCCGGGGCTTCTGAATTTGTTTGCTAACCATTCCCTGGCAACATATCGTGATATAAGAAAAGCCACGCAGGCGCCCAGAGTGGCGCCTGTAATAGTATAGACAACTCCCCATAAGGGTCCGAAGAGAATGCCTCCCGCAATAGTGAGGGGAAGTCCGGGTAAAAACAAGGCAGGCGCCACAGTATATATCAGCATATAGATAACCGGAGCCAGTACACCATACCCCTGAATCAGGCCTCTGAGGGCGTCCTGTTCAAGATACTGGGTTGCATTGGTAACCCATATGGCAAGGATAGCAGAGAGAACGACGAGAAGGATTATTATACGCTTTAACAACTGTACTTTCCCCTTTTCTTCAGCTTCAAAAAATGTTCTCTCTCTCGTTTTTGCAGCAATGAGAGTGTTTTTGAAATGTTTTTTCAGCCTGAGACAGTTGAGGTATGTGAATGGAGCTTTGGAAACCGTCACTGTTCCTGAAACGGCGGCTTCCAATTCAAAGGTGAGGTCCAGAATATGGCTCGTGGGGGTGATCGAATTGAGGAGGTTGGCGCATCCCGCACAATATGCAACCATTTTTCTCCCGTCCGCTTCAGTTTTTCTCAGGAAACTCCATTTCCTGGATAGGTCAGGATTCAGGAAACCGACCGACCCTCCTTCCCCGCAGCAGAGCGTTTTTTTCCCGCTGTGCTTCATTTCGTCGATCTGCAAGCCTCTTTTCTTTACTATGTTTCGTACCGATTCGTGAATATTTTCTTCGAATCTTACTCCGCACGAGTCATGAACAGTAATACTTCCCGCCACCTGGCCGGTTTCAGGAAGACCTTTTTCTGCCATAACTTCATAAACGGTAACAACAGAAAGTTCATCTCTCCCGTATTGTTGAAAAATCTTATAACAGTTCGGGCAGGCTACAATGACAGTGCGTATGCCATTTCTTGCCAGATACCCCTTCATCTCCTGGAACATTGCCTGAAAGAACCGCTCTCTTCCAAGGTCATGCGAGGGCTTTGTGCAACAATCAAGCACAATGCCAAGAGAAGGTATAGTTTTCTTCAGATGTTCATAAAGTTTCAGCACCTGATTGGGACGGGTACCCTGTAGAGTGCAGCCGGGGAAGAAGACAGTGTCACAGCTATCCGGAAGCGCATAGTATGAATACCGTTTCGAGACGCCACGCTTTTCATATCCAAGAATGACGCTATGTTCAGGATAATCGCCTTTTCCTTTTCTGACGGTTTCACGTCTCATTTCAAGAAACATGCGTGCCGGGTTGATCTTTACCGGACAGACAGATGCGCAGAGCTGACAGAGACTGCATTCAAACGGCATTCCCTGATGTGCAGTGTTTCCGGGATCGTACGAATCGGAGATATCCTTTGGTTTTCCATACTTACCGAGGAACGCGCATTCTTTCTGACAGAGCTTGCATTGTATGCATTTTCCGGAAATGACCGAAAGCTCAGCCTTGAGGTTCTCGTGTATATCGAAATGACTGAAATCTTTGGCAATAACCTTCTTTTTTTCTGCATGAATATCTAAAGTTTCTTGCATAACGGGCACCTGACAGAGCTTGGAGTATTATTTCCTTAATTCATCTTCACATAATAACACTCTTCTTTACTATTCTGAATGCAAAGAACCGTAAAATCTAATAGCTAATTTCTATTAGCAAATGGATACGTATAGCAAGATACTATGAAGGAACTAAACCCACAAACGATACCCTTATGAGCATGTCCCTCAAATACTTGAAGTAAGTAGTCCTGCCCCGGCAGTTGGTGAATCAATAACCATTTCAGCTTGATATAAATAAAGCAATAGCTACAATATTCTGACTGACTCCTCAATAAAAGATATTCATCAAAAAAGCCACGTTTAATAGTTAAAATAGTTAATATTATCAATAAACTAGAATTAATTAACAAAATATAAAAATAATGCACCAATAAAGTAAAAGCTGCATTTAAGAATGCAAAATATGCGAAGGAATATCTCTTGACTAAATATAGCAATAGCTATAATATTGAAAAGTCTTCTTCGAGGCTCACATTTTCGGTTCGTGAATCGATGAGAGGTGGACCTTTTTGTTGAGGATAAAGTACTCCGGACAGGAGGCATGACGGCAGATCGTATATTCAGGACGATAAGATGTTATCTTGATCCTGAAATCAAGCCGTCTTTGATAGCAATTATTTTTATA
Organism: Desulfobacterales bacterium; assembly: GCA_020052975.1. Next base: position 1,178 of record JAGVOC010000435.1, on the reverse strand, counting down.
AAAGATATGAAATATATGGTTGGAGGAATATTATGAAGAAGGCAATACTATTTTTATGCTTATTTCATTTCCTGATTATTTCATCTGTCTTTGCCCAAAACCCAGAAATCACCAACGGCCTCAATTATCTCACCTCCACCCAAAACCCTGACGGCTCATGGGGAGATGAATCAACAACCATAGAAATATTGCCTTCAACCGTATCAGTAATAGAGACATTGCAGATTCTTAATCAAACAGGGATATATAACTACACACATGCCGTTTCCTGGCTGCAATATCAGGGATTAGATACAACCGATTACCTTTCAGAAAGAATCCATGCCCTCTCAGTTGCCGGGATCGACCAAGATCTTTTGATTTCATACCTTGACGATTTGACAGGCGCCTGGGGTGGGTATGATGACTTTGAGGTCGATAACCTTGATACAGCCTTGACCCTGCAAGCATTAAACAAGGTCAATTACGCTGATCAGGAGACAATCAGCTATGCGTTGGGTTATCTGATAAATACACAGAATACTAATGGAGGATGGGGATTTTATCAGGGTGACGACAGCAGTGTCTATATGACAGCATTAGTTTCAATAACTCTTCAACAATTTCCCATGACTGCAATAATTGCCACAGCAATGAATAAGGCAACGGCTTATCTGATAGTGCATCAGAATTCAGATGGTGGATTTGGATCAGGTGAAGCAAACTCTACCCCTATATCTACCGTATTGGAAACAGCCTGTTCATATTTGGCATTGGTTGGTTTAACCACAGACGCCACGGTTCTTGGGAATGCGATTAATTATCTCACCGCAACCCAACTCCCCAACGGTTCATGGGTTGATGATCCGTATTTGACGGCGCTTTCCCTTCGTGCATTGTACGTATCTGTAAATCCACCACAAAAACCAACCGCAGGCACAGTTGCAGGCAAGGTTATCGATGCATCAACGAATCAACTTTTAAGTGATGTTTCTGTAGTTCTTCAGTCTGATCCGATTATAACTACCTCCACGGATATAACCGGAGGTTTTGCTCTATCGAACATACTTGAGGGAACTCAAACTATAGATTTTTCTCTCTCTGGTTACGTAACGACTACGGCAACAGTAAACCTTATAGCAGGTTCAGTAATGAATCTCGGAACTATTCCCCTTTCAATAAACCCTACCACAGGCATC
>JAGVOC010000151.1 GCA_020052975.1 Desulfobacterales bacterium | reverse complement strand
GAGGAAGTCGTCAGAAAGTATATCGACGAGCAAAGTAAATAGCCAGAGTATGCAGAAGGTTTGAAACCCCGGGCTTTAGCCCGGGGAGTATTCATTTCCCGGCACGCAGGCATTGCTTACATTCTTTGACCGAGAGCATGGAAATATGCCGCGCACATATAGCGCGTCGATTTCCGTCAGCTCAGGGTCTCTCTGCCGCTTCAGGGAGTTTTAACTATATCTCAACGCGACTCAGGATTTTTCTGTCGTCTTGTTGAATTTAACCGGGCTTTTGCGGGAGATGCGGATTACCTCGCCGTCAGCCAAATCAATTGAAACGCTTTGGTATTGTTTTTCCTTGATGATCTTCATAAGCTCGTTGGCATCATCTACCTTCTCGCCCAATTCTTCATAAGTGTCAGTCTGATAAATCCGACCGTCTTTGAGGTGGACTGTAATGCTCCGAAAATCTTTGGAACGGACAAGGCTTAATAGATGGAACTCCGCGTCATTCTGCACAACAGCCCGCCCTTGCAAGTTGAAAAGCTTTTCATACCATTCATCGCCGTCAGGCAAAAGCGGTTTTTTTAAGAGCTTAAAGATCTTGTTAACTAAAGGATTAAGGCGAAGGATGATATAGTCTTTAGCGTTTTTCTTTCTAAAAAAACCGGCCTGGATAAGCGAGGCCATATCAATATCGTTTAGGATATAAAAGTCGTCTTGAAGGTCAGTGAAAAGGCAGACCGTATAGCCGAGTGGGGTTATGCAGTCGATTGTGTGTTGAAGATTATTCACCTGATCTTTATCAAATCTATCCTGGAGGCGCTTAATACTTTCAAAAGACACGCCAAACTTGTCCCGCAATTCCTTGCAAATGAGGATAGTAAAAAAATCATTAGGGCTGAATTTACGCCAGGTATCGGCATGTTCCCTGCGAGAAGGGATCGCGCCCTTCTCATCCCAGCTGTTCAGTTGCCGGTAAGACATGCCAGCGGCCTTTTGGAGGTCGCTGGCAGTCAGGTCTTTGTTATCAGGAATAGGTGGAGTTTGTGTTTCGCTCATAGCAACAAGCATAATGCTAGAATATTGAACGGTCAAGTATAATTTAATAAATTTTGTACTACAGGGTATAATACTGCAGTTTAGGCTTACGGGTCCTTCCAAGGGGGTGTGCGGTGCGGGTCGGGCGATGCGCGGTTTGTCAGTGATAGTAGCCCAAAAAATCGATGTCCATGTCCACGCAACTGAGGTATTCTCAAACCTTGGGAAACAGCTTAAAAGCGTCATTATCGTCGCTATATGGTTTAAAATCGGAAGTTTAGAGGTGTTTCAAAAGGACAAAAATAGCCTTTTTGATGGACATGGACGGACATGATTTTCGCAAAACCATACGAATTAGCAAGAGCTCAATTATCGACGCAAAGTAGGCAGTCCCTGCGCTGTTATAACGGTTGACTCTTTTGCAGAAATGGTATAAAATACGAACTAATATGATTGCTATAGAATAAAACAATCGAGGTGACACATATGGAAGACCTTAAACAATATTTAACAGTTCCGCAAGTAGCTGAAAAACTTGGATTCTCAACAGATTGGGTCAGAATCCTGATCAAGAAAAAACACCTTCGCGCCGTAAAAATCGGCCAATGGAAAGTCCGGCCGGAGGATGTAGACGCGTTTGTTAAGACACGACGGAATTATTAAGAGCAAGACGTTACGGGGGTAAAAAATGACAGGTTCGAAATTCGATAAACTGATAAAAGAACTTAGCAGTCTTCCCGCAGAGACTGAATGGATTGAGTTTAAGAAAAATAAAGCTGATGCTCAAGAAATAGGTGAGAACATATCGGCATTATCTAACTCAGCGACATTGCTTAGAAAGCATTGCGGGTATATTGTTTGGGGAATTGAAGATGTAGGGCATTCTATTGTAGGCACTAGTTTTAAACCACGCGAAACAAAAATCGGAAACGAAGAGCTTGAAAATTGGTTGCTCCATAATCTTGATCCAAGAGTTGATATTAAAATACACGATGGAATCATGGATGGCAAAAATGTCGTGCTTTTTGAGATTCAGGCCGCTAATAACCGGCCTGTCCGCTTCAAAGATACCGAATACATTCGCGTGGGAACGTATACCAAAAAACTCCGTGATTATCCCGAAAAGGAACGAAATCTCTGGAGAATATTCGACCGCGTTAATTTTGAAGATGGGATTGCGAAGAAAGATGTCAGTTCCGATGATGTTTTAGCTTCGATTGATTATCCAAATTATTTTGGGATGTTAAAAGAGCCGTTGCCGGATAATCGTGTGGCTATTCTTCAGCGGTTAATTTCTGACAAAATTATCGTTTCTGCTGAGGGGGATCGCTATGATATTACGAATGTTGGGGCAATTTTGTTCGCAAAAAACTTACAAGATTTCGATCGTCTTGCGCGTAAAGCGTTGAGGGTTATTATCTATCGTGACAATAATCGTACTAATACTGTTAAGGAACTACTTTTACCAAAAGGTTATGCCGTAGGTTTTGAAGGAGTTATGCGATATATTAACGATCAGTTGCCACAGAATGAAGAAATAGGCGAAGCTCTTCGTAAAGAGGTTCGGATGTATCCTCAAATAGCTATAAGAGAATTGGTGGCAAACGCATTGATTCACCAAGATTTTAATATTTCCGGCTCCGGTCCCACTGTTGAAATGTTCTCTGATCGAATGGAAATCACAAATCCCGGTGTACCCCTTATTGATACTCTGCGATTTATTGACGAACCTCCTAGGTCTAGAAATGAACGGCTGGCAGCCTTGATGAGGCGTATGACTATTTGCGAGGAAAGAGGAAGCGGCATTGATAAGGTTATTTTTTCCATAGAGGTGTTTCAGCTGCCAGCTCCCGATTTCAGGGTGTCTGCGGAAAGCACAATTGCAGTTCTTTATGGCCCTCGCAAGTTTGCCCAGATGAACCGTGAGGAACGAATAAGGGCTTGCTATCAACACGCATGTTTACAGTATGTTTCCGGGAAACATATGACGAATGCATCTTTGCGTAAGAGGCTTGGCATTAAAGATAGTAACTATCCTATTGCTTCGAAAATCATAAAAGATGCATTTAATTTAGAGTTGATAAAATCAAAGATTGAAAAAACCGGCTTAAGAAAAGACGCTAGTTACGTGCCTTTTTGGGCTTAGTTTTATGTAACGGGATGTAATAAATCAGCCTTTGTGGTTTTTCTGATAGTTCACAACTTATTTATACATATATATTTATATTAATAATTGTGTGTGTATTCCATGTAATAGCGACCTTGAAATGTGGGCAATGCATATTGAAAAATAACAATAATGGGCAAATAGGAGAAAGTGAGGAATAAAATGCGGAACAACAAAATCTTTTTTGTTTTTATTTGTTTAATCAGTTTTGCGTCTATTTGTTTTGGGTATCAAGAAAATCTAAATTCAGAGCAGCCAATTTCTATAGGTGAAAAAATTTATACAGTTTCGGATAGGATTGGAGATGTTGCGAAGGGCATTGTATACATATATGAGGGTTGTGATAATAATAGCATAAAGATTAAAATTCGCAAAGATGCAGTTAGCGTTCAGTCCGGGCCGCTTCCGGCCATCTTTGAAACTTTGACTTTACCGCTAAACGATAAAAAACAAGCTTTATTGAAAGTAGAAACGCTAAACCAATCCGAACCAAAAAAAGAAATGCTGATTACTGTCGCCGATAATTTCTCCCGTATAAAAGTTGATCTTCCCCCGAATAAGTGGACACAACGAAGAGTTGGTATTAGCATAAATACCTGCTCTTAAACCAGGGGGTGTCCAATGGAAGAAGCAAAGCGTT
>JAGVOC010000280.1 GCA_020052975.1 Desulfobacterales bacterium | reverse complement strand
TGATCATTGGCCGTGGCCCGCATGGCTACGCCGGTCCGGGAAAATTTAAAGATGGATAAGAAGATCAGTGTGCCGATGACGGCGAAGATAAAACCCCACAACAAACCGGAAGGAACTATGGCAAAACTCAAATTCAAGGGCTTCGGGGGAAAGATGTCCGGAAAATTTCGATAGACTGGAGTCCAGATCATGTACATGAGCCCCCGCAGGACAACCCCCAGCCCAATGGTAACCATGATCACCGAGATGATGGGTTTACCGATAAGGGGTCTTAAGATCACTCTTTCCACTACCACGCCAAGAACGAAGGCAAAGAGCAGGGTAAAAAGGAAGGCTACATAGAAAGGGGCATTAAATTCAGTCAGGACGGTCAGGCAGATAAAAGCCCCTATGGTCATGAATTCGCCCATGGCCAGGTTCAGGACACTGGTGGCCTTATAGATCAAGACGAGCCCTAAAGCAATCAAGCCATAAACGCCCCCGGTTGCCAGTCCGCTGACGATTATCTGGAGGATGATATCTATAACCCAAGTCCTTTAAAAAAGTGTTTCATGTTTCGAATTCCACAATGTTAAAAATTAACAAAAAGTAAATATCTCCACCTTAAAAGGCGCGGCTTTGAGAATATTCCTAACCGCATGACTTGTCCGCCTTATTGCCATGCAAATACTTTTGCGTATTTCAAGGCTCTTTCAAAGAATAGCGTTTCATAAAGCAGAATGTCAATCAATTATTGTGAGATATTGACCACAAAACAGGGTGCAGAGTACGGATGAACACGGTGGGGGTATATCCAGCATTGTTTTTTTCGAGAGGATGCGCACCTTTAACGGTAGAGCGGTTATAGCAATTTGTAATGATGAATCTTTTTACAGGACATCTCCTTACATAGTTCAGGAAGGATTCGTTAAAGTTCTTTAAGGCAAAATCAATTCATATTATCAATCCAGTATCATTATAAATAAATGTCTAATAATAACAAATAGATAATTCATGCCGCACGGGTTCAACTCCCGCCGCTTTTTGTCATGTTTTAAGGAAAAGATTGAAGCTTCCCGCCTTAAAAAGCAGGGCTTGCGGGAAGCAGGCCGGTCAGGTCTTTTAATTTATTAAATAAAAAGGGGGCATCCGGTTTATGGATAACCCCCTTAAATTATTCCCTGCTGAAAATATTTCAGGCAGACACCTCTTCCTTAACGGATATTGCCATCTTGAATAGCGCTGTCAGCACTAAAGATCCTATGGCATATACTCCTATTGTAATTATTATTTCCGGAATCGTTGGAACATATTCATTTACATGATGCAGAGGAGAAGGAACAAACCCCCCTGAAATCATTCCAAGCCCTTTGTCTATCCATGTTCCAAAAAAGACACAAACGCAAGCAACCGCAAGCACAGTCTCGTTTTTCCGGGTAACCGGATTTACAAGGAGGATGATCGATAACACCATCAACGCAACCGATGTCCACATCCACGGCACAAGAACACCATGCCCGTGCAACCCCACAAAAAGATATTTCATATGATCCATGTGTTCGGGTATATTGCTGTAAAAGACCACAAAAACCTCGCACAGGAGGAAAAAAACGTTCAGGCAGATGGCGTAGGCCACGATCTTGGAAAGCGATTGTATCTGCTCCTTTCCCGGATCAAAGTGGCTAACGCGGCGGATTATGAGACACAGAAGGACTAGTAACGCCGGCCCAGCGGCGAAGGCCGAGGAGAGAAAACGGGGAGCGAGGATGGCAGTCAGCCAGAAACCGCGGCCGGGCAGGCCGCAGTACAGCCAGGCGGTCACAGTATGGATGCTGACGGCGAAAGGAATCGATATATATATAAGAGGTTTGACCCACATGGGATAATGTGTGTCGTTGCGCTCCGCCTCAAGCACGTTCCAACCGATGACGATGTTGAGGAACAGGTAGCCATTGAGAACGAGGGTGTCCCAGAAGAGCACCGAATTCAACGTGGGGTAAAGCCACACGTTGAGGATCCGCATGGGTTGCCCGAGATCGACTAGAACGAAAAGCAGGCACATCACCAGCGAGGCGATTGCCAGAAACTCGCCGAGGATCGTAATTCTGCCGAAAGCTTTGTAATCGTGCAGATAATATGGCAGTACCACCATCACGCCGCCGGCGGCCACCCCAACAAGAAAGGTGAAGTTGGCGATATAGAAACCCCATGAAACATCCCTGCTCATACCTGTAATACCGAGTCCGAAACTAAGCTGCCATAAATAAAACCCGAATCCCACGCCTATTACGGCAAGCAGAGCAGTAATCCATCCATAGTATTTTTTGCTTCCATTAAGTGCTAATTCCAGCATAACCACCTCATACGATGTAGTAAATGGCAGGCCCAGTACCAAGGGCCACCTTACGGCGAATTGTGTAATTTGATTTCAACAATTTCCTTACTTCAGATTCCGGATTTTCCAGATCCCCGAAAACTAAGGCCCCTTTGGATGCTTCAACACATGCAGGCATCTTCCCGTCGGCAAGGAGTTCCGTGCAGAAATTGCATTTTTCCACAACGCCTTTCATTCTTGTAGGGAATTTTTTGTTTGTCTCTTTTATAAAGGGGCGGGGATCTCTGAAGTTAAAACTTCTTGATCCGTACGGACAGGCAGCCATGCAAAACCGGCAACCGATACACCTGTGAAAATCCATTTCAACAATGCCGTCTTCCTGTTTAAAGGTTGCCTTAGTCGGACAGGCTCTGACGCAGGGCGCATCCGTACATTGATTGCAGAGAACTAAAAACGGTAACTTTTTCACCCGGTCATTAAGATATTCATTCTCCAGGTCGGGAAAGGCGTGTTTAAATTCTTCTTCCCAGATCCACTTTATTTCATGCCGTTTGTTTTCAAAAACAGGCACGTTATGAATCTTATGGCAAGCTTCTATAATTGGCGCCAAATCTTTCACCGATTCAAGCTTCCTGGTATCAATAACCATTGCCCATCTTTTGGCGGTAAGGGCGCCTTTTTTCGGTAAAACCTGGGCTTCCTTTTTCTCGACTTGTTCGGACACTGCAAAGGCATTCAAAACAGGCTTTGCGCTCAGGCCCAGTGCTGAAATTCCAGCTATTTTCAGGAAGGTTCTTCTGCTGTTTTCCATCACTTATTCTCCTTCGGCTTATCAATATGGCAATCCCAGCAGTAAGGACTCACCGATGCATAAATGTGGCATTTGTCACAAAAATCGGCCTTATTTGAATGGCAATCCAGGCATGTGTTGGACAAGCTCATATCAAACTCTTTGTTACTGCTGCTTACATACATTCTCTTTCCATCCCGCACAACCGAACCCCGCCAGTCATTTAGAATCTGCATGTGCTCGGACTTCATAAATGCCTTGGGTTCGATACATTCCTTTGCCGCTTTTGCCTTCTCGGTCAGGATGCGGTCAGGTGGCGGGGCGGCTTTTCCTGCATTATACAGGAAAGGAAACGCCAGAATGACTACAAATAAAATGAGGCCGGTTAAAACTTTCCCTTTATCATATATCTTTTTTTCTTCAGACATTTTTACTCCTCCATTCCTGGAAGCGGCTCACCGCGCAGATTGGTGGTTCTTTCCATTTCGCCCGGCAGGACCAACGCATTGGCAACCATTTCGGTAAGACCGGTTACATCTACACCCGGAACCCAGTAATTCATAAGAACCGGAAGAACAGCCCTGTCTATCGCACAAATACAGGCAAGCATGTTCACTCCGTATTTATCATGAACATGCTTAACGGCATTGGCCCTCGGCAAACCGCCGCACATTCTTAGTTCAATATCTTCTCCGGCATTAAGCCCTGAACCGCTTCCGCAACAAAAAGTCTGTTCTCTTATTGTGTTTATAGGCATTTCATAGAAATTATTACATACATTCTTTATGACATATCTCGGCTCCTCAAAAAAGCCCATTCCCCTGGCCGGGTTACAGGAATCGTGATAGGTGACTTTCAGATTATCATTCCGGCTTTTATCAAGCTTCAGTTTCCCGTGATAAATAAGATCTGCCATAAACTCTGCGATATGAACCATTTTTGTCGATTTTGCATTCTCAAATTTTGTCCCTGTTATCGGTGAAACCGGTACCTCAAGAAAATCCGCAGGCCCGTTCATGGTATCCATGTACTGGTGGATAACCCGCCACATGTGCCCGCACTCGCCGCCAAGTATCCACTTGACTCCAAGACGCTTGGCTTCGGCATACATTTTTGCATTAAGGCGCTTCATCATCTCATGGGAAGTGAAAAACCCGAAGTTTCCCCCCTCCGATGCATAAGTACTCCATGTAACATTAAGTCCCTGCTCTTTTAAGTAATGGAACAGAATCAGATAACCCATGGCGGTGTAAGTGCCCGGATCGGCAAAAACATCTCCGGACGGAGTTACGAACAGGATATCAGCCCCCTTCTTGTTGAAGGAAGGCTCAACTTTAACACCCGTTTTTTCCTCAATATCATCCACGAAAAATTCAATCATTTCCTTGAATGCATGGGGTTGAATTCCAAGATGGTTTCCCGTTCTGTAGCAATTTGCAATAGGCGTTGCAATCCAGTCGATATTCAGCCCGAGCAGATTGAATATTTCCCTGGCCATTATTGTTATCTCGGCAGTATCAATGCCGTAAGGACAAAAAACCGAGCAACGCCTGCATTCGGTGCACTGGAAGAAATAGTACCACCATTCTTTCAACACATCCAATGTAAGCTCCCGTGCCCCTGCAACCTTTCCAAGGATTTTGCCGGCTGTCGTAAAATCGTTTCTGTAAACCGAGCGGAGAAGTTCGGCTCTTAATACCGGCATATTTTTGGGATCGCCTGTCCCGATAAAGAAATGGCACTTATCGGCGCATGCTCCGCATCTCACACAGATATCCATAAACACTTTAAAGGAACGAAACCTGTCAAGCCTTTCCTTGAAAGCCTTATGGACTATCTCCTTCCAGTTTTCCGGCAGTTTCCAGTCGGCGTCAAGAGGATTCCACGGGCGGGCGTGTGGTAGACCGACATATTCCACGCTTTTCGGATTTGAAGCATAACAATACATTCCCTTTCTGATCTCAACAGGGACGTCCATCCATCCTTTATGGGAAGGATTATAATCTATTTTTTCTATAATCTCATTTGGTTTTGGATCTGACATTAGTTACTCCTTTTCAACTGGCAGTCCAGCCTCTATCATTTTTCCCCTGAATTCTTCTTCATACTCTTCATATGTATGTGTATGGACAGGATAATTCCATGGATTGATGTGTCTGACTGCCCGGCTGTTACCCGGCAGATTTCTCGTGGGGCTCATAAAAATACCGCCCATATGCATTAGCTTGCTGAAAGGAAAATAGGCCAGTAAAACGCTGACAAAAAATATGTGAACATAAAAAATACCGCCAATTCCTTTAGGAATTGTTGGATGAAAAGTAACAAGGCCCATTGCAAGCTCTTTTGCTCCGGTAACATCGATTTTTGCAAAATGGCGCATCAGAATTCCGGAAAAAGCAATTCCGAAAATCAGAAAAAGAGGGAAAAAGTCCTGAGAAAGTGAGATATAATTCACCTGGGGGATAATAACTCTTCTTAAAAACAGGTAGAATACAGCTGCCAGAAGCACTATTCCTGAAAGAAAAATTCCCGGCACCCCGATCTGGAAAAATCCATCTGCTTTCTCAAGTAACTTGACCCAAAAAGGAACCGGTTCAGTAAAAAGCCTCAAATGTCTTACAATAACCGCCAGGAAGGACCAGTGAAAAGCAAGGGCGCCAAGCCAGAGCCATTTTTCCAGATTGAATGAAATCTTCGGGCCATCGCTCAAGTTGGCTTTTGTATTCCTGAATAGAGATCGGAAAAAGACTATCTCAAGGAACATTCGCGCAATAACGCCCGGAGTTGTGTGTGGATTATCCAATTCTTCTGATTTTATCCATGGAAGTGATTTTTGCTGTCCACATGTTGATGGAATCCTGAAGGGAACAGGAGAGCGTGCCCACCCTATTACACGATTAATAACCCCTATAACGAAGACCAAAAGGGCCGCATAGGGTATGACAATCCCGAATAGAATCTGAAGGCCTGCTGCCTCAACCCCTATATAGGCAAGCAGAAATAAAACAATTACCGCAATGAGTGAGAACATGTACTTTACATTCATTTAACATTACCTCGCTCTATGGCTTTAGACGATGTTCAGAGTCATATGAAATTTGACTCGTTATTCCAAGCCCTTAATTATTAAACATTATTGCATTATTAAGATTCCGGCCCACCGCCCGGAATCTCTTTAATTAAACCTGCCCTTTCAAATACTTTATAGGTTCTGTTTTTTTCTTCATTTGCTTTTAGCTGGAAGATTTTTTCCCTGCACTTCATATAGATATCGAAAGCTGTTAATCCTATCGAATCAATTTTTTGTTCAAATTGCGACAATTCGGTTATAATCTGATGATCATCGGGTTTTTTATTGATAATGGAGTCTCTGATTATTTTTTTTAAAGAAAAGATAAAGGATGTCGCCTGGGAAGGGGTGAAGTTCTGAACAGCTCTTATCCTTATAATAGGATCGAGAAATGAATTTATTGTATCATGATTCATTTCACCAAGCAGTTCATCCATAAGCCCCGTAAGGCCTTTTAGTGTAGTGCCTCCGACCGGATTTGAGAAAGGATCTTTCTGGCGTTTGATAAATCTGGCAGTGTCGGACGGATAGCTGTCAACAACCACATCAAACCATTTATCAATAACAGCTGTTTTATTTTTCGCCAACAGCTCTTCAAAGTTCATATTTAAGAACCGCTCCCAAATCCTTAAATTATTTGAGGCATAATGCGACTTAAACTATAAAATATAAATATTTAGCCACCAGAAATGAAACTTTATATTTGAAGGGAATTCTATAGTCAACTTACAAAATCATGTCAAGAATAAAAGAATGTTGGACTTGTAAAAAGTCCATCAACACCGAATTATTCAAGGAATTGTTGATATGTTTTTTTTTTATATATATAGGAGCATTTTTATGCAAGTTCCTTTATAATGGCACAGTCATGAACTATGGTGAGTGTCAGAATTATGTTCCGATTGGAGCTCATTCAAATTGTTTGGGTATGGGCGCGTATGCGAACCGCAGAAAATTCGTCGCAGGTCTTCGATGACGCCCCCAAATAGATAATAAAGATAGTACAGGCGGATACCGATAACGGCTTCGTGAGAAAACCCTTTTGGGGCTGCACTGATTCCATGTAAGCGAATTTGCCGCCGTTGACGAAGGGCAGGTCATTATTTCTGCGGATCTCATGCGCACCCATGCCCAAACGGAATAGATTTATGACAATTACTATAAAAATTTTCAGGGAGGAAATTATGACTGTTTGTAAAAACAGTTTTGGTGCAAAATCAGATATAAAAATAAATGGCGGTTCTTTCTCATATTTCAGCCTGAATATCCTTGCCGGCGCAGGTTTCAGCAATATACGCAGGCTTCCTTTCAGCATCAAAATTCTTCTTGAAAACCTTCTCCGGAACGAAGACGCTTTTTTGTTTACGGCAAATGATATAGAGAATCTGGCTTTGTGGGATACAGCCCGCGAGATGCGCGAAATACCATTTTTACCCGCGCGGGTTCTGTTGCAGGATTTCACAGGAGTTCCTGCCGTGGTCGATTTAGCCGCCATGCGCGATGCCGCAAACCGGCTATACGGAGATCCTTTAATAATAAATCCGCTCATACCGGCGGAATTGGTTATCGATCATTCTGTTCAGGTAGATTCATATGGCAAAAACTCTTCTCTTGAAGAAAATGTCGATCATGAATTCAAGCGTAATTCAGAACGCTACACTTTTTTAAGATGGGGGCAGAAGAATTTTGATAACTTCAGGGTCGTACCGCCGGCAACTGGAATTTGCCACCAGGTTAACCTTGAACATCTCGCAAGGGTTGTGTTTATAAAAGAAATCGGCGGCGTAAAAACAGCCTTCCCGGACACTCTTGTCGGCCTTGATTCCCATACAACAATGATCAACGGGATAGGTGTCCTGGGATGGGGGGTTGGCGGAATAGAAGCAGAAGCCGTTATGCTGGGAAGGCCTTACTATCTTCTTACCCCGAAGGTTCTGGGCTTGCAGCTGAAAGGAAGGCTCCCTGAAGGAACAACGGCAACCGATCTGGTGCTCCACATAACCGAGCTTTTACGAAAAAAAGGAGTTGTAGGAAAATTTGTCGAATTCTACGGAGAAGGATTATCAAATCTCGGTGTAGAAGACCGGGCAATGATTGCAAACATGGCCCCGGAATATGGAGCAACAATGGGATTTTTTCCGGTTGATGATCTGACATTAAAATATCTGCGCCTGACCGGCCGCCCCAAAGATGTTGTTTCACTTGTTGAAAGATATACAAAAGAACAGGGCCTTTTCCGTGAAAACAGCAATGAATATCCAATATTTACTGACTCTGTTGAATTTGACTTGAGCGTTGTTGAACCCTGTATCGCAGGCCCGAACAGTCCCCAGGAACGATTATCTCTTTTTCAGGTCAAAGAAGTATTCAGAGAGGCTGCATCGGAAGCTTGTAAATTAGATGAGCAGCCTGTTCAAAATTCTCTAAACGATAAAAGCAGGTGGGAACAGGAGGGCGGCTTTGCAGTCAAGCAAGATGCCGATTCCGAAACCGGAATATGTCATGATGTCAGCAGCGACCAGATTAATATCGATATTGGTCGGGTTTCTGAGAAGTTAGACCACGGAGCAATAGTTATAGCCGCCATAACAAGCTGTACAAATACCTCCAACCCTTCAGTCCTTATCGGGGCCGGTCTTCTGGCAAAAAAGGCTCTCGCTCTTGGTCTCTCGGTTAAGCCCTGGGTTAAAACGAGTTTTGCTCCCGGTTCGAAAGTGGCCACGCATTATCTTGAAAAATCCGGGCTGCTGAATTATCTGAAGGAGCTTAAATTTCAGGTTGTCGCATATGGATGCACTACCTGCATTGGAAACAGCGGCCCCCTGCACGAGTCAGTGGCAAATGCGATAAATGAGCATGGTCTTGTTGTGGCTTCAGTATTAAGCGGCAACCGCAACTTTGAAGGAAGAATTTCCCCCCTTACCCGCGCCAATTTTCTCGCATCGCCGCCGCTTGTAGTTGCGTATGCCATAGCGGGAAAAATCGATATCGATTTTAAGACCGAGCCTCTCGGAATTGACAGTAACGGCAGACCGGTCTTTCTTGCTGATATATGGCCATCTTCGGAAGAAATCAGGACAGCTCTTGAAACACTTTTGATTCCTGAGATGTTTGAAAATGTATATTCCACTCTGTTCGAAGGCTCCGAACAATGGAAAGCCCTTCCCGTTCCTGAGAGCGCTCTTTACAACTGGGATGCTGAATCCACATATATAAAAAATCCGCCCTTTTTTGATGAAATAACAACAATCGTTCCGAAACCGGAGGAGATCAAAAACGCCAGAGTACTTGCTCTTCTCGGCAATATGGTTACAACAGACCATATATCTCCGGCCGGTTCTATTCCTGCAGAAAGCCCGGCAGGAAAATATCTTATAAGTAAAGGAATAGAGCAGGATGAATTCAATTCCTACGGTTCCCGCCGGGGAAATCACGAAGTTATGATGCGCGGTACTTTCGGTAATATCCGCTTAAAAAACAGACTCTTGCCTGATATTACCGGCGGATGGACGCTTGTGCTGCCTGAAGGTAAGGTGATGTCAATATATGATGCTTCAATGCACTATAAGATATCCGGTATTCCTCTGATTGTGATTGCCGGCCGGGAATATGGTACGGGAAGCTCGCGTGACTGGGCTGCAAAAGGAACATCCCTTCTTGGAGTTAAAGCTGTAATTGCTGAAAGTTTTGAAAGAATCCACCGCAGCAACCTAATCTGTATGGGGGTTCTGCCCCTTCAATTTGAAAAGGGTACCGATCAAGAAGTCCTTAAACTGGACGGAACCGAAGTGTATAACATCACCGGCATTGAAAAAGATCTTTATCCGCAGAAAAAGCTTTCGGTTTCAGCAAGGCAAAAAGACGGAAACATAACCCGGTTTACCGTCACCGCAAGAATTGATTCCCAGGCGGAATTAACCTACTTTATTCACGGCGGAATACTCCCTTACGTTCTGAGAAATTTAAAATAATCAGAAACGCAGAAGTTTTTGTTCCATAGCCATGAATATTGGCGTCCTCGAACGAATAAACTTTAAAACAGCATCACCTTGACTTTATGCTTTAGTTTCCGTATATCCCTGTAACAATTGCTTTCTTATAATCGGCACAACCTGTTTCAGCTTCATGATTATTTCAATTTTTATATTGTTAAACCAGCCTGCAGAGAGCAATGTTATGAATCAGAAAATATTTCAACCCCTAAAAACTTAATAATAACAAAACTATTATTCTATTGAGGTAATTTCAAAAGTCCCTAATTTCCGCGAAAATATTTTTAAATATTTCGGAAAAAAGATGAATATAATATTGATATAATTAAGAAAGTGCTCT
>JAGVOC010000212.1 GCA_020052975.1 Desulfobacterales bacterium | reverse complement strand
GCGGCGCTGAGCGGTGAGTGCAGGGTGCCAGCGCTCCGCGAGTGGAGAACCAGGCACTCGAAACGGACTCCCCTTCGGGGGCCGCTCAGCGCCGCGTTAGCAGTAAATAAATAACAAAATGAACGGCATAATTAAAGCACATTGTAACAGGTGTCAAGGAGACACTAATCAAGACGTTCTGCATTCTGAAACCTTTTCATGGGAAGAGGACATTGAAGAACATAAGTTCCGAATAAGCGGTACTGATATTTATGAGATGCTAAAATGTTGTGGATGTGATTCGATTATCTTGAGGCATACAGAATGGTTTTCGGGCAACCTTGACGAACAGGGCAATGTTTATCCTGTTTTTCATTACTATCCCCCAGCCATTGCTCGCACAGAACCGAAATGGCTTCATGAGTTAGATACTATCTTAGATGATGAAAAGGAACTTATTCATGATTTGATGAAAGAGATCTATAGTAGTTTACATAATAATTCTCGAAGACTCGCAACAATGGGAATTCGTGCCTTGATAGAGCACATCATGATCAAGAAATCTGGCGATTGTTGGGTTCATTCTCAAAAAATATTGATTCCTTTGCCGCAGATGGCCATATCTCATTGAGTCAAGAAGAGATTTTGAAGACAATCTTAGAAGCCGGTCATGCAACAATCCATCGGGCCTATTCCCCGAGCACGGAAGACCTCCATACATGCATGGACATAGCTGAAAGTATTGTTGCATCTATTTACATTCATCCTGAGAAAGCAAACAAACTGAAGGATAAGATACCGAAAAGGCAACCTTAAGGAGACAGACCTATGTGGTATATTCATCCGACTGAAGAATGGATAGACGAAGTTATTAAGATCATGAATGACCATCAATTGAAGCCCGAAGACTCTAAGTTTATGATTGCTTTCTTTTCGTCAATGGACAACGAGTTCGTTGACTATTTCAAGAGCAACAAAAAGAGAATATCCTCCTTTAGCGGACGCAACTTTCATGTCTTTACGCCTTTAATTTACGAAGACAATGTAATTTCTGATGAAGCGTGGCAATACATGAGAAGTGAATTTAAGGCATTGGGCATTCCTCTAAAAACAGACCCGACATTTGTTTTTTTCAATTTAGACAAATGGAGACATGACCATTATGAGCCATCCTTTTTTGCTGGCTTTACTTGTGCTTCTTTCAATAATTTCCCTAACAAACTTAAAAATGCCATTGATAGCTCCATTGAAGAAAATGATACCCATCGTCTTGCACAAAAACTATCAGAAATATTTCTAAGTGAAAATATCATTCCGCATGAACAAGTTGATTATCAATTCAAGCAGACGATAACAAGAAAACTTCCTAAATCAACTCTATTTATCAGCCATTCGAGCCATGATAAGACAGAATGAGACACGTAGAATGACTGACGATATTTCCGGCTTCTATAATGGATGATGGAACCAAGATAAATCCCGAATTGGTTCAGGCAGGCGTTATGTCCATGAAATAATTACTAAAATTGTTTAGAATTAAATATGTATCTCAAGATAAAAGGGACTATCAGGGACATTGAAACTATTGCAACGGGACATGGAATAATAAATTTGAACAGATTAAATAAAATATACGGAAAAGCAAACTGGAGAAAATTAAAAGTATCTGCAACGTAGAATTAGAAGATGGTGCTGTTCTTGAGGCCGAAGTACACTGGTATGAGGGGCACGGCATCGGGAAAAAAGAAATAAAAATAAAAAGATATTTATAAGGAGACGGCTATGAGAAAACATTTTATGATATGCGTAGATAATCGCGGCTATGAATCGTCGTTGGAAATAAGAAAACTATATGAAGTACTAACTGACAGGGTTGCGGGAAAACATTATCAGATAAGGGTCATTGATGAATCAGGCGATGATTATTTATATCCTGAAAAGTTCTTTGCTCCCGTGCGGTTGCCTAGTATTACAAAAGACAAGTTAGAACTTACAGCAGCATAACACTTCACTCATACCGACCCGGAATAAAGCTGGTTCGATTATTACAAAGGTCAGTGGCCGGTCGGTATAGTTCTGGCGTGCCATAAAAATTAAAATTTATTCACAAGCGCGGAAGACATGATATAATTAGATAAATTCAATAGTTAGGGGGCAATCATGATAAAGACCAAAGAGCTATTTGATGAAGCAATTTCACTGCCTATAGAGATAAGAATGCAACTTGTAGAAAAACTTCTGCGGAGCTTGAATCCCACACAAAAGGAGATAGACAAATTGTGGGCAAAGGAAGCAGAAAGGAGAATTGAAGAAATAAAAAGCTGTAAAGTTAAAACAATACCAGGAGAAAAAGTATTTAAAAGGATACGTGACAGGTTAAACGCTTGAAATATTCTTTCCATCCTGCTGCTGAAAAAGAGTTAAACGACGCTGTTGATTATTATAACGATTGTCAGTGTGGTCTCGGTCTGGAATTCGCAAAAGAAATCTATCGTGCAATACAAAATATCCTTTCATTTCCTGATGCATGGGCATCGCTGTCGGTAAATACCAGAAGATGTTTAACAAACCGTTTTCCATATGGGGTTATATACCAGGCTACGGATGAATAAATATTTATCGTTGCAGTGATGCAACTCAACAGAAAACCTGAATATTGGAAAGGCAGAGAAAAAAGGGCATAACATTTCACTCGTGCAGATGGCGTTCCGCCACCGCTCAACTGCCGCGTTATTCCGGAAAATAATCAATTGACAGAAACACAAAACCATAGGTATGATATAAAGTAATACCGGAGGCATTTTTATGGGCAAAACAAAAATTGCGATTACATTGGATGAACAATACATTGTTCAGTTGGACACATTTGTTAGTAAACGTATTTTTCAGAATCGCAGCCAGGCTATTCAGGAGGCTGTAAAGGAAAAACTCGCACGGATAAGACGCACCCGTTTGGCAAAAGAATGTGCGAAGCTTGATCCTGCCTTTGAAAAGGCAATGGCGGATGAAGGATTGACTGAGGATTTAAGCCAATGGCCCGAATACTAAGGGGTGACATTAGATGGGCTGATTTAAACCCGGTACGGGGCCAAGAGCAAGCAGGCTTAAGGCCTGTTTTGATTTTAAGCCAGGATATTTTCAATGAACGATCAGGGACGGTTATTGCCATAGCGTTAACCAGTCAGTCTCAGAAAGCGGGATTTCCTCTCACCCTTGAATTAAAAACTACAAATTTACCCAAACAGTCATGGGTAAAAATAACCCAAATTCGGACGCTTTCAGTTGAGAGAATTGGGAAAATAATCAGCAGAGTTTCTCCTGAGGAAATAGCACAGGTTGTTGAAGGACTGAATGAGATAATAGGGGCATAACAATTCACTCATGCGGATGGCGTTCCGCCACCGCACAGTTCAGTCGTTCGAGAAAGGCGGGGAGATATAATGAAGAGTAAAACAGTTAAAAAATACTTGATCGGTCTGCTCAGTTGCCTGGCGCTGCTGATTGTAACCGCTGGAGTGACACAGGCACAACCGCGATGGCATATCATCGGCAACTATTTGAACGGTGAGAAGGAGGCTGCCGACTGGGCCACAACGTATCCAAATGAAAAGGAATGACACGCTTCCGATTCAGCTTCAG
>JAGVOC010000200.1 GCA_020052975.1 Desulfobacterales bacterium | reverse complement strand
CGTATGTTCACGGCGGCTGCGCCGCCGTGAATCGCGGTGCTGACTACGTCCAGTACCTTGTCCCGGCGCCTTGCGCCTGAACAAGGTACTGGACCTGACACCGTGAACATCACAATCAAGCTGCGCTTGCTTGCGCTGCCCACGGCGCAGGTCAGCACCGCGATTCGAAAAAATATGAATACTCACAGGAAAATAATAATTAAGAAAGAGCGACAGGTTAATACATATTCGCATATGTGGCATACTGCATTAGTTTTGCATAGAACTTCTGGTACTGCGGGTAATGATTCCATCCATTTGAATCGAGCCAGTCTTATATTTCTTGCATTTAGCATGGAAGCTTTTTTAAACCACATTGGGCATCTTTCTTCTGAACCTTTTGACTCTTTTGAACGTTTGAAAATAAAAGAAAAAGTATCGGTTCTATCGAGAAGCATTGGATTCAAAACAAATTTTGGCCGTCGGCCTTGGCAGATCTTAAAGCCTTTATTTTCATATAGAAATGACATTGCCCATGGGAAAACAACCCTGCCACCAATCGAAATTAAAAAAGAATTTTATCTGGGTCCGAATGATTCCTTTAAAAAAATAGAGCCCAAACTCCATAAAATTGAAATGCAAACCCCCTGGGAAAAATTTTGTAATGAGAAGAACGTTGACCGAGTTATAAGTGATTTGAGACAAATATTTGAAATCATAAGCAAGGCAGCTGGAATAGAAGATGACCTGTTTATAGGTGGATATCAAGCTTCAACAGTAGGGCCTTTGAACGATATTGACTTATAAATATTTCGAACCTTGCTGCTTCAATGAACGCGCAAAAAGCCGCGCGCCCCTGAGCAGTTTGTTCGGTGAATAAAGCATAGGATGGTAAGACAATGATTGCGTCAAGACTCGATGCAGAATGGGGAAAGCAATAATGGACAAAGATGCTCAAGTGGCAAGAATGACATCGGTGATTCATGAGATACTTTTACCCCTTCAAGCTCTTGTTATCGCTGCCGAGAACCTGAGACGAGAGACGCATGAAAAAGACATTGATGTAGAGTTTGTGCGGGCATCGTCACAGAACATTTTGGATGAGGTCCGCAGACTTGAAATGATGCTAAGCAATTTTCGCAGAGTCATTCAAGAGTCGCCCGAGAATGATAATTCCACATCGGATTACTCGACAGTTCCAGTTTTGCCCTTGATTTCATATGCAATTGGGATATTTCAGAAGGAAGCAAAAACCAAGGGTGTAATTATCGAAAAACCTATGTGCCAGTCGCAGTCGGCTCCAAAATTGCCGATGGTAAGACAAGACATAGTGTCAACTTTCATGAACCTGTACTCGAATGCTATAAAATACTCCTACAGCGGCTCCACTGGATCGGAAAGGTACATCAGAACCGAGTGCTATACTACGCTTAGGGATGATCGCGAGTATCTAGTCATAAAAATATCCAATTTCGGAGTCGGCATCCTGAAGGAAGAGATTGACAATCAACTTATCTTCCAAGCTGGATATAGAGGCAAATTGTCACTTGATAGGAATAGAACAGGGTCCGGTGTAGGACTCTACATAGTAAAAGAGATAATAGAGCGAGAACATAAGGGAATGGTCAGCGTGGATAGCGTCAAGAAGAATGGAGGGTATCTCACAACCGTTACCGTTATGCTTCCGTTTCAAAGAGGATAAGCATGAAGAGAATACTATAGATAGAAGACGATTATGAAAGGCTGAAAGGATTGATGAGACCTCTTGAAAGGGAAGGTTACAAAATTGACGTTGCTACGGACTATCCTTCTTTTCAACAGCAGTTCTCAAAGAACCGGTACAACCTATTTGTCGTGGACTTGATTCTACCTCAAAAACCGGTTGGAGAAACCCTTCAAGACGATGAATTCATTTCTATGCCTGGCCTTCGAATCATAGAAGAAATAGCCAAAAAGAATCGCCCAATCATAGTCTTGTCAGTGGTCTCAGAGGCTCATATTTATGACCAGCTAAACAAAATTGGTAACGTTGTAAGAATACTAAACAAAGGAACTGTATTCCCTTCTGACTTCAAGGAGATCGTTGATGAAGTTATGAAGATGTTCTGAGGCAACTGAAACATGGACAAAATTTCTATTCTAGTCGAACGGGCCTGTGGAGTTGTAAGTGACCTATATGGTTGGTTTTATGCGGTCTCTGCTTCATTCACCCAGAAAGATTTGATTATGGCCGCTTTTGGTATTATTGCAGGATGGCTCATAACAAGATGTTACAGCAAATTGACGGAGAAGTTTATCCAGAGCTTTGCCCCACGAGAAATAAACACCGCCATCGAACCGGTGTTTCGGGTCGTTGAAAAGCTGGAAATTCAGTTCAATAATGTCACTAAATTCTACCGGAACATCAACAATGCTGACCTTCAAAAGCTGAGTTCAAACGATACTGACAAGATTCTCAAGCCGATGGTGGACCTCATTCAGGGCATTGACGATGAACTGAATGAGGAAGAAGTCAATTCCTTGATAGACAAAAGCTACAGGGATGAAGATCGTGAGATTTTAAAGAGGGCTTTGTTCTTCGGTAGTCTACTGAAACTGGAAGGCACTCAGCCCTCTGTTGGTTTTAAGGAGTTGAGTGCATACTCTCCCGAAATGTTTAGAGAATACATAGACTACTTACTTGCAAAAACCTTAGTAATGAACAGTCTTTCTGGGCGGATATTTCTCCTCATTCTCTTACGCAACAAATTTGGCTTGAAGGCGCTACAGATGAAGTGAGCGGACTACTGAATGCATGAAGCTAACTGTAAAAAAACTGACCGAACAAGCAGGTGCACCGGATCGCCGAAAAATCCGGCTCCCGGTGACCCACGTGCGGAAACCAAGAGATGTCGAATACGAGAATAAAGATCGGTCACCAAGAGCAAGCGGACAAAGATATCTACCTATTGTAAACCGGCGCTATCCTGTGCGGACGGTTTCGATATGAAGGCCGGTTCAAGAAGCAATTCCGAGAGGTCTACCGTCGAATAGCAGACTTTGGTGCATTGGGGACGTCCATAAAAAAGTAAATAACTTGATAAATAACAACTTTTAGGTGCATTGGGGACGTCCATAAAAAAGTAAATAACTTGATAAATAACAACTTTTATGTTAGCAGAATTCCATGCCGAGAAAAGCGAGACTTGATGCTCCGGGGGTTTTACATCACATCATCATCCGCGGAATTGAGCGTCGCAAAATATTCAGAGACGACCGGGACAAGGACAATTTCATAGATCGGTTGGCCACTCTTTTGTCTGAAACCAAGACAACTTGTTACGCCTGGGCGCTGATGTCGAATCATGCCCATTTTTTATTTCGAAGCGGTAATACAGGAATATCAACCT
>JAGVOC010000436.1 GCA_020052975.1 Desulfobacterales bacterium | reverse complement strand
GAAGGAATTTACTCACTACTTCGCCAGGAACTATAAATTCGGACACTCTTTGGCGTCCAGGGTCCAGTCAAGCAGAAGTATGGATGAAGCAAGGGAAAGTGCCTGGACGTTCTTTGCGAACAATAGTGCGGATGTGGTTTCGGGCGGTTTAGTTCTTCTCACAATAAACAAAACTTGCAATTCCCCGACAGATAGCAGTAGTTCATAGAGAAGTGTGCACTTTCAAAGTCTGTTAAAACCCGCTGATTATGAATAACAGTACTCCCACAATTTTTCACTGACCTACATTTACTTCGAATTTGGCGCAACTACGTCATTATTGTCTTACTTAAATTCAGCCTGATTTTGTCATAGCGTTTTAATGCGCCTGTGAACCCTGATGTCAAAGCATTAATTGAGAACAATGTTATCCCTGCGGGTTCAAGTTTGTAAGCAGAAGATAAAGTATATTCATTATAATCCGATTCGCAGGCAACTGGTTAAGGCCAGCATTAGATCATAAAGATTAGTTTGAAGTTTTAAGCATGTCGTGATTATAATTTAGGTATGGAAAAGTTGAAATATATATATTGGCAGGATGAAGGAATGTGGCTTGGTTATCTCGAAGACTATCCTGATTATATGACACAAGGGGAGTCAAACGAAGAACTCGAAGATAATCTAAGAGATATTTTCAAGGAACTTACAAGCGGAAATATTCCATCTGTTCGTAGAGTAGCAGAACTCCAAGTCTCTTGAAAAGAACCGATTTAATAAGAGAGATTGAAAAGACAGGATGTGTCTTTATCAGACATGGAGGGAAGCACGACTGGTATCAAAATCCAAAATCAAAAGCTGTACAGCCAATACCAAGACACAGAGAAATCAACAATAACCTCGCCATACATATAATCAAGAAATTAACATAAAAATCGTTTGTTTTTTATACCTTACTTTATATAAAATAGTGTCTATTCTATAATCCAAAGGAGGTACTTGTTGTGTTCAAAAAGCTACTTACGTTTCTCATCGCATCTATTTTCTTCATTGCTCTCTCTCCTCAGGCACAGGCTTTTGTTCAAGGCGAATGGGATATGAGTGTCATTGAGAAGATTAGCGCGAAAGTCAAAAATGTAACAACTACCAAATATACTGATGACTTTTCGGACACTTGGTCATTCAGTCCGGACGGTCAATTTGCAATTGATGGCATGCAGATGGGAACATGGGAAATAGTTGGAAAGAAATTTGTAGTATACCTTGACGAATCAATCTTAAATGTTATTTTGGCGAATAATCTTCAGGTTGAGGGATTCCCCAGCGATACTGCAGTCACTATCAGCTCAATAAAAGCAATTGGCAAAATGAACAAGGACGGTTCCCTGAAAGGGACATACAAATTTATTGCAGTAGTTACTACTTCAGGGGTAACAGGGAAACTGACAGTGAACGGAAAATATACTGGCGTAAAGATAGCAGACATTCCGCTCAATGATGGGACAGAATTCACGATATCAGAGTATATGCCTCTTGGCCAGGGAAATACATGGACATACAGGGAAGAAGATGATGAGTTAACTGTAAAAACCATTTCAGGCACAGAGAACATCAACGGCGTAGATGCTGCAAAGATGATTGACGAAGATGGGGACTATGATCTATGGACTAACAGTAATGGACTTGTGTGGTATAAAGAGTATGACGCTGACGACATACCCGGTTGTGGCTGGAGTCAGCTCATTTTTGATCCGCCTATTTATGCATCAGACCCTGTAGTCTCTGTAGGATCAACATTTTCATCTAATTCTGTTCTTATTGCAACAGATTGCACAGGCAGTTTAGCTACTTCATCAGTCTCTTATGAATTTAGGATTGAAGGTATTGAAAACGTAACCGTTCCTGCGGGAACATTTAATAACTGCCTCAGGATAAAGGGTACTTTGACTGTGAACAGCGGAACGCAAACAAGTGAGATGACCATATGGCTGGCAAAAGGTGTGGGGGAGGTAAAGTTTATTCATATTTCCAAGCAGAATGGTGTTACAGTTAACATATGGACTAGCGACCTTGTCAGTGCTGTTGTCGGCGGTGTGAGTTATCCTTAAACCTTAGGTTAATAAGATTACAAAAGGGCGAGAGATCTTCCTCGCCCTTTTTATTGCATAGTACCACAAATAATCTTCAATGGTTACGACTTCCTGACACTAAGGACTCTTAGGTAAACTACTCAAAGAGAGGCTGCTTATCTGACCTGGTAAGATTGAATCTGAAAACTTCTTTTATTTACTCATACAGATTGAATAAGAGTATTTCTGGGCCGGATTATTCTCTGTTGTTTTAAAATATCTGCTGCGATTGGTTTGCCGCTACGTAGTTGAGATATGTCTGAAACTCATTTTCGAAATTGTCGCTCAGGGTCTTTTTCCCGATCGCCTGACGTATCTCGGCAAAGCTCCAGAACTTTACCTCGTCGATCTCTTCCCTGTTAAAAAATATCTCCCCTTCATGGGTACAGCGGTATGTCGTAACGT
>JAGVOC010000247.1 GCA_020052975.1 Desulfobacterales bacterium | reverse complement strand
GCAGGGTAAGGGTGAAAAGGTGCGGTAAGAGCGCACCAGTTCTCCGGGTGACCGGGGAAGCTTTGCAAACCCCACCCGGTGCAAGACCAAATAGGGGAGTGTCTGAGGGCTGCCCGTCCGAGCTCCCGGGTAGGTCGCAAGAGGTGCAGGGCAATCTGCATCCACAGATGAATGGTCGTTGTCCGTTTCGGGGCAACCCGGACCGGAAACAGAATTCGGCTTACGGGTTGCTCCGGCCGTTTTAATTTATTGCAGAATCACTGTTCCTATAAGCTATGCAATTACAGGAAAATACAATAGACGGATCTTTTGCCGAAAAAATTGGTATCTTCTCCAGTGATTATCTTAAATGCTGCCTGTCGCTTTTAAGTCTTGATGATCCTAAACAATTTCTTGTAAAAAAATTCTATTCAACCTTAATATCTTCTTCTCAGCTTCTTGAAGATTTTCTTGATTTCCACGGGGCAAAAAACACCAAGAACTGGTATTACTATAGAGAGCTTTCGGCCGTCGTAAGGCATTTGAGTCTTGCCTGTTATTCGCAGACTCACATTTTGAACAGGCTTCCTTTCTATGATATCCCGGATGTTGAAAAATTCAGTAATGAAGGGAAGGTAATCCTCGATTTCTTTACCGAAACACTTGTGAAAATATCTCCTTCGATAATTGAAGAAGCACAACGTCTTGGTATTCCTGTACCTGAAGAATGCTTCAGCCCTGCCGATTTTCCCAGCATTTCAACCGGGGAGAAACTGGAATACGACATAGACGATGAAAACAGGGACCAGCAAAAAAAAAATATAGTTAAAATAGCAAGTGAATTCCTGGATATTGCCGCAAATTTCGATCAGTATGGTTTTTACGAACCTTATGATGTTAATGAATTAAACTCCATTGTTCCTGACAGAATCAATGAAGTTGAAATCAGACGTTTTGAAATGGTGGTGCACAATCTTCAGTCATCATTTGATACATATGTGATTCACGGTGGATATCATTTCGGTAACAGGAAATTAAAACAGCTGCGCGGTTTTTTTTCGGTGGTATTTCATCTCCTGCAGATAATCGGGCGGCTCCTTCATTTTTATGAGAGGCATTTGCATGATGCGGGCTATAAGAACATATACAAAATAGTCCAGGAGAGGCTGTCATCTTTTGTAGATCCCGATGCACTTTTAGACAAGACTATCAATTACGGCCTGTTTTATGTCTGCCATTTTTTAACAAACGGGAAAAACCTTGCGAAAGAAATATTAAATGAGAATATAGAGCGCTCGACCATCACGGTCGGCGTTCCGGTATCCCTCGGTTTCCACAGCAGGCCAAGCCTCCTTGTTGCCAAAATAGTGCAGCATTTCGGAGGCCAGGTGGAACTTTGTGTCGGTTCTGACAGGTTTGATGCAAGCAATGTTCTTGATATACAATGGGCAGGCGGCAAGATTCAAAAAGAAAAGATATTTACGGTTGCCTTTGAAGGTGATGCGCGTGCCTTAAACGATATAAAGATTCTTGCAAACGTCAATTACGGGGAAGACAGCATGGGGAAGGGAATACCACTTCCAAAAGAGCTGAAATACCTCAGATAGTATAATTATATCGCATTTTATTATATTATATGGTCTATGCAATAATTGTAGCCGCCGGAAAAGGCATAAGAATGAAAGGGGCAGTACGCAAGCAGTATCTGGAGATTGACGGCTGCCCCGTTCTGCACAGGACGCTTAAAGTCTTTGATTCATGCAGAACAGTTGACCGCATTGTCCTTGTTATTCCTCCTGATGACTTCCGGTTTTGCATCGATGAAATAATCAATCCGCTTAAAATTCAGAAAAAAACCGATATTATTGCAGGCGGTTCAGAGCGCCAGGATTCAGTGTATAACGGCCTTCTGGCGGTGGATGATAAAGAGAGTACGGTTGTAATACATGACGGAGTCCGCCCATTTGTCAGCCCGGATCAAATAGAAGAATGCATAAAGCAGGCTGTCTTGCATGGAGCCTGTATTCTCGGTTTGCCTGCCTCCGACACTTTAAAGCTTGTAAACGACTCGGGATATATTGAAAAGACCATGAAAAGGGATGCCGTATGGCTTGCCCAGACACCCCAGGCTTTTAATTACGCTCTTATAAAAAAGGCCCATGATTGTGCAAGAAAAGATGGCTTTACAGGGACTGATGACGCATCTCTCGTGGAAAGACTGGGCGAGAAGGTAAAGGTCATAAATGGAAGCATAAATAACATCAAAATTACCACTCCGGAGGACCTTGCAATTGCAAGGTCGATACTTGGATCCGGTAAATTATGACGGCTTCGTAAAAAGTCATTCTGCTGTGTTGCACTTCATCTTTCGTCATTGCAGCGTACCATAAAGTACGCTTCATTCCTCAAGATTCGTGCGCCTTGCATAATGAGCTTTTTTCTTTGCCGTCTGAATTTTGACTTTTTACAAGTTCATCAATTATGAGTTCATCTAATGTTAGACAGCATTTTTAAGGGGCAGTTTTTGCTTTGTTACCCGCCGCATTCCAGAAGAAATCTCTTGCTGCCGCCCGATTTTGTAATGCCTTTTGAGATCACAAGTTCCTTTCCAATATTTATTCCGTCCTGAAGAATGTTTGCATGGCAGCTTGAACCTTTTCGTGAAATCGATATAGTCCGCGGATACCTGTGTTGCGCATATTCTTTCAGCAGGGGGTCGTCAACTTTTATCAGCGCACTTCCTGGATGGGACTTAATTTTGCTGGTGGATTTTAATTTTGAGGCAAAACCCTTTATTATGCCCGATGCAAAATCGGTCTTCTGGTAACGGTTCAGCATGTTGAGACTGTTGTATTCGACCCAGCGGTTTTCAATGTAGCGCCTGATAAAATCATAGACATAAGAGGCTATCGATATGTTATCGGGAGTTCCGCTCAATTCAAGAACACGCCCCATCTTTTGTTTTTCGATTACGTATGCGGGAACCCAGATGGTCCAAACAAAATAATAATCCCTCAGAAGCTGGGCAAGAAAATATTCTTCGCGGGGATGCCTGAGGCCTGGAGTTCCTGCGAATACGCTTATGAAATTACGGTTGGTGTTTCGTGCAAGGATGTCTATATTGTATTTTGCCACCAGTTCATGGGCTTTTCTCATGGCAGATTCGGCTTCGTTCTGGTTACTGCTTTCCGCAAGGGCAAAAAGCTTCTTTATACGCCCCATTATACTGGAGTTGCCTTCATCGGGTATGTATTCTTCAGATGCCCTGTAATCGGCCCTTAAAAGATAACAGGCCTTCCGGAACACAGGGCCGTGAGGAGTTTCGGTTTGAGCGCCGAAAACCTGTTCGGCAAACTGATGAGCCATTTCGTGAAGCAATATTCGCCTTACAGAATCCCAGTTGCGCGATAAAGCATATTCACGGTTTATGCAGATTTCCTTTTTTGTGTTTGACCAGTATCCAAGCCTTCGCGACATGGGTTTCAGGCTGAATATCGGCATTTGCATTAATCCGCGGTATTTCAAGTCAAGTATAAGAAGAGCGGCCTCCCATTCGCAGGCTAGGCCATGAAGAATTCGCATTTCAAGCTCTTTTTTTATGGCATCGGTATCTGTCTTGTGAATATGCATATTATTTATCGGGTATAATTAAATCAGAAAGCAGTTAGCCGGTTGGCAAAGTGAATTATTATCTTTGCGCACTCAACCGGTTTTTCCATGGGTACAAAATGGCCCGCGTTTGGAACCGTTTCAAGTTCGTAAGCCGGGATATATTTCTTAAGATCTGAAGCAGCGTCGGCATAAAAAGAATCGGAGTGTTTGCCGCGGATTGCAAGAACAGGGCATTTTATCTTCCCGGCGTATTTCCACACGTCAAGCGGAACTGATTCAAAAATCTGCGCTTCAGTCTCCGGATTACACTTTAAAACCGCATTTTCATCGTCTTTTTCAAGTATACCGCATTCAAGATATGCATCAATAAAATCCTTTGACCATGTCTTGAAAGCGCCTCTACCCGATGCAAAACGCATGAAGGCCGCGTCTTTGTTCTCAAATATCTTTTTCCTTTTTCGCGCAATTCTCGCGTGGGGGATCAGTCCGGCAATACCAAACAGTTTCATCAGAAAGATGAGCCATAGTATTCTTCTGGGGAGTATCACAGGTTCAATCAGAATAATTTTTGAAAAAAGATGAGGATGTTTCGCAGCGGCAAGGTATGTGGTTACAGCTCCCAGCGAATGGCCAATACCGATTACCGGCGGGGACATGGTTTGTTCCACAACATTCTTTAAATCATCGACGAATATGTCCCAGTGGCTTATTCGTTCAATGCCGAGAGAATCGGAATCGCCGTGCCCGCGGATATCGCTTGCAATAATACGAAGATCTCCTGCAAGGAATTTTAACAAGGGGGCGTATGTGCCTGAACAAAAGCCGTTGGCATGAAGAAAATGCGCTTCTTTTCCGCTGCCCTGCCAGTCGAGGTAATGAATTTTTGCGCCTGATGAAACAATAAATCCTCCGGCGGGTCCAGTGGCTGAATCGCTGGAAAATTCCATGACGGTCGCCCTGTTAAGAGGTATATTCATCATAGTCGGCATCCATCCAGGCCGGAAAAGACTTCCGGTATTCGTCCAGAGCGGAATATGAGAGAGAAACGGAGAAAACAGCCTCTTCGTTTTGCCTTTGAAAGAGAATCCTGCCGGCAAAATCGATAACCGACGAATCCCCGCTGTGTCGGAAGCCGTTTCCGTCTTCTCCTATCCGGTTTACTCCTATAACGTAACACTGGTTTTCAACAGCCCTGGCAGTAAGAAGGGTTTTCCAGTGGTAAGAGCGCTTTTCAGGCCAGCTTGCAATAAATACGGCAACATCATAGCAGTTATTGAAATTCCTTGTCCAGCATGGGAATCTTAAATCGTAGCAGATAAACGGCCTGATTCTCCAGCCCTTCAATTCAACAGTAATATTTTTTTCTCCCCCGCTGTAAATCTTCTCTTCTCCGGTCATCCTGAAAAGGTGCCTTTTATCATAATGGAAAAGGGTTCCGTCCGGCTTTGCCCATAAGAGGCGGTTGAAATATTTCCCGTTCTCCGTGATGATCATGCTGCCTGTTATATCGGTCTGTCTGCTGCGGGATTTTTCTCTCAGCCATCCCGCCGCTTTACCGTCCATCTCCTGAGCCAGCTTTTCCGCATTCATACTGAATCCGGTAGTAAACATTTCAGGAAGAACGATAAGATTCGTTTCTTCCCTGATGTCGTCTATCATCGCATCAAATGATGAGAGATTCGATTCGATATTCTCCCAGAAAAGGGAAGTCTGTATAAGTGTAATCTTTAAATCCCGCATAATTTTTCCGCTGCCTTTTCGAGCGTTTCGTCTTTTTTCGCAAAACAGAAACGAAGAGTCTTGTGGTCGTCATTCATGTGATAAAATACGGACGGAGGGATTGATGCAACACCGTGTTCAACCGCAATACGCTTTGCAAAGAGGGTATCCGGTTCATCCGATATGGATGAATAGTCAAGCATTTGAAAATATGTCCCCCTGCACGGAACCGGTTTGAAACGTGAGTTTTTCAGCAGGGATATAAATTTATCCCTTTTTTTCTGGTAAAATCCGCCCAGATCAAGATACGCATTTTCATTTTGTAGAAATTCGGCGTATGCATGCTGGACAGGCGTGTTGGTTGAGAAGGTTAAGAATTGGTGGACTTTCTGAAATTCTTCAGAAAGTTGTTTCGGGGCAAGGCAGTATCCTATTTTCCAGCCAGTCGTATGATACGTTTTGCCGAAAGAGCTTATGACAAAGCTCCTGGATGCGAGCTCCGGATACCTTGACAGGCTTTCATGAACGAGGCCGTCAAAGATAATATGTTCATACACCTCATCGCTTATAATAAGAATTTCCGTATCTGTCACAATTTCTATAAGCTGAAAAATATCACCGGGTAAAAGAACTGAGCCTGTCGGATTGTGGGGCGAGTTGAGAATAATAAGCCTTGTTCTGGCCGATAAGGCATTTTTTACTTCTTCCCAGTCTATTGTATAGGAAGGGGGTTTCAGCTTGATGAATATTGGCCGGCCGCCGCTCAAATTTATTGCAGGGACATATGAATCAAAAGCCGGCTCGAAAACGATTACTTCGTCCCCTTTATTAACTACAGCCATGATAGCAGCAAACAAAGCCTCTGTGGCACCCGATGTAACTGTAATTTCCGAGGCCGGGTCGTATGAGGCGTTGTATAATTTAATGGTTTTATTGGCAATTCTTTCTCTCAACAGTAAAACACCCTGCATGGGGGCATACTGGTTTGATCCGTTTTGCATATGCTTATAGACAAGGTCAATTAATGCAGGATCAACATCAAAATCAGGGAATCCCTGCGAAAGGTTAATGGCGTTAAATTTATTCGCAAGTGAAGTCATCATGGTAAATATGGTTATGCCAGTATCGGGAAGTTTTGATTTGAGCTTCATTTGCGTACCATATACTTTCTGAACGGTCATTTCAAACTGATTTTGACCGGTTATCAGAAGCACGTAAACTGTCCGGGTTTAGAACACAAGATCTGTCCGGTTTATTATGGTCATCGATGGAGGCGACAGATGATACGGACAGAGATGCAACAAGAGTCCCTATTTCTTGGCAATCCTATGTTTCCAATACAATGGGTCTCTGCTGCAGTGCATGACGGCCAGCATCAAAATGTAATTATCCTCGATTGTATAGAGAATGGCGTATGGGAAGCGTTTTGTTAGGCAACGGCGCACGTCTTCATCAATCACACGATATAGCAATGGATTCTCAACTATTCCTTCAATCACGCACTCTACTTCAGTATAAAAAACCGATGCAAGTGAAGGGCTTTTCTCGAAATAATAAAGTGTCGCTTGTGCGAATTCAGCTTGCGCCGCTGGGTGGAATGAATAGATCATTTGCAATCAAAAAGTTTTCGGACGCTTTGCATCGCCTCGGCGCCTGGTATTGCTTTGACTTGCCCGCTTCGCACTTCATCGCGACGTTTTTTTGCCTCGGTTAACCAAATCTCGCGAATTGATTCCTGATCAAGACTCTCAACAAGTTTTTCGGCCAGCAGAGCCCTTGCTTCGCCAGACAAAGCCATGGCCTTTGTTGCTAATTCATCCACAGATATGTTCATAATTCACACCTCTTCATAAAGATTGAACTCATTTTACAATAGGTTAGTCATAGATGCAAGTGCCATCTTACGCTCATCCGGTCTGTAAAATTGGGGAGGCATATCCACGGGGGCAAAACAAAAATGAAACTTCTTCACCATTCAGTTAATCTTTATAGATGCCTGTCCGCCTCTGGATGGTTTGGTGCAGACGCGTTATGCGCTGACACTCACGATTGCACCGGCAAAAGCGAGCAATTAATGCGAGCGAATCAAAAATTGATAGCATACTTTACCGGAGGGTATTTTTTTTGGCTGTTTAAAAAAGATATCCAACCAAAAGCCGGAACAAACGGGTTACCCGTCAAAACGTCGAATACAAAGACGGATT
>JAGVOC010000179.1 GCA_020052975.1 Desulfobacterales bacterium | reverse complement strand
AGATTGCTTCTGCGGATGCGTCCGTCGAAGCTGGGCCCCCGTTCATTGGTATAAATTCCATCCAGAAGAGTCAACATGGGAGGCATTTTATCAGCAAGTCTTGCTACCATATAATTCAAGTCTTTTTCTGTATCGGCGCTGTGACAGAGCTTGCGTGATTTGATATCGATCATGCCTTTCAGATTCTTTATACCCAAGCTCACGACCGTTTGATTGTGAGATTTCATGACAGGAACATCAACCACAAAATCGCTGTGTATTATGTCGGTATTAAATGAAAGCGTAATTTCATCTCCAAGATCAACCTTTTCGAAGGGTCTTTCAAAAACATTGATATACTTGACGCCGTAACGCTTATTCAGTTCTTTATAACCAAGGCTTTCAAAAGCATGAGCAGGAGTTGCCATGTCCTTCGGGTCCATCGTGACAGTCCCTTCCCCGATTGTTATATCGTCAATCCCCCTATCTTTTAAAAGCACAACCATGTCTTCGATGACCCTGGAAGTTGTTATCACACCCCATTTGGGGAAATTTACAGCGCGTGTCCAGAAGACAATGTTTGGTTTTATGAAAACCTTTGCCTTTGAAGGCAGATTATCCAGGCCACGCGAAAGTTCAACGGCTTTTCTGACTGAATTATAAGGTTCTTCATACCTGACTATAGAAACAACTGATTTTTTCATATGATCATTCTCCTCTAACCGCCATGCTTTTCCAGCACAACGAAACATAAAAGCAGTATAGGCTCCTGACTACTTTTATATAAATATTAAAGCGAAATATTCAAATCTTTCTTTTCTCGTATTCATCAATAAAAGCAGGGATAAATGCTTTAAGATCTTCAACAACACATATATCAGACTCGTTAAAAATCGCTGCTTTAGGATCCCTGTTAATCGCAACAACAAAACCGGACTTTCTCATGCCGGCCAGATGCTGCGAAGCGCCTGAAATGCCGCAAGCCACATAAAGGTCAGGTGCAACCTGGGCTCCGGTCAACCCTATCTGCTGTCTGTATTCAAGCCAGCCCCTGTCAACTAAAATTCTGGAGCTGCCGACAGCAGAACCCGGGAAAATACCTGCAAGCCTGTATATCAGATCAAGATTTTCCTTTTCCCCTATTCCATTACCCGCCGAGACAATCACTTTGGCTTCGGAAATGGAAGAATCCTGGAATTTACAACGCCTGATCCCTTTTGCCAGGGTAAATTTCGGAGCACATTCAACTCTCCTTGTTTCAACTCTTCCGGGACCGTTATCCGGTTTATACGGCTCAAATGCGCCCGGTTGAACTGTTATAATCACAGGTTCGGAATCGGCGGTTATATGAGCATTTATTTTCCCATAAAACATCTGCCTCTTGAAGCATATCTTTCCTCCTGCTTCGCTCAGGCCTTCAACACCTGTAATACATGCTGCCTTCATCCGGACCGCAAGACCGGAAGCAAAATCAAGTCCGCGTGGTGTATGCCCGATAATGATAAAAGAAGGAAAAAATTCCGCCACAAGGTTGTTTATGACCGTTTTGTATATTTCAGCATTATATAATGCAAGCTCATTTATTTCTATTGCGACGGTATCCAATCCTGTTGTGTGTGTGATTTCAAAAGAAAGTTTTTCCGTTTCCCTGCCCAAGATAATAAATTTGATTTCGGCAGGGCAAAACTTTTTAATTTTATCAGCACAGGCAGCAAGCTCAAAAACAACAGGCTTTATTTTGTTTTCAAAATGTTCTGCCACAATAAATATTAACTTTTTAACTTGCTTCTGCATTCAACACCATCAGTTTATAAAAGACTTTTGGCTCAGGATATGGATAAGTTTAGCTGCTTTTTCCTGCACAGATCCTGAAAGAACATATCCGTCTCTTCTCTTTTCAGGAATTGTTATCCGTGAATTTATTTGTTTTGGGTCAGTTTTACCAATCAGATCTGAATTGATTGTCCGTATTTCGGCCCTGTTTGCCCTGAGCACATTTGAAAGTGACGGATAACGCGGTTTGTTGATACCCCCCTGAATTGTAAGGAGAGCCGGAAGAGTCAGTTCAAAAGATTCAATCAGCCCCCCATCCATTTCTCTTTCAACATAAATGCTTTTTTGATCAGGTGATATCTCCTGTTTAACAACAAATGATACGCATGGCAGTCCAGTCATTTCTGCAGCAAGTGGGCCGACCTGTCCCTGCATATAATCTTCCGACATGGCGCCTGTAAAAATAAGGTCGTAAAAATTTTCTTTTATGTAAGAGACAATACAGGATGCGGTTAAAAAAGGGCTGATATATCCATCGGCATCGCAGATAATATGAATTCCTGCATCTGCCCCCATTCCAAGAGCCCGTCTTATGATATCCTTTGAGTTTTCAGGTCCTACGGAAAGAACATCGAGTCCAACAGATTTATCTCTGTCTCTTATGGAGAGCGCTTCTTCAAGCGCAGATTCATCAAAGCGATTCATCTTGTAAGAAAACGTCCCCTGGCATATCCAATCATTCGAATCATCAATGATAAATGAACTGTCGGATTCGGGAACCTGTTTAACGCAGACAAGTATTTTCATTGCAGGCAGATCTATCTCTAATTCCTTTTATTGATTAAAGTAATTACAAGTTTATAAATCGTAATTTATTATATTTGCCTTGTCAAGAAAAACGAACGCTTGCTCGTTTTTTCTTGACAACCCCTGAAACCGCATAGTAGCTTTTACATAAAATAACCGATAAAAATCCGCAATTAGGAGAGGATTTTTTTAAAACATGGGCGAAATTTACTTTGTAAGACACGGACAGGCATCGTTCGGAGAGAAAGATTATGACCGCCTTTCACCGACCGGCGTAAGGCAGGCTAAACTCCTTGCGCAACATATGGTCCGGACCGGACAATCTTTTGACGCTGTCTACTGCGGAACATTGCTGCGGCAAAGAAACACTGCAAAGGAATTGATCGGCGCCTTCTCGGGACGCGGCATTGATATTCCGGAACTGTCCATATCAGGTGATTTTGACGAGGTTGATTCACTGGCTGTCTGGACCGCCCAGATCCCGATGATGCTCGGTGAAAATCCCGCTCTCTCCGCCGACCTTGAAAGAGTTTACAGCGACAGAAAAACTTTTCAGAGGATTTTTGAACAGGTAATGTACAGGTGGGTATCCGGGAATTTCGATAAACCAGGGGTTCCGTCATGGTCTGATTTTAAAAAACGCGTTAAAAGCGGAATATGCAAGATTATGGAAACACACGGATCGGGACGGAAAACAATAATATTTACTTCCGGCGGTCCGATTTCAGCCGCAGTTCAGCATGCACTCGGACTTACCGACAGCAAAGCAATCGAAGTATCCTGGCAGATAATGAATGCTTCGGTTACAAGATTCAAATACAATTCAAGAGGCATAATGCTTTCGATTTTCAATGATATTACGCATATGGAGATGGAAAAAGACAAAGAGCTGATAACCTATCGATGACAGGTGCCATTACGGCACCATATTTATGACGGCTTCGTAAAAAGTCATTCTGCTGTGTTGCACTTCATCTTTCGTCATTGCAGCGTACCAGTAAGTACGCTTCATTCCTCAAGATTCGT
>JAGVOC010000373.1 GCA_020052975.1 Desulfobacterales bacterium | reverse complement strand
GTGTTGCACTTCATCTTTCGTCATTGCAGCGTACCAGCAAGTACGCTTCATTTCTCAAGATTCGTGCGCCTTGCATAATGAGCTTTTTACTTTGCCGTCTGAATTTTGACTTTTTACGAAGGTGAGAATATTATGATGCTCCAATATTTTAAAGATCTTGAATCGGGAATCGCTGCAAAAATCAAAGAGAATCCTGACAACCCGAATGCAAGGAAGAAGTACGCGCTTGAAGTCGCACGGCTCGGAACCAGGCTCTATTCGGGCGAAAACAGTGTTGCATGGTGCGGTGTTACGGCGCCTTTCGACCTTCTATCAGCCATGGGTGTAACCTCGTGTTTTGTCGAATTTATCGGGGCAATGCTTGCTTCAACAGGCGCCATAGGGACTTTCCTGGATCATGCGGAACATTCGGGATATGCCTCAGATATCTGCGGGTATCACCGTTCTGTGCTGGGATCTGCAAAACAGGGGCTCATGCCGGTTCCCGATTTTCTGATTGCCACAAGCTGCCCATGCACAGGAGGGCTTGCCGTAATGGAAAATCTTGCCGGGATGTTCAAAAAAGATCTTTTTGTTTTACACATTCCGCAGGACGAATCGGGAAAAAACGTAAAATACCTTGCCGATCAGATTGAGCAAATGACGGGGTTCGTATCGGTTCATACGGGCAGGCCGATAGATGAAGCGGCTCTTCGCAGGGCAATCGAAAATACGAACCTGGCAAGAGAACTGATGAAAGAAGTATTTGAGCTGGCAAGCCATGTTCCTTCCCCGACAAACGGCCATGATCTCTCCAATTTCGGAATTGTGATGGCCCTTCTTCTTGGAACCGAAGCGGCGGTCGAAATCTCAAAGGCTTACCGGGATGAATTTGCAGCAAGAAACCGTGAGATGAAACCCGGTATGCCCGGTGAAAAACACCGGCTTATGTGGATTCAGAACAGGATCCAGTTCAGGAATCCGCTCGACATGCTTTTAAGGGAACAATACAGGGCCAATATAGTTATTGACGAACTTAACAGTATCACATGGGAACCGGTTGATCCTGATGATCCTTATACGGGTCTTGCCCGAAGGGCTATATCAATTCCTTTCAACGGGAATATAAGGCGAAGGGTGGATCATTTGCAGAAACTCGCCTTAACGTATAAAATCGACGGAGCAATAAATCCCTGCCACAGGGGCTGCAGGCAGGGTGCAGGGGCAAGGGGGCTGATAAGCCAAGGGCTTAAGGAGATCGGAATTCCGGTTTTAAACCTCGAAGTCGATGTCGTTGATCCGAGAGATTTTGCAGAAGGTCAGCTTTCGACACGGATAGAAGCTTTCGTTGAGATGCTCGGCTCCCGAACTTGACGGCTTCGTAAAAAGTCATTCTGCGGTGTTGCGCTTTATCTTTCGTCATTGCAGCGTACCAATTAGTACGCTTCATTCCTCAAGACTCGCGCGCCTTGCATAATGAACTTTTTACTTTGCCGTCTGAACTTTGGACTTTTTGCGAAGTCGTCATTGTTGACAATTATTATTATTTCCGTTAGCTTATATCCATAATTGACAACTTTTTCTCATGAAAATAAGCGGATCTGCCAGGATAATGCCATGATAATTGGTCTGGATGTCGGGGGAACTCATACTGATATCGTTCTTCTTGGAAAGAACGGAATTGAGAGAGCTGTAAAAGTCCCGACAGATGAATCAGACCTCTTCAATACCGTCCTTACCGGTATAGAAAAAATCACCGCCAATATTGATTCTTCAATAATCAAACGGCTCGTATTAAGCACCACTCTTATTACAAACACCGTTGTTCAGAATAAGCTCCCGGAAGTAGGAATGATAGTCTCTTCAGGCCCCGGTGTTGATCCCGAATATTACCGGACGAACCGTTTCTACTATCCTGTTTCGGGCTCAATTGATCACAGGGGAAGGGAAATTGAACCCATTGACCGGAATGAAATTGAAAAAATTGCATGGGACTTGAAAAAGGAAGGGATCAGATACGTCGGAGTGGCCGGCAAGTTTTCAGTCCGGAACCCTTCCCATGAGCAGAATATTGCAAGGATCCTCGGAAATTTTTTTGATAAAATTTTTACAGGGCACAGGATTTCAGGAAGCCTCAATTTCCCGAGACGCATAGCAACCACGCACATTAATGCAGCCACTTACCCCATCCATAAAAATTTTTTCGACGCGGTTAAAAAATCCCTTCATAAAAAAGGTTTGAATGTTCCGATTGATATTCTGAAGGCCGATGGCGGAACCATGAGCCTTGATTCCTCCACCGATTTTCCAGGACACGCCATATTCTCCGGACCTGCCGCCAGCGCCATGGGCGCAATGCCCTTTGCCCCCGATAACGAGGATTGCATAGTCCTTGATATAGGGGGAACGACAACGGATATCGCCGTATTAATAAATCACGTCCCTGTTTTAAACCCTGTGGGAATAAGCCTTGGGGGCTACAAAACCCTTATCCGGTCACTTGAAACCCATTCAATCGCTGTCGGCGGAGACAGCGCAATAACACTCGACAATCATAATAAGCTGAAGATCGGGCCGCAGAGAATGGGCCCTGCCATGGTATATGGAGGTTCGGTTCCTACAATTACAGATGCGCTTGTTGTACTTGGAAAAATAAAAGATTGCAGCAGAGATAAATCATATTATGGAATTGAATCACTCGCCCTTAAAACCGGGACTTCAACCATGGAAACGGCTTCAAATATTTTTGATCAGGCCTGCAATATGATCCTGTCGGAAATAAGGGATATGATCCTTCGCATAAACAGCAAGCCCGTTTATACAATCCACGAAGTTATGGAAGGATACAAGTTAAGCCCGAAAAAAATCCTCCTGATCGGTGGTCCTGCGCCATATTTTGCAGGCAGAATTGAAGAGCTTTCGGAATTCAGGATAGGAGTTGTGCCCAGATGGAATGTTGCAAATGCAATAGGAGCGGCAATTGCAAGAACCACATGCGAAGTAACTTTATTTACAGACACCGAACAGGGATTCACAGTATCTGTTGAAGAGGGTTTTAAAGAAAAAGTAGCTGTAAACTTTTCGATGTCGGATGCTGTAAAAATGGCCTCTGCTCTTTTAATGGAAAAAGCCATTAAAAGAGGGGCTGATGCTTCTGATTTGGAAATGGAAGTCATAGAATCTTTGCAGTTCAATATGGTAAAAGGCTTTTGTACAACCGGAAGGAATATCCGTGTAAGAGTCCAGGTTAAACCCGGTCTTATTCATGGGTACGATTCAATTGCCGATATGCTTACGGTATAATATTTATTATTGGAGCATTTTCAAATTTATATGAGAATACAGAAGTCAGAATACAGAAGAAAAAAATTCTATGGATATTCTGGCTCCTGACTCCTGGCTCCTGTATTCTCATGCTTCGTTGAGGATTCGAGGATTCGAGTGAAAAATCCGCCTGAGGCGGAAAGAGGTCGGTGAGAATTTTATATGAAACTTTCAGCTAAAAACAAAACAGGCCTCGTTTTTTTCCCGGCCTTCGACTGGGCTATAAGCCCGACCCATCCCGAACGAGAGGAAAGGCTTCTTTATACACAGGATCAGGTGTTTGAAGAAGGGCTCCTTGATATTGAAGGAATAGAGGAATTCCGGCCCGAGCTTGCTACAGTAAAAGATATTCAGCGGGTGCATTTCTGCGTTCCTGATGTTGATAAAGTTATGACTGAGTCCCATTTTATAAGTGCAGGATGTGCCAAGACCATCGGAAAGGCTGTCCTTGACAAAAAGGTTGCAAGAGGATTTTCACTTGCCCGCCCCCCCGGCCACCACGCCATGCGTGTAGTGCACGGAGCAAGGGGTTTTTGTAATGTCAACATTGAAGCAATCATGATTGAATACCTGCGCAGGGAATACAATATCAGAAAAGTTGCCGTCGTTGATACCGATTGCCATCATGGAGACGGAACGCAGGATATATACTGGCATGATCCGGATACTCTTTTTATCTCTGTTCATCAGGACGGCAGAACCCTTTATCCCGGTTCGGGGTTTCCGTACGAACTGGGAGGGCCCAATGCAGTTGCAGCAACTATAAACATTCCTCTTCCCCCGTATACCTCTGATGAGGGTTTTCTCTTTACAATAAAAAACGTGGTAATGCCCATTCTTGATGATTTTAAGCCGGAAATCATAATAAATTCGGCCGGTCAGGATAATCATTTTTCCGATCCTATTACCCAGATGAATTTCTCGGCACAGGGGTATGCGGCGCTTACTTCCATTTTAAAACCTGATATAGCCGTACTCGAAGGCGGCTACTCAATCGAAGGAGCGCTCCCTTATGTGAACCTTGGGATAATCCTTGCCATGGCCGGCATTGACTACAGCAGGGTAAAAGAGCCTTGTTATGATCCTGACAAGTTCAGGCAAACCCCCGACATAACAATGAACATAGAAAAAACCGGTGAAACGATTTTAAGCTACTGGGAAAACAGGGACAAGATAGCAGAACGCATGAGAGATAAAAAGGATTTCGATGAAAGAAAACGCAGCATATATTACGACACGGACAATATAAGGGAACAGCAGAAAGAGACTGTTAAAATATGCCCCGACTGTGCCGGAGCGCTCAAAATAGATTCGACTTCAGACAGAGGCACCCGCCTGCTTGCCGTTCATATTCCCCTGAGGGCCTGCGGAAAATGCCGTGAAATAGGATATATCTGGTATC
Organism: Desulfobacterales bacterium; assembly: GCA_020052975.1. The sequence continues at coordinate 6,407 of JAGVOC010000373.1, read as the reverse complement.
ATTCCGCCGAACCTAACAGCTATGACATGGTTTTTTTACAGGACAGAACCGAAGATTCTTATCTTGAACGCACTAATTAATAAAAATCTTGAACTCCGGGCAAATGTACTCCGGGCAATCCGCCTCTTTTTTGCCGAACATAATTACCTTGAAGTGGAAACTCCCATAAGAATTACTGCGCCTGCCCCTGAAGCCCATATAGATGCGATAGAATCCGAGGGCCGGTTCCTTCACACCTCCCCCGAGTTGTGCATGAAACGGCTTCTTGCCTCAGGTTATTCCCGGATATTCCAGATATGCAGGTGTTTCAGACAAAATGAACGCGGATCAAGGCATCTTCCTGAATTTACCATGCTTGAGTGGTACCGCGCCGGATCAAACTATTTTGACATGATGGATGAATGCGAAGCTCTGATAAAAGATGCTGCCGCTGAATCAGGATACGGAAATCAAATAAAATATCAGGGCAGCAGAATCGATCTTGATAAACCATGGACAAGAATAACCGTTGCGGATGCTTTCAATCAATTCGCCTCAATATCAATGGAGAAAGCCATTTCATCCGGCCTGTTTGATGAAACTATATCTGAAATAGAGCCGGAACTGGGGCTTGATACCCCGCTTTTTCTTTACGATTATCCTGCTTCCTGCGGAGCGCTCGCCAAACTGAAAACCGGAAACAGTTCGATTGCCGAGCGTTTTGAACTCTATATCTGCGGGCTTGAACTATGCAATGGCTTCACGGAACTGACCGACCCGAAAGAACAAAGAGCGCGTTTTGAAAAAGAACTTGCTCACCGTAAAAAGGCAGGGAAAAAAGCATATCCTATGCCTGATAAATTCCTTGAATCTCTTTCTCACATGCCTGTTGCATCTGGAAATGCCTTGGGATTAGACAGGCTTGTCATGCTCTTTGCCGACAAAGGGACAATCGATGATGTGGTGGCCTTTACTCCAGAAGAACTTTGACAGCTCCGAGGAGAGATAGAGAGATAAACTCGACTACACGCCTCTGATGACAGGAAGGGCAGAAATGCCGGCGCTTGCATGAGAACGGCAGGAGATATTCATGCCCGCAATCACAGCATCGCACCCGGGCAAACCCGAGATGCAGATCGCCGCAGTCCAGATACCGGTAAATCACATCCCGGACATAGGGCCTGAAAAAGCCGTATTGCCGCTCATATCGATCTTCCCATGCCATTTCCAGGTCTTCGAAATGATTTTGTACGCATTGGAAGTAATGGGTCTTCCGCGGATTGCGGGGCTCATAGACATCGAATAATTTTTGGACAGGGCACGCATTGAACATTTGGGATCACCTGGATAATAATGCGTAATACTTACCCAAATTAGAGCGAATATCAATATAAAAATATTAAATATCAAGATGTTGTGTCATAATTAATTTTTGACACTAAAGATCAGATTAATTCAAGACTGTCTTTGAGTTGTTATTTGCTGTTGTTTTTGGTATGCAACTATTCCGAACATGAAAAAGTTAGTCGGAGGTGGTTGATGATTTCCTTTACATTAAGTATTGGGTGATCGTGTTAAATATGGTATCATATAAATATACGGCATATTTTGAGAATACGGTATTGCGTAAGCGCCCCTATCTGAAAAAAGAATGGTGCATGCGGGTTCTGGAAAATCCTTTAAAAAGCGAGCCGCAGGAGCATAATCGATTCCGGTTTTGGGGAAGCATTGAAGAATTGGACGGCCGTATATTACGGGTTATCACCCTTGAAGATAAAATAACGCTTTTCCAGACAGAGGATTTAAACCATGAAATTAGAATATTATCCTGAAACAGACACCCTGTATATCGATCTCCTGGAAAAATCCAGTGCAAGCAGCTTGGAGATTTCAGAAGGGGTGGTTCTTGATTATGATGAAAACGGGCGCTTGGTTGGCATTGATATTGATAATGCAAGCAAAAAAGTTTCATTAAAAGAGTTGACGCTTAACAAACTCCCGATAGACGTGCATACAATCGCGGCATAGGAATGGGATTAGGGTTTTTTCCGGATGGAAACTATCTATCCGACAAAAGGACGCCTTATTATAGTATCTTTCTGCCATCTCGAATCATCCCGTTCAGGATATCCGAGATTATAATGCAGACCCCGGCTTTCTTTCCTGTGCATGGCGCACTTTATAATCAGCTCGGCGACAGTTGCTATGTTCCTGAGTTCCACAAGGTCGGCAGCAACTTTAAAATTCCAGTAGTATTCCCTGATTTCGTTCTGGATAATCTCAATGCGCCTATTTGCCCTGGCAAGCCGTTTATCAGATCTCACTATCCCAACATAGTTCCACATGAACCGCCTTATTTCATCCCAGTTTTGTGAAACCATAATAAGCTCGTCGCTGTCTGTTGTACCGACTTCATCCCAGGCGGGAGTCTCGGGAAACGACTTGAAATCAGTGGAATGAGTATCTTTTACAGCCTGTTCTGCAGCAGCGTGGGCATATACAAGAGCTTCAAGCAGGGAATTGCTTGCAAGCCTGTTTGCGCCGTGAAGACCTGTACATGCCGTTTCACCTGTTGCATAGAGGTTGCGGATATCAGTCCTTCCCATCATATCGGTCACAACCCCTCCGCACATATAATGAGCTGCAGGAACAACAGGAATCGGATCGGTAGTCATATCAATTCCGAATATCAGACACTGTTCATAAAGATTCGGGAATCGCTCCCTGATAAACCCTGAACTTTTGTGTGATACATCAAGGAACACCGAGTCCTGCCCTGTCCTCTTTAATTCGGTATCTATGGCCCTGGCAACAACATCCCGGCACGCCAGATCCTTTAACGGGCTGTATCTTTCCATGAAAGAATTTCCCGAAGAATCAATGAGTATTCCACCCTCACCTCTCACAGCCTCTGAAATAAGAAAATTTTTGGCGTCAGGATGATACAGGCAGGTTGGATGAAACTGGACAAACTCGAGATTTGCCAGTGTAGCGCCGGCCCTGTATGCCATTGCAATGCCGTCCCCAGTGGCAATGTCGGGGTTGCTCGTATATAGATAAACCTTTCCTGTGCCTCCTGTAGCAAGAAGCGTTATTTTTGAAGAGAAGGTTTTAACTTTTTTGGTAATTCTGTCGAAAACATATGCCCCGCAGCAATAGTCCTCATGGGTTGTTGTTACAAGCCCTCTTTTCATGCGGGTTGAGCATGTAATAAGATCGATCGCGATATGATTCTCAAAAAGCGTGATATTATGGTGGTTTTTTGCATGCCCGACAAGAACTCTCTCAAGTTCCTGTCCGGTCATATCCTGGGCATGTACTATACGTTTTTGTGAGTGTCCCCCTTCACGCCCAAGGTCAAGTTCAGGAGGCATGTTTACTGATTTATCTTTATTACTGAGGTTGAATTGGACGCCGAGATCAATGAGTTCACAGATTCTTTCAGGGCCGTTTTTCACTACCATTTCAACTACTTCTTTGTTGCAAAGACCATCTCCCGAATCAAGAGTATCGCGAATGTGAAGATCGAAAGAATCGAGCGAGCCGAATACCGAAGCTATTCCTCCCTGGGCAAGTGCGGTATTGCTGTCCGTTATCCCTCTTTTGGTTACAATGGCAACACTCCCGTGATCTGCGGCCTTGAGGGCAAACATAAGCCCTGCAACACCGCTGCCGATTATTAAAAAATCTGTTTTAATATCCGTCATATGATACCTTTCCACTCCGCCTGAGGCGGACCGGGGCTTAACCGCCCTCGGCCTGTTGATGGACTAGTAAAAAGTCCAAATTCAGACGGCAAAGTAAAAAGCTCATTATGCAAGGCGCGTGAATCTTGAGGAATGAAGCGTACATATTGGTACGCTGCAATGACGAAAGATGAAGCGCAACACAGCAGAATGACTTTTTACGAAGCCGTCATATATGCCTGCTCATAATAAAGACGATCTGCGTTTATCCCGCCTTGCGTTATATCCTATTATAAAACCAACCAGGAGTATTCCGGCTCCGGCTAAAAGCCACATAACATTTTGCTGCCGTAAAAGCCTTGTGAGTTCGTCTTCAAGGTTTTCCATTTTATTCTTTTGCAAAGAAAGTTTTTTTTCCGCCTCTTTATATTTTGTTTCGAGTTCAACATAACTGTTTGGGCTGTCTTTAAGGGTTTCAAATGATTTATTCGTTACAAAAAGAGCCTGCTTACTTTCTGCAAGCTGAAGGCTGATATTTTTCAATTCATCCCTTAGTTGACTATTTTCCGTGCGTAAAGCGGAATTTTGGGAATTAAGCAATGCTTCTTTTTCCTGCAATTTATTCAAAGCTGCGCTGCCCGGTTTCTGGGAAGTAAGGTATTTGCCGGCCATCCAGCCTTCTTTGCCGTTTGAAAGGCGCACTTTTGCCCATTCATCACCCGATGAGATTACTTCAACCTCCTGCCCTGACTCAAGCACATCTATGATTTTATAATCAAGTCCATTCCCTTCCCGCACCGTTATTCTTAATACATCAGTTACATACATTGTTTCGGCCTGCGCAGAATAAGAAACGACGGCAAACAAAATTAAAGCAATAACAAACACTTTGATAAGAGAATTCATATCTGGCAGTCTCCCAGTATAATAATTAATAAGCCGGCTTATTATACCCTCAAATTTACATTAAGTAATATCTTTATAGCCTCTTATATCATATTGATAAATTTTTAAAAATATCAATTTATTATGGTTCAGCAATAATGAGAGATCTTTGCATAACACCCCGTTAAAGGCCAGACTGGGGCTTAATCGCCCTCGGCCTGCTGATGGACTTTTTACAAGTCCATCAGCAATAATACCATTGAAAGATTATATGCGATTGACGAAAACACAATAAAGCAGTATAGTTATTTAGTCTTTATATAAATCTGTCAATAATTTCTTTCAAAAAATTGCTCTTTATGATAATATCCTCAATTATATGAGAGTGTTGAACCGCAATAGCAAGCGCATTCCCGGCCGAAGGTCCGCCAAGGCGGACTTACTGCGGAGAGCTTCAATAACTCACATCAGGCATACCCCGACATGGCTCCGGTCGGATGTAGGGGATTGAGCATTTTTTCAGGGTTAATATAATATATGATAGCATTCGATTTAAGATGTGCCAACGGGCATATTTTTGAAGGTTGGTTTGAAGACAGCCGGGCTTTTGAAGGTCAGAAAAAAAAGAAGCTGATTTCCTGTCCGATCTGTAACGATACTTCTGTTTTCAAAGTTCCGACGAAATTTGCCATAAAATCATCAGGCAATGGTACAACTCTTTCCGGCAAAGAGATCGCTCTTGCAGAAATAACAAAAAAAGTCGTTGATTTCGTTGAAAATAATTTTGATAATGTCGGGACAGAATTTGCGACTGAAGCCCTTAAAATCCACTATGGCGTTTCCGAACCCCGAAATATACGGGGAGTCAGCACCAGTTTGGAAGAAAAAACACTGAAAGAAGAAGGAGTTCAATTTTTCAAGGTTCCTATTCCTGCCCCTCCCGAAACAGATTCATAAATGGTGCCGGTCTTAGTGACCGGCTGTTTCTTTTTTCAGCAACCGGCAAACCCGTTTTGCGCCGGCAGTAATTCACGGTGAATATGAAATCCATGTAATTTCGCCGGATATAATGTTGACAATCCTGCTACCGAGGCCTATAAATAAAAGCAATTAATTTTTAAAATTATTTTCATTATTTATGATGGGTTTGTAAGAAGTCTTTCTCATACAAAGATCACGGAGGACACAAAGAAAAACCTGAATGTTTTCAATAGGCCTTTCTTCGTGCCTTTGTGCCTTCGTGTGAAAAATTGACTTTTTATTAAGCCGTCAGGTTTGATTGGCATAAACGTTCAAATACAAGGAAATCAAAATGAACATCTTTATAGGAAATTTGTCGCGCGAGGCTACAGATGAAGATTTGAAAAAACTTTTTGAAGCCCACGGAGAAGTTACATCGGCTAATGTTATCAAGGAGAAATTCGGCGGTCAGCCGAGAGGCTTTGGGTTTGTCGAAATGCCCGCAAAAGCGGCGGCTCAGACCGCTATAACCGAACTTAACGGCAAGGATTTCATGGGCCGGGCGCTTAATGTCAACGAGGCGCGCCCCCGCTCAGATGACCGTGGTGGTCGCGGAGGAAGACCGGGTGGTGGCGGCGGCAGACGACCCGGCGGAGACAGAAGACCCGGAGGAGGAGGCAGGCCGGGTGGCCGACCAAGATAGATTTTTATATAATTGAGAAATCCGTGCAGAGTGCAAATAATGAGACCTTTGAAGAACATTCAATTTTGTCCAAGTACAAGGAAGGCGATATTTAGGGCTTAGGTTCATGGTTTATAGTTACTGGTTCCTGGTTAAAAGAAAAAACCAGAAACTACAAACAAGAGACCAAAAACCAAATCTTTAAATAAATCGGG
>JAGVOC010000136.1 GCA_020052975.1 Desulfobacterales bacterium | reverse complement strand
TTCAGCCTTTCAGGCTCGCATGGAAAAAATAAAAGAGGAACAGCAATGAGCCTGCGTTTCGGTCTCAAGGACACCACCATCCAAAAAATCAGCGCCGTGTTTGCCCGCTATCCCCAGGTGGAACAGGCGATACTGTACGGTTCGCGCGCCAAAGGCAACTATAAAAACGGATCGGATATTGACATGACCCTGCGCGGCGGCGAAGATCTGACCCTGCATGTCCTCTACCGCATCATGGAAGAGATAGACGGCCTGCTCCTGCCTTACACATTCGATTTGTCCCTGTTTCATAACATCAGCGATCCGGACGTGATTGACCATATTCGGAGGGTTGGTGTTTTGTTCTACGAGAAAGCCGGAGAAAAAAGCCATTCCAAACCGTAAGTTATAAGCTTATTGGTTAAGGAGCGAATAATTATTCGGGGGATATTAAAAATGACATTATCGCTACCATTAGTTAAGTTTAAAAGTTTAATACGTCCCATAGAACGCCCCCCACTGCTGTACGGGAAACGTTACCTTGACAACGCTTGAAGGCTTTAAAGTTGTGGAAGGGATTCTTGAAAAAGGGAAAGAGTCTCTTTTCGGCAGGATAAAGGAATCCGGGAAAGAGGGTTTCAGGCCGAGAATAACGATAAATGAGATGGCGCAGATCTGCTCGGAAGACAGAGATTTGCCCGAAGAAGAGATGATGCAGGGAGGCGAGTGCCCTCTTTTAATTGATAAGGAATGTTCTGTTTATGAGCACAGGCCTTTTGGCTGCAGGTGTTTTATTTCAACTGTAAAATGTTCTGAAAGCGGAAGCGCTGTAATTGACGACTTCGCTGTTACGGTAAACAATATCTTCATGCAGGTTATCGAGCATGCCGATGCAGGACGGTTTTCCGGCAATCTTGCGGATGTATTACAATTTTTGGAATCAGCCGAAAACCGAGAGAAGCTTTCGTCAGGTCAGATCAGAAATCCTCCTCCCGGTCTAATAAAAAATCATCCTTTAAAGATACTTATGATACCCCCCGAGCACAGGGAAAAAGCTGAGCCGATACTGGACGCTTTGAGGAAATTAACCTATTGACGGCTGAGCAATAAACATTCTGCAAAATTGCTTATTTATATTTTGATGAAAATCACCTAACTGCCCAAGATCTGAACTTTATTCCCTTAAAATTCATTGACAAATCGTCGGTAATGTGGTCTTTTTAGCCCGCATTTCGACAGTCCAATCTTAATTCTTATGTGTCATGGATGACGCTTAATATAAAAAACTTTTCGTTTTACAGATTTCAGTGGAAAAATTGGGTTCGTACGGAGCTTTAACAAAAGCATGCGCAGGCCATCCTTCGAGCTATAGCATGACAAACTTGCGTGGATGGTTACAGACACGAGCTTAAATTTATTCTTAATATTATTGACTTATATTTTGATGAACCTAATTCTGCCCCGCAGAACTCTTAATAGGGCAATTCTCCCGAAACAGAGAAAGCGGATAATTCTATTTGTTTCTAACAAGCCAGAAATATATATTTACAAATAACCGTTTACACCTTAACATATTCAGCAATCAAATCCATATTCCTCTACAACTACATATTTTTCATAAAGATCTATTGTTTGAAAGGGAATAATTATGAGCAGGTTACAGATAAATATCAAGGACGATAAAAAACTCTATATTGTTCTTGATTTACTTAAGAAATTACCTTTCGTTGAGATTGAGAACGGATCACGAAAAATAACCGATAAGAAGGGCAAGGGTAATTTGAATGATCTTTTCGGCATATGGGAGCACAGAAAGATCACTCTGGACGACATCAGAGAAAAAGCATGGAACAGAAGCAAACCATAATCTGGATGAAACTTTTGACATACAATGTGAAAGATTCCAAGTTCATTGAAGAGATCAGTCTTTATCGCAACAATAAATAATGTTCTACCCCATGCTAAAATGGCAGTTATTTACTTATTTATGGACATCCCTGATACTACCCCCTACCCCTATTCGCTCCCGAAATAATCAATACATTCCTAACCATTTCGTTACGGCTCCTTATGCCGGTCAAGGCATTTCAATGTTACAGTTATTTTATTACAACGGCTTGTTGAACCGAAACAGCGAGCAGATTCCAAGCTTCAAGCAGCGGGGAGTTTCAATATTATGAGGATAATTATCTTTATAATCAAGAAATAAAACAAGGTGAAATAGTCATTAATATCCTCTATCCGATTTAAATTATGATTGATATTCATTTCAGAATCTTATATATAGATGACCAATCAATAAATTTATAATCTGTCTAATATGTAATTACTATATTTGATAATGTTGGCGATGCGCTACGCGCGCCACCAACGTCTGAGCTGAGCAGAATGTTTTCTGCTCCCGGCGATTATACTGTTGTCGCCGCGTGCTGATTAACGTGTCTACAACAAATTGCCGGAGTCAGAACCCGATGCTTTGGCTTCAGTTTATTTCGTGGTCTTTACCTTTGCATCGGATCTGCTCAGCTTAGGCATTAAGAACGATAAATAATGCGAACGCAGGAGAAGGGGGCGCATCATGGTATGGCATTCTCTAGACTTTTTCCCGGGCATGGACTTCCTCGGTGGTAGAGAACCGGCAGTAGGTTCGTTTCGTGTCAATGAACATTGTTTCATCAGGAAGGAACACAGATGTGGAAAGGTCTTTGGCGCATCGAAATCCTGCTTCATTGCGTGTCCAACCCAAGACGATCTCGAGCCCATCTTGGAACTCATCTCTGAGAAACTCACAAAAGTTGGGATTGAACCGATTATAGCAGTCAAGGAGCGAGCCTACGGGCAAGATATCTTCTGCACGAAGATTTGCGGCAAGATTATTGAAGCCAGATTCTGCATTGTGATCCTTGATGACACCATTAAGGAGCATACCAACATCCCCAATCCAAACGTGTACTACGAGTACGGCCTGATGACTGCCCTCCGGAAGCATATCATCCCACTGCAGAAGGAAGGTCTTGATCTCGCCTTCAACATCCAAAGCTATGACACGATTAAGTACAACGTGAAGAACATTGCATCAGAGCTCGACAGAGCGATTCGGGATGCTGTCAGGCTCACTGAGGCGAAGGACCGCGAGCCCTCTCATGAGCAAGTCTCTGACAAAACAATTCTCCGGAGGATGGAACTATCGGGTTTCGAGGCAAAAGACGATAAATGGTTCTTGTCTGAAGCCATTGAAGACACCGCATTTCGCGGATTCGGGCAGCACGACAAGCGCTTCTATGTATACATTGGCAAGATCGATGCTGAGGCAGACCTCACAACATATCTCGATGACTTGGGTGTTGTGCTCTACCGAACGGAAAGAAAGGCAGCGGCATTAGCAGAAGCGCTATCTCAATTGAGAGATGATAAGAAGGCGCACGAAAAGGCAGTACAAACCGCAAAGGCTAAGGAGAAGAGCAGCATCTTAGTCGCAGAGAACTTAAATATATTGCTCCGTTCAGGATCACGCATAGACGAAAAGATTGCTGATATCGAAAGCAAACTGTCGCTAATGGACCACTTTTACATTGTCTTTGTTGTAAACACGGAACTTAACATCGAGGAGTTTCTAAAATCTGCCAACGTGATCCTTCCGAAGGAGGCTAGATATCAGATAGTCTGCTCGAAAAATGGAGCAATATCATTCGAAGATATGGTCGTCGATTTTCGAGCAGGTCGGCACTGAGGACAGAACGCCAACCCTGAGGTGGTAATAGTTTAGTCCATTTTCCTTGATGATGGAACAGTCATCTCTCACAGCCACCAAGGCTACATAGGGACGCCCATGTTTTTATGCGTTTCTATTTTTTCAGACATAAGAATCATGTTTTATTCGTTCTTTATGTCTGAAATTATTTTTTCCCGCAGCAAATACAATGCTTCCTTTATATAAAAACAACCTTCAGATAACTTTTGTTCCGGATACGGATACTTTTTCGTGCACCCTTGCATGATAAAATAGCAAGTTATGAGCAAAATAACATGTAAATGTAATGCGTAAACAGAACGCATGAGAATTTTGATGGGTCTGCTGAAAAGCGGCTTTAAAAGACCATATTGCGTCTGAATTGTCAAAGAGTTTTAGTGGGTTATCAAATATCTCTCCAGCCGTTAATAAACTCCCCGGCCTTTTGCATCTGGTGCTTTGGCTTGTTGGGGTTCGAAAGATCCGCTTGACAACCCCTTTTTTATATGTACAATAAACTGTACAGGAGGTGCTAAATGGAAGCGATAACCTATACATCTGCAAGGCAAAACCTTGCAAAAACAATGGAAAAAGTTTGTAGGGACCACGCCCCGGTAATTATAACACGTAACTCCGAGAATTCTGTGGTCATTATGTCACTTGAGGACTATGAAGCCCTTGAAGAGACGGCCTACCTATTACGGTCACCAAAAAACACAAGTCGGTTAATGGAATCTATTACCCAGCTTGAGAACGGAAAAGGAACTGAAAAGGAACTTGCAGAGTGAAGCTCATCTTCTCCGACAACGCGTGGGAGGACTATCTCTTCTGGCAAAAAACCGATAAAAAAATTCTCCGACGTATCAATACCCTTATTAATGAGACCAAAAGGAATTCCTTTGAGGGTATAGGCAAGCCGGAACCATTAAAACATGCCCTTTCTGGCTACTGGTCGAGGCGAATTACCGATGAACACAGATTTGTCTATAAGATTTCCGAAGATGCAATCCATATCGTACAATTGCGATACCATTACTGATCCTCTCCATAGCCCCAACTAAAAAATAAGGGGTTTCTGTTCGTCTCCATCCGCTTCGCTCCGCCTTCAGACAGCTTCTCACGAAGATGCCCTTGCCTTCGGCTAATACTTTTGTTAATGTATTAAACATATTAACAGGATTCACGTATAGGGGACTTTCGCCCCATAATTTCACGCCCGTGCCGGGCGTACATAAGTCGTTCCACCGAATTGCCAGGAAATCAGGCTCCCGGTGAACTGAACGTTCGGAAAGAAGAGAGAAAATGGAATTCCTGAAAGAAGAGCAACACGTCGACTCCAAGGAAACTTTCATCCGATTCATGAATGCCCTTCGGCAGGATTGGGAGAAGAATCATGAACTGATCAAGAGAGACTACGGGGCTGATACCAGAATCACGGGAGAAGCACCTTGGAAGAACCATTGCCTCTTGGATTTCCTGGAAGCGATGCAGACTTGGATTGCCGACTCGAAGCAATTGCCATCAGATGTTCCATACAGGGAGTTGGCCAGAATCCTGACGGCAAGCACAATGTATCAAGGTAGTGAAATGGAATTCAAGGGACAACGAACTCAGCACCTGAATTGCTGGGAATTCAAGAAGTGTGGCCGTGAACCTGGCGGCAAAAATGCGGTTGAACTTGGGGTTTGTCCGGCAAGTGTCTGGGAGAAAGACGAACGCATCAACGGTGGCAGTTACGGTGGGAGAATCTGTTGGATGTTGGTGGGAACACTCTGCGGAGGCAGTGTGCAAGGCTCATTTGCCCAGAAAGTCGGCAATTGTGCAAAATGTGATTTCTATCAGTCTGTGCGTCAACAAGAGGGAAGAAATTTCCGATATACACTGCCTAATTGGAAACCCTAAGGAATGTTCACATTGACGATCTCGAGGACACCATGGGGACGCCCTACGGCAGTGGCCGACATGCCCAGCTCCTGAACCGCCCAAAATATCAACACGCTTCGAATGATATTAGGGATATAGGGTAGAGTAGAGAGATGGTATATGCGGTTTTAGGTTCGGCCTATCAGTTTCCGCCCCTTTCGTTCGACGGTGCCTCATTATCCCAACCATGACTGCCTCAACCATCCCTCCCTCATCAAACCGTGCATGCGATTTTCCCGCACACGGCTTTCCGATGTCCTTCACTGCAGAGCTTGCGCCTTTTTCCAGCCCGCTGTCGTTGGCACTTTATAAAGCCCGTATGTCTCATACAGACTCCGATTTGTGAACCGGACATACCCTGTTTTCCGATCTCTGATCTTATAACGCTTCCGCAAATGGGTTCTCAGGCGTTCTTCCAGGTGCAATCGCACATCGCTTAAAACCGTGCTGCAATTACGCACATGAAAGTAGCCTACCCAGCCGCGAACCGTCGTGTTTACCTCGTTGACCATCAGGTTCAGGGGCATAACCGTCCGTGTCCTGACTGTCAGTTCGGTTATTCGATCTTTAATCGCTTTAAGGGATTTCTTCGAAGGCTGAACGTGGGGATAGTAGTTTCCAGTCCGGTAGCTCTTCGCCATCCAGATTTCAAACCCAAGGAAGGTGAACCCCTCCTGACAGGCGTCTACTACCCGCGTCTTGGACTCGTTCAGCTTAAGTCCCATCCGTTCAAGAACTCGCCGCAGTACTACCATTGCCGGGTCAGTGCTTTTCCGGCACATCACAACAATGTCATCTGCATACCGGACGATACGCGCCCCTATATTCCACTTAAGATCACGTCTTTCCCATATCCTGTCCAACAGATGTAAAAACAGGTTGGACAGTAATGGTGAAATAACGCCGCCCTGCGGTGTCCCTTTACGGTTGCCCTTTCCTCCGCCGATTGTGCGATTCGTCCCATCTTTATCCACTTCTATGACCGGGGCTTTGAGCCACATACGTATCAGCCGCAACATTGTCCCGTCACAGATTCGCTCGGCAACCATGATCATGAGCTTGTCGTGGGGTATGGTATCGAAGTACTTGGATAAATCTGCATCAATGACCTTGTTGTACCCATAACTTAAGGCTTGTGCCACATCATCGACGGCATCATGAACAGACCTCCCGGGTCTGAACCCGTAGGATGTATCACAAAAGTCCGCTTCGAAGATCGGCTCGATGACAAGCTTTGCCGCCATCTGAGCCACCCGGTCACGTATGGTCGGAATACCCAAAGGGCGATGACCGCCGTCAGATTTGGGTATCATAACCCGCTTGACCGGACTTGGTTCATATCTCTTGTTTCTCAGTGCCTCCGCCAGCTCCGCTGTGAAAGCGGTTGCCCCTTCTTTTGCCTCGATCTCCCCGAAGGTAACGCCATCTATACCGGCGCTGCCTTTGCTGGAACGTACAAGATTATAGGCGTGACTGAGGATGTCCACCCTATAAACCTTGTCATACAAGGCATGGAAACGGCAGGCCTTTTCCTGCTTGGCCTTGCGGTAAAGCTTCCTCTGTAGTGTCCTGATGCTTTCCGGGGTTGTTAGCATTCCTGCAATCCCCTCCTCCTCCACTCTTTGGTTGCGTGAACAAAGCAGGGCCTCTTCCCTCGGGCCGGGTTATGTTGTCCCATACCCTCAAACCGGTACTATTGACCCCTCCGACTCCCGATGCGACCCGCCGCGACTTCGGTTTCGCCTTATACGCGCCGGTTGATGTACCTCATCTATCACCGCATCGGGTCTCCAGCACTGGGTTATTCATCTTTCTGCAACATGCCGCCCCTGCTACCCCGGAAGATCCCGACAAACGCTTCCGTTTTCCAATCTGCCGGGCTTCGGCCTTCCCCATACGTCCACTGGGTCGGCATCTTCATTAGTTTTTTTACGAGGCTACTTATAGGTTCACTTTCGTTGCGGCCTGCCGTATTGCCAATTGGGAACTCACGACCCCCTGTTGCCAGAACGCCGCTCCCTTGAACTACCG
>JAGVOC010000296.1 GCA_020052975.1 Desulfobacterales bacterium | reverse complement strand
GTGCGATCTCTGTGTCAATCTGCGGGATTTCTTGTGCGACATACAATGCGTATGTCTCCGCGCAATCCCTTGATTTCCTTGAGCTTGCCCAAAATTGCCAATTTCCTGATTGGAAACTCACCTGTGTTCAAAATTTGTTTATGGATGGACACTCCTTAGATATCAGAATATTTGACACAATAATGCTGGGAAGTCTATATTTACTTCAAATAATTTCAATTTTGATGCTCCCAGCAGCAAGCAGCTGAGTTAGCGAGCGGCTGTACTAAATTTCAATACAAAATAGGTTTATTCAGAAATGACTGGACCATATAAATCCTATCAGAAAGAACAATCAGAAACTCTTTCCCTGATTGTCCGTCATCTTAAAGAACCTTCTGCACGTATAAGGCGTGAGCTTCAGAACAAAATAAGCGGTTATCTGACTTTTCGCGCAGAAGTAGACGATTTTCATTCAAGGCACCTCGGTGATGTCTGCACTATGAAATGTTATAAAAGCCATCTTAGCGCGTGCTGTTCAAAGGAAGGAATATTAACCTTTTTTGCCGATGTTGTCATAAATGTTATTATGTCTGATCCAATAGATATAGATATTTTGAGTGCTGCTTTAGAAAAATCAAACGAGGGGTTTAAATGCATTTACTTGGGAGAAAAGGGCTGCATGTGGAAGATAAAGCCCGTAGTCTGCGAGATGTTCATATGTGATACTGCAAAAAAGCAGGCACTTCAGGGAAGCCCAAAGCTGACGAGAGAATGGGATGCCTTGAAAAAGAAAGAAAAAACCTTTACATGGCCGGACAGGCCTGTATTGTTTGATGAAATAGAGAGCTATTTCATGGCAGCCGGCTGCTATTCGCCCCTAATGTACATGCACAACAGCCCAGGGCTGTTGCGGGTAAAAAAAATGCGGGGAATGTGAGCGAAAAAAAACAGGCTCACTTTCTTACGGTCGAATATGCCCAAGTCGGATATTAACTTGCTGCTGAAAGTTTGAAGATTCCCCGCAGCAAGCTACGGGGAATCTTCAACCGTAAGGACTCTTTATCTGTTTTTATTTCGCTCGCTAACTCCGCAGCAAGCAGCGGTGTTTGCGCTCACTGTTTCGGTTCAAATAAAAAAAGGACATCTTTTATTATATTTTAACAAGACGCCCTTCTTTTAAGCCATGGGAAACTAGATTTTTACCACGTTCTTTGCTGCAGGACCTTGTTTACCCTGCTCAACATCAAAGGAAACACGATCTCCTTCTGCAAGGGTTCTGAAACCTGACATTGTGATAGCTGAATGATGAACAAATACGTCTCCGCCTTCTTCTTTTTCGATAAAACCAAATCCCTTTTTATCGTTGAACCATTTTACAATACCTGTTGCCAAAATAAATCTCCTTTTAAAACTGTTTCTTGTTACATGTCAAAGATCCCAAAACCTTTGCATGTGGTAACGTGACTAGTGAATTATATTCACATTGTTTTTTTCGTTTATAATAAAATATGATAAGCGTCAAGCAAAAAAACGAATAATTTTACTTGAGTAATATACTTACTCCCACTTATCATTCCCTTTATTCTTAAGGTCTATAAATTTCGGATCGTTTTCAACTTTTATTGTTACTTTTTTTCTGACAAGGGTATTAATCACCCAGCTTATAATGCTTATAATAAACGACCCGATTACTGCAGCCCAAAACCCTTTAACTTCAAAACCTGATATGGTTATTGAAGTTATCATCAACATGAGCGCATTTATTGCGAAGGTAAATAAACCAAGGCTTAGAATATTTACAGGAAGAGTAAGGATTATTGCAATGGGTCGCAGAAAAACATTTAAAATCCCGAGGACAGCTGCGGCAAGAAAGGCCGATGAAATATCAGCGACATGTATTCCGTCGATAAGATAAGAAGTTATCATGATTGATGCTGTGAGAACCAGCCATTTGAATAATGTATTTATCACTAATTGTCTCTGCTTAGGTAGTGGGTTTATAAATCAAAATTGACCTGATTTATACCTTCCGTTTTTCTTATAATCTCCCTGATCTTGTTTTGAATATTGAAGTCAGTAACAGGCTCAATTGCTGAAACAGAAAAACCGTCTGAGTTGATTTTGTCTTTCCAGCTTAATATAAATCCTGGTATATTGGCAAATGCACAGCCTCCTGTCCCGCAACAGGTAGTGTTAAAAGCAGCGTAACCTGTCATATAGAATATTTTACGATCTCCCAAAGGAATGCATACTTCTTTTGTAATGACATAATAGCCTCCGATCGATGTGATTTCACAATTCAGAGGCTGATGGATAAAATTTTTTATCATTATTGATACCTTCGTAAACAGTCAAAAAGCGACTTTTTACTTGGCGGGAAATCCGCCTTAGGCGGACTCTCCCGCCGCTTGAAATAAATTCAAGCGGTTCCACCCTCACTTCAGGCCGGGGCTAAACCGCCCTCGGCCTGTGGATGGACTTATTAAGAGTCCATCATTATTTTTATGCTGAAAGAATTTTCATTGCGGTCTGAATGACTTGAAAAGAGAATTGCTTATCACTGCTTCATACCCATTCAGCATGGCAACAACAACGTTATCGGTATCAAGGAATGTAAAATCACATTTTATTTTATGCTTTAAGGCTTCCCTTATTTCAAGAACTGCTGTAACTCCTTCGGGTGGGAAGTTGCTGCAGTACTGGCGATAAGTTCGGCAGTAGCTTGGAAGAGATAATTGCTGCAACTCCTCATAACTCCACAGAATGGCCATCTGGAAAGCTGAATCAAGTGCGAGAGGATCGGATATCCACCGGTTCCTTAACGGATCTTTCACCCATTTATCCGGATGCGGGGCAGGGGAGATGCGCGCAACCATTCCCTTTGACGAATAACCAATGATTTCTTTTATTCCACGCAACTCTGATCCATGAAAGAGAATTTTATCGTATACTTCATCCATGCTACGTTTATAAGTTTTGGAGGAAATTCTGTCGGGAATATTATATGCGGGAGGATTCATAATAATCGAATCAGCAAGAATTGCTTTTGCCCGCGTATGTATTATTTCAACTCCGTCTTTCATTCCGTCTCTTATTTCAACGTTTACTTCGAAGAAAGACTCTTTTTTAACGGGTTTGCCTGTCAAAAGGCGAATCAGCTTTTTACCTTTATCCAGCTTTATCCCTTTTAATAGTCTTATGTCATCAAGGCCATGGAGAAAAAGCCCGGGGTTTACGTGGAGAGCTCCATGCCCGAGCCACTCGGCCATAAGTGCAAAAGGAACAACCGGTTTGCCTCCTATAATATGGGATTCAAGAACAGGATATGTCTTGATATCAATTTCACGTTTGAAAGAAAGAGCGTGTTTTTCTTCTTTTGAAATAATATTTGAACCTATTACAACTTCAACCGGATTGCTTTTATTGCCCATCATTTCAAGCAGCATGCATTTTGCACCTTTTTCAACGGGGATCAGATCGATATTGTTTCTTTTAAATTCGCGCTTTAAAGTATCTGATACCATTCCGCCATCCCACGGGCCCCAGTTTATAGAGATTACGCGGCAATCAGGCCGGACTATAGCTTCCTGCTGGGCAATCTTGTTCAGCACCTCATTACCCATTGCATAATCAACCTGTCCTTTGTTTCCGATTCGCGCGGTAATTGATGAAAAAACAACTATGTATTGAAGGGGTTCATCGCTGGTTGCTGAAAGAAGAGAACTCAACCCTTTCACCTTGGTATCAAAAACTCTTTTAAATTGATCCAATGTTTTATCAATAATTAATCGGTCTTCAAGGACTCCTGCTCCATGAATAATGGCTTTTATCCGGCCGTACTTTGAGCGAACCTGATTGACAACTTCTTCGACTGCATCTTTATCACGAACATCAACAGAGTAGTACGCTATATCTCCGCATTCTTTTTTCAGCTTTTCAAGGTTTCTCGAAACCTCCCTGTTCGCCATATACTTTCGGAAGATTGTTTCTATTTCCCTGGGGGAAGCATTGTTCCCGCTGAAATGGTTTGAAAGTACTGCTTTCTTGATGGAGGTTTCATCCTCAAGAGCGGAAAGCCATAAGGGTTCAGGTGACGGTTCCGGAGACCTTCCAAGAAGCACGATCACCGGTTTTGCAATTCGCGCAAGGGCCAGCGCTGCTGACGCAGTTATACCCCTTGCACCACCCGTGATTATAACAACATCGCCAGGGGCAAGATTTATTTCGCCTTCGGGGTAGGGAGATGGTCTTAATTCAGGAATAAGGCGTGTTTCCGGACCAATACCCGTTTCAACCAGACCGGTTTGTTCTAATGCTAACAGCTCATTTATGACCGCTCTTGCTATTTTGATGTTATCCTTCCATTCCGGCTCAACATCTATTGCACGGCAAATAACCCCCTGCCATTCAACTGCGGCGGTTTTAGCAAGTCCGGCAAGGCCTCCCTGAAATGGGCAGGCGATTCCACGGCCTTTGAATCCAAAGGCGCCGTCAAGGCGGGATATGGTTGCGAATATTGCTTTGCCTTTTTTACCGGAAGAAATTAAGGCGTGTGAGGCATGTCGTGCGGCAAGAAAAGCCTCTTCCAGCAGGGAACCGTCGTTTTGCTTCTTTTCAGGTATGATGACAAGACCGCCTATGCCGGATAGATTCTCGATATTTATGAAGTTATTCAGGCTAACAAGTTCAGCCCCGATATTAAGAGAGGAAAGTTCATCAATAATCGTTTTTGAAAGGCCGGCCTTATCATCGGTTATAAATATTTTGCCGCTCGGGGAAAAAAGCCCGTCATTTGAAAGTAAAGGCTTTTCAACAATTGAGATAATGTTCCTCTGAATCTCTCCACCGCAATCAGCGGTCCGACCAGAGTGGGCTAGACCGCAGGGAAACGGGGTCGCAGGCAGCGGGGATTGCGCTCTCTGTTTCGGTTCAATTGAAACTTTTTCGGGAGACAATGTGTCAGAATCAAGAATACGAAATAAAATGTCTGGAGAAATTGTTAAAGTGTTATCCGGGACAATTGCACCAAGTCTCGATTTGTTAAGGTAATCTATTATTTTACCGAGCGTTTTAAGTGATCCCATAGCTTCCGGCGGCATGGACGGTATTCCCGGGATTTTTTCTTCAAGTGATGAGAAAATTTCAACTCTTTTTATTGAATCAATGCCAAGATCGGCTTCAAGATCCATGTCAAGCCCCAGTGTTTCAACCGGATATCCTGTCAGATGG
>JAGVOC010000277.1 GCA_020052975.1 Desulfobacterales bacterium | reverse complement strand
GTGCGATCTCTGTGTCAATCTGCGGGATTTCTTGTGCGACATACAATGCGTATGTCTCCGCGCAATCCCTTGATTTCCTTGAGCTTGCCCAAAATTGCCTATTTCCGAATTGGAAACTCACATGTGTCCAAATTTGGTTTCCGGATGGACACTAAGTGGTTTCTGTTATCTTCTGTATTTTCCATATCCGGCAAGAACCCAGATTAATCCCCAACCAAGAAAAACCGGCCCCATTCCGATATATAGGAAAAGAAACAGATTTTCATTCCACGGCTGAAAAAACAATGCCACCCCGACAGCCCATAAAATGGAGACGAATATTGCAAGGCGCATGCGGCCCGAAACAACAAGGCTTTTTGGGGTTGATTTGACAAATCTTATTTCCTGCCTTCTCCCCTTCAGCCTCGGTAGAAAAAATATTGCAAATGCAATTAAAGCCACAACAGCTATTTCATTAAATCCGAAACCCATGTTTCTCCAGTTGTTATCGCCTTTCTTTAACGGGGAAGCCCTTTCCCGTCAGGTAAAAAGTCGTTTTTTGACTTTTTACGAAGGTATCAAAATTGATGGACTCGTAAGAAGTCCATCAACAGGCCAAGTCTTTATAAAAATAAAAATTCTATGGTCTCCTAACATAAATGAATAGGATGGGCAAGCTGTCAGTCAATTATAAATAAGGCAGGTGGTTTTATCTTGACCGGCTGGCATTTGATGCTATTAATATTACATGAAATTCATAAAAAGAATTTTATTCTGGGTTTCCTTCGGGGCAGGAATTTTTATTATTCTTGCATTGATTATATCGCTTTTACTGCCAAGCCTTATTGGCCCTGAATATTTGAAAACCAAAATAGTCGAGCAGATTTCCCTAAAAACCGGCCATCAGATTAAGCTCCAGTCTGTAGATATTCAGTTTTTTCCGCGCCTGCACGCTGAAATGCATGATGCAAGACTGTCAGTCCCCGGAAAATTTATAATAACCATAGGCACCTTAAAAGCATATCCTGAAATCCTGCCCTTATTCAAAGGCAAGGTAAATATAGACAAGCTTTATCTTGACACTCCAAGTGTAAGAGCATTCATTCATGAAAGACCGGAAGAAGATACCAAATTG
Organism: Desulfobacterales bacterium; assembly: GCA_020052975.1. Next base: position 14,225 of record JAGVOC010000277.1, on the reverse strand, counting down.
CATGAAGAAGTTACTTTCGAAGAAATAGAGAAAAAGTTGAAAATAATTTTTTCAAACGGAGCAGTTAAAGATACAAATCTTGCGCTTCAGATCAGGAATGGAAAAGCCGGCTTTTATGAGGGGAACCGACTTTATTTCGAGTTTGACAATATTACATCGAATATTAAGCTCAGGCCCGGCTGGATCACAATAGCATTAAACGGCAGATCCAACTTCTGTGAAAGAATATCTGTTAACGGAAAAATTTTTCCCTATACTTCAACCGGTGAAGGTCGTATTGATTTACTGAATTTAAACCCGAAAATTATTTTTGATTATTTTTCCCCGAACTCAGATTTAAAGATTAACGATTCACAAATAAATTTGAAAGCCCATTTCGATAAGAAAGGATTTCTTGAATTTTATTCGAACTTCGAAGGGGTGATCCCTTTAATTTCATTTCAAAGAAAAGCAGATAATTTAGTCATCAATGGAAAATACTTCTCAGGTAATTACCTTGCAGATAAAAATGGGACTAAAATCACAATTAATAGACTTGACCTTGATAATCCGGGATTAAGTCTTTCAGGAAATTTCAGCACAAGCAAATCACCTTCCCTGGCAAAATTTGATCTTGAGGGGAAAAATATTGACATAAACACAACAAGAAAAGCGGCTCTTTTCCTTGCCGGAAATTCCGGTACAGCCAAAGGAATATTCGATATCATAAAGGATGGGAAAGTCCCATCTTTTGCTATTAAATCTGAAGCGCAGTCTGTTTCAGAACTTGGAAATATCGAAAATATATCAATCCGGGGAGACATCCTTAACGGGAAAATCCATGTTCCGGAGCCACTCCTTGAACTTGAAAGCGTAAAAGGGAATGTGACCGTTTCCGGGGGTATTCTTGAAGGAAATAATCTTGAGGGGTGTCTGGGAAATTCTACAGCAAAAAATGGAACATTAAAACTTGGTTTTTCGGAAAAAAGAGACATCTTTTATCTTGATACAACAATTCATGCCGATCTTTCCCAATTGCCTCCGGTTCTCAAGCAGGTTGTGGAGAATAAGACCTTTTTATATGAGCTCTCCTTAATCAAAGAGTGCGGGGGACAAGCAAACGGGATTTTGACCATAAATAAAAGCGCCGGATCAACGCATGTGCAGGTGAATGTTTCCGAATTTACTTTGCAGGGCACATATGAGAGGTTCCCGACTCCTCTTGCAATCAGCGGCGAAAAATTTTTCCTGGATGATTCCCTTATCTTTTTTAAACTCACAAACGCTGCCTGGGGGGAAACATCCATTTCGAATCTATCGGCCGGATTCAGGCATGATCATGATAATTCTTTTAAAATCATATCTGGAAAAGCAAGAATCCATGCAAAAGATATAAACCCGTTTATTTTATCTTTTCAAAGTGCCAAAACAGCCCTTAAAAACGTATCATTCCCCAAAGGTGCTGTATACTTAAACAATCTTGAGTTAAATGGTCCTCTTTACGCACCCTCGAAATGGAGTTTCAATACAGATGGAAAAATAGAGAATCTGACAATAGATTATGAGACTCTCTTCAGGGAACCTGTTATCATAACAGGTTTGGTATTTAAAACCCCTGAAAAGACACCTCGAATAGGTATAAAGGAAAGGAAAGTAATAATAGAAGAGTGTAAAATAGCATCCGGTAAAAGCGATATAGCTTTTACCGGGAACGTTATTTTGTCAAAAGAGAAATTGATTCTTGATATGAATGCTTCCGCTAATTTGCTGGAATGGTCTAAGGTTCAGGAGTTTGCAGATCATATATATTTAAAAAATGACGAGACTAAAAATAGTTCACACGATTCCTTCATTACCGGAATTATTAAGGCAAAAGTTAAATATTTGAAATTCGGGGATCTGACATTGAGCCCTTTTCATACTGATATAACTCTTGGCGCAGGAAATATTTCCTTTGCGTTGGTTGACGCGGCGCTTTGCGGGGTTTCGCTTACCGGAATCATTGAAACATCCCGGAATAAATTTGAATTCAGGATATTTCCCTTTGCCCGTGATGAAAAACTCGATTCTTCCATTAACTGCTTTTTCAGCAGGCATCAGGTTGCAACCGGTTCTTTCAGTATAGACGGCGAAATATTTACAAAGGGTAAAGGCTCTGAAATCACAGGACTGCTTAACGGAACACTCGATTTTAAAGCAAAGGAAGGAAGAATATATCAAATCGGATTTTTGTCAAAAATATTTGCCATTCTGAATCTAACCGAAATTTTCAGGGGCAAAATCCCCGATCTTGTCGGCGAAGGCTTTGCCTATAACTCAATATCTGCATCCGGAAAACTGGAAAATGGTAATTTTGTTATTACCGGGTTTGTTATTGACGGCGCTTCGATGGCAATAGTCTGCACTGGCAATATCGATCTTAATAAAAAGAGCGTCGATCTTGTCGTTCTGATCTCCCCGTTTAAAACCATTGATCTCATTATTAAATATATTCCGGTTGTAACTCAAATATTGGACGGCAATATAATATCCATTCCGTTCAGGGTCACAGGAAAGCTGGAAGATCCTGATGTTACACCTCTTTCGCCGACGGCGGTTGGGTCAGGAATTTTAAATATGCTCCAAAGAACGATCATGCTTCCTATCAGGATAATGCAGCCTGTTGATACAGGCGAAAGCAAAATTACAGAAGACAAAATTTCTATTGATAAATAATCTTTTTAATCCTCCCTCCAATCTTTCCCGTCATTTCGGATATTTCCTTTATTTTCAGAAGATAGCCTGAAGAAACAAATACCACGGCAAACAGGGCTGAAAGGAGTACTGACATTAAAAGACTTCCGGAAAAAGTGGTCGTATCAAAACCATTTAAAAACCTTCTTTTAATCCACTCAAGCAGAATACCCATTACTGCACTCAATAAACTTATCTTTGTAAAAAACAGATATACGGCCCGGCTTTTGATATTATGGCTTTGTTTGTTCCAGAGAGCATAAAGGAGAAACACCTGTAAAAATGCAGAAAGTGAAATTGCAAGGGCTATCCCGCCTGCACCCATCACATTCATGCAATAGTAATAAAAAGGTATGCTGAAAATAACTGCAAGAGTTCCAAAAACCGCCGGGAAAAGAGTGTTCTGCATAGCATAAAACCCCCTTACGACAATCGTCTGTGCCGCAAAGGCAAATGTGCCTGCAAGAAGAAAAACGAGCAGGCCTGAAGTAAATTCTGTGGCAGCAGCATCAAATCTTCCCCTTTGGAATATGATTAAAACTATTTCATGTCTCAGCACCATGGCAAGAACGGAAAACGGGACAACAAGAGAAAGAGCGCTTAAAGTATCATTAAGCAGCTTGTTCATTTCTTCAATTTTATTTTCAGCCACAAGGCGGGCCATAAAGGGATAAGTGGCCATTCCGACTGCCTGGCCGAATAAACCGACCATAATAAACATTATCCTGAGTCCATAATTAAGGGCTGCTATACTTCCATGAGGCAAGAAGCTTCCGAAGAATTTCAAAAAAAACTCGGTTGAAAATGTCATTGTAAGACCGAACATGAGCGGCAATGTCAAATAAACATATTTTCTTAAATCAGGATGCATGAAATTAAAGCTTATTTGAAATTTCATTCCCGCTTTTTTTGCACCCCACAACTGGAGGAGAAAACTGCCGGTAAAAGCTCCTCCCAGAACACCCCATGAGAATCCCTCTATACCAAAGCGTGAACCAAGCAGCATACCTCCTGAAATGATCCCGATATTGTATAATAGTGGCGCCAGAGCAGGTATTGTAAATCTCTCCTTTGAAAACTGGACGGCCATTAAAAGTCCGCCTAAAAAAAAGAAAAACTGGGCTGGAAGAATTATCCTTGTCATACGGACAGCTTTTGAAAAAATTTGCTGATCACTCAATCCCGGCGCAATTAAGGAAACAAGTTGAGGCGCCAAAATCATTGCTATCAGGATAAAAAACAGCAGCCCCACCCCGAAACATGTCATAATTAATGAAAAAACACGCCACCCTTCCTCTTCTTTGTTATCTGCAAGATAATTTGAAAAGATAGGAATAAACGTAATTGAGAGAAAACCGCTTGCAGCAATATGGTTAAGTATTTCAGGAATAACAAACGCAATCTGGTAAGCGTCAACGTCTCCGCCAGCACCCCCGGCAAAAGCAATGGCCATTTCCCTGAAAAGGCCTATCACGCGGCTAAAAAAGACGGAAGCCATCATAATAGCCGAAGCAATCCCGATTTTTTTATATAAAGTTGGAGACATGATTTATTTAGAATGTTTCATCATAGCTTATGGAATCAATATAATAACTCAACATGTTATATCATTCGTATTCATTATCACAAAAAACTAAAAAACACATGCTATTGTTTTCATTATTGTTTCAAGTTTTAACTTGCAACTAAAATCAAATCCTTATATATTAAGATTAAATTATTTATTCATGTTGTTGAGGGAGGGGATTTTATGTCTGACCCGTTTTTGACGGCAATACTCGGCGTGGTAGTCATAACCTTTCTTGCTACGGTTTTCTTTCTGATATACTCTTCTATTCAGATAAAAAAAGCTGCAGAGGCCATAACCGCATTTCTTGCTGCAACTGAGTTGAAAATCAATCCGGTACTCAAAGAAGCCGAAGAAACATTAAAAAGCATCAGAACTGTCAGCGATAATATAGGTTCTGTCACATCCAGTGTTAAAAACATCTCTGGAACCATTTCTGAACTGGCATTTAAAATTAAGACTCTCGGGCTTTTAACGGATGGAATACAAAATCAACTATATGTAAGAATATCAGCGCTAAAGGCTGGGATTAAAGCCGCAACAAGTGTTTTGCTTAAGCAGGAAAAGGAAGGAGGACCATAATATGGAAGAAAAAGATTACGGTGCAGGATCATTGTTAGTTTCTTTTCTTTTGGGAAGTCTTGTAGGAGCGGGAATCGCGCTTCTTATCGCTCCTCAAACCGGACGGGAAACGAGGGAAAAAATTAAAGAATATGCTGAAAGTGTCAAGGAAAAGGCTGCTGAATCCGTCCAGAAAGTAAAAAGTGTGCTCGAAGAAAAGAAATCTGTTCTTTCAGCCGCTGTCGAAGCAGGTAAAGAAGCCTACAAAAAGGAAGCAAATAAATAATCTGAAATAGATGTTTTCCTTGTTTTCCTTATCGGGAAGCCCCGCTCTTACGAGCGGGGAGCCTCGCATATTTTCCCGATAATATCAATAAACAAGCCAGGGATGTACTGTTTGTTTTATAACCGCAGCTATTTACTATTGTGAAACTATCTGCCATCAGTCAAGATCAACGGCAATACCGCAATTATTACACCGCTTTGCCCCTCTGAAGATTTTATTTCTACAATCAGGACAGTAATATCGCGCCTCTTCATTCTCTATCCATTTCTCTTTACCATGCTCACGCCAATATGGAACCGCCCTTAAAATAACTTTTTTCCCGACAGGCATCGGGAAATTATCAATATGTTCGCATGGGAAACCGCTGCATTCGTTGCATCCTGCGTAGCCCTTCTTACCGGTGCAGTCCTTGATTGAACACACTCTGCAAAATACAGACACCCTGCCTGACAGGCAGCCGTCACACAACAAATCCCCGGTAGTCAGATGCTCTATGCCCGGAATATTTGTTTTATACACAGTTAAAAGCTTTTCCAGAAACTTCTGGTTGTTGTCTCTTGTTGCATAATAGACACCGCATACACCGCAATACAATCCGCATGGAGCAATAAGCTCTTGATTTATTTCCATATACGCATCTTTCCTTATGGCTTTACGGAATATAAAAAGACCGTTGCATAACATTCCGTTAAAGGGGCATCCCCTTTATCTGTATAACTACTTGCAATTACCTATCCACTTTCCAGTCAAGTTGCTGGTCATTTTGCCCTCACCCCCACCCTGATTTGGAAAGGTCATGTTCATAACGCCTTCGTATGTGTTTCCTTTATAGGTTATTTTGCCAGTGCCTTTCATTATGCCCTCTTTACTTTTGCATTTTATTGACCAGGATACTGTATTTCCGCTTACATTAACTGACATCTTCTCACATTCCTGACCCGGTTCGTTTTTTTGGGGTACAAAGTCACTTTTTGTAAGACACTGGGAGTGTTTTGCCGGAGGCATCGCCATTGACATTCCAGGCATTTCCATTTTTGAAGTAACGGTTATCTCCCACAGGCCTTCCTTCATATCGGGCGCAGCAACTGCAAAAGATGCACATATAAGCGATAACAAGATAACAAGAGACAATAACAATTTTTTGTTCATTTTTTTCCTCCGGGATCTTTGTTTTAACCAAAACTGCAAGCAGATTAATAAAAAGACTGACGTACTGTTTTTTCCGCATCAACCGAAATACAACGATTGCCTCGGTATCATGGAAAATATCTTCATGTCCAGAACAAATTGGTTCATACTTTCTGCACATCCTTATATACAGACTGGCAGAATCAAGCCGGTTTTTCATATGCCTTCAACAATTCGCAACCTGAGAGTCATATCAACGATCATTTTCCGCTGTATATATGCTTTACTCTCCCGACTTCACCGCTTTCCAGACGCACTTTGATTCCATGAGGATGCATGGGAGAATTAGTTAAAATCTCCTTTACAATTCCTTCTGTCAATATCCCTGTACGCTGATCCTTCTTCAGCACTATAGAAACTCTGATTCCGGGTTTTATAACGGACCTGATTTTTCCATCCATAACATATTCTCCTGGCAAATATTGATGGACTCGTAAAAAGTCCATCAGCAGGCCGAGGGTGGTTAAGCCCCGGCCTTGGGTGAGGGTGGAACCGCTTGAATTTACTTCAAGCGGCGGGAGAGTCCGCCTCAGGCGGATTTCCCGCCAAGTAAAAAGCCAAGATCTCACGCCAAGCCACAAAGATCACAAAGTTAACTTATTAATATTAAATGATATTTTCTTGGCGTTCTTAGTGCCTTTGTGAGAAAATAGAGTTTTTACGAGTCCGTCAATATTGATAAACTCGTTGAATTAATTGAAATTATCATTTTATTAATCGGTTGTCCAGCCAATCAGTAAAATGTGAGGCGTGGTATGGAAAAAATCGGCCACTCCTGCATATATTACTATGATTTTATTGAAGGTAAATACAACTCGGGAGATAATTCCGGGGCATACTACAATATCTTAAAATATTTTAATAATTTATGTTGACATTCATACCGGTACCATGTAGAGTGTGACAAATCAGTAAAGATTTGCAAAGTATTGCGAATCGGTTTCGAGCAGAAGGATTGTTCCATGTTGTCAAAGTGACAGCCTGAAGTCAGAGACCTTGATGGTATCTTATGAAAGGAGGAAAACACTATGGCAAATGGAACTGTAAAATGGTTTAATGACAGCAAAGGTTTTGGCTTCATTGAGCAGGAAAATGGCAAGGATGTGTTTGTTCATCATTCAGCTATTAATTCAACCGGATTTAAATCGCTTTCTGAAGGTGACCGCGTAACATTCGATGTAGTCGATGGCCCCAAAGGCCCCGGCGCAGCTAATGTAACAAAAGTCTAATTAAACGATTATAGATTAACAATTAAAGGCATTCATGCAATAGGCACGAATGCCTTTCTTGTTTCAATCTCTGAAGAGGCCGAGGAAATTAACCACATTAATTATTCCTCCCTCTATTTTTACGTCACCTTTTGCCAGCACCACGGCTGGGTTGGCAAGTCTGGTCGCAATCTCTTTCCATGTATAGGAATTAACCGTCACGGTTATGTCTGCTTTTTCCGGAAAACGCGGCTCGACTATAGCGACACCACGGCGGATATGCACCGTAAAGGCTTCTTTTGTGTCCGGGAAATAAAAGCCGGCGACTTTATCGATGTTGGCGCTTTTTTCAGGATTGAGCTTAACACTCATACCGGCAAAGATAGCCGCAAGCGGGACTCTGTGAGCCAGATCCGCATCGATTTTAGCCTGTGTCAGTTTTAACCTCCCTTCGGCCTCATGTGCCTGTGAGAGGTAATAATTTCGAGCATTTGCATTACCCTGCTGTAATGCAAGCGCGCGAAGAGACAAAGCCTTTAATTCAAGTGCTTCGCTCATATTTGGAGTGATCTGAAGCAGCTTGTCCGTCAGCTCTAAAACCCACTGATGGTCTTGCTCTGCACCGGCTTTCCTTGCATGCTCCAGGAGCTCTTTATTGCCTCCTGCAAGCCTTGCAAACCTCCCGGCACGCTCTTTTAATGTAAGGGGATTTAGATCTGTTGAATTCCCGCTGAACCATCCGAGATACCCGTTATAGATGTTCCTTACCGACCAGGCGACAGTTCCGTAGTATTCGCGAAGGTATGGTTTTTCGGCCAGATGCTGAGGCAGTTTCACTGTTTCTGCGAGTTCATCCGGGGTAAGCCCCCTGTTGATGCCCCGTATTGTCTGGTCGTGGACAAACTGTATTGCATCCCTGTAGTCTGTAAGTATTTTGTATATTGCGTCCGATCCTGTGACGGGTCGCGAATGGCAAGGTACGAGATACTCTGCCTTCAGCAGTCGCATTTTATCAAGACTTCGAACCCATGCAAGCACGTCCCTGTAACTGGTTCCGCGTATTGTGTAAAGATTCGGGAAGGACTTGTAATAATCATCCGCTGCAATGAGAACCTTTTTATCCGGTATCCAGACTACAATCTGGTCATCGGTCTCGCCCGGCGCATGAATGAGTTCAAGATTTATGCCTGCTATGCTCACTTTCAGGGTCTCATCGGAAAAGGTTTTATTCGGCCTTACATACGACACAGTTGTTTTATCGTTAAACTTCAGAAAAGGGCCGATCCCACAGTTTTCAAATTCGCCGTTTTTCAAAAAAGTGCCGAACATGCGCATCGCCCGTTTATAAGTTATTTCCTGCGTAACTGTGGTGACTCGATCCAGTTCATCCAATGTTTTCTTATGGGAATATACATCGATGTTTTTATTTTCTGTGAAAACCCCGGCTCCAAAGACATGGTCGGCATGGTAGTGGGTGTAAATAATGGCTTTTATGGGTTTTAACGTGATATTATCAAACGCATTCTTTACTGGTGTAGCCGCTTCAACGCTCTCCATCACATCAACTATAACGACACCGTCCTGCCCTTCAAGCAGTATTGAGTTTGCAAGCCCATAGCCGATTGCCACATACACACCATCCGTTACTTTAATGATTTCCTGCTTAAATTCGGCCGTAAGCCCGGCAAGCTCCTTGTTATTAACTCCGGCGGCAGTGACTGATTTTTCTCCTGAACAACCAGTCACTATCAATACACAAGCGGCCACAGATATTATAAACAGTGCTGTTTTTCCCCCCATAGTTGTTTTCATTTCAGGATCTCCGTACATTTTGAGTTATATTTTCAAGTCACTCTTCATTGGAAATGGGTCGGATTATAGCTTTTTGCTGTCATTTTCAATATGTCCGGTCAATAGCTTTCTGCGGTTTCAATATAATGCAATGCTTCCTCTATTCGCCCTCTTTTCCGGCAGCCATCGGAATAAACACGACATTTTTCTTTTAAGACTTTTATCGCAAATTTTTGCTGTTCTTCAGATAAGAGGCTGTTTTCAATAAGCTTTATAATTGACTGAATTCTGTATTTATCCAAGGAATGCATTCCGGATAGCTGGTCTTTATGCCCGCCCCTTTTTACAATCAGAGGCGTATCAATAAGGTATATCGGATGCCGGCAGTTTACCCTGAGCCACATGTCATAATCTTCACAGGCAGGAAGCGTTTCATCGAAAAGGCCGACAATATCGAAAAGGCTCCTTTTCACCATAACCGCAGATGGACTTACCATGCAAAGTTCAAGTGATTTTTCGAAATAGAATCCCGATATCTTTTTATGCCTTTTCCCCGGATTAACCCGTTTTCCGTTTTTCAGCCATATTTCTTCCGTCTGGCATATAAGTGCGCCGGGATTACTTTCAAAAAATGCAAGCTGGGCTGATAATTTTCCCGGAAGCCACAGGTCGTCCGAATCAAGAAAAGCAATATAACTTCCGGATGACGAGGCAACACCTTTATTCCTTGCCGAGCTCACGCCTTTGTTTTTCTGTCTTATAACCTTTATTCTGTTCCCATAAGAAGCCAGGATGTCCGGGGTATTATCCTCCGAGCCGTCATCTACCACGATCAGTTCAAAACCGTAAAATTCCTGGGAAAGAACCGAATCCACGGCCTCATTTAATATCCATCCCCTGTTATATGTGGGAATAATTACGCTGACTATCGGTTTATTTGTACCCATCTTATTAGATTCTTCTCCCAATTAATTCGGAGAAAGGGGTCCACGCTTCAGGGGTTCAAGCTTGCTATATTATTGTAGTAAGCCTTGAATTTCATTCTTTTTCACTCGAATCCTGGAACCCTTGACCCCTCAAATCCTTTTTTCCACTATTTACTATTGAATACGCTACAATGACAAAAGATAAAATGCAATCCGCAGCGGCAGAAAACGGATTTTTTTTGATATGATCAATAAATGTTGTCACATTAACATTGTTTTGATACAAGCTTGATAGTTAAATTGTGGCTATATTATAAAACAACCTTCGATAAAAAAATATAGAGGTGAAGACAAATGGATATAGTGAGAGAAAAAATTGATTTTGACGTGCTTTTTGTGGGAGGCGGCCCGGCAAGTCTGGCCGGAGCTATCAGGCTTATGCAGCTTGCCAGGGAAAAAAATATCAACCTTGAAGTTGCCCTTATTGAGAAAGGAGCAGAAATAGGCGCTCATGCCTTGAGTGGAGCCGTTTTAAACCCGATCGCTTTAAGGGAACTGATCCCCGATTATTCCGATAAGGGATGTCCCATTGAAACTGTCGTACGGGGAGATGAATTCATATATCTTACAAAAAGCTCCTTTTTCCGTGTTCCTTTCATACCCAGATACATGCACAATAAAGGTTATTTTGTAATCAGCCTTTCCAAATTTACGAAATGGCTCGGTGAAATTGCCCTGGAGCTGGGGGTAAACATATTTCCGGGATTTGCCGGAAAAGAAGTATTATACGCCGCCAACAACAAGTCTGTTGAAGGCATCCGCACAGGAGATAAAGGCCTTGGTAAAGACGGCGCTCCGAAAAGCAACTTTGAGCCCGGAATAGATCTCATGGCAAAAGTTACAGTCTTCGGTGAAGGTGCAAGAGGAAGCCTTGTGCAGGATATCGCAAAAAAACTCGACATCTTTTCTGACAAAATGCCCCAGGTTTTCGAAATTGGGATCAAGGAAGTAATACAGCTTCCTGAAAATAATTATTTTTCTTCAAGCAGAGGCAACGACATCCATACCCTCGGTTATCCCCTTGACTTTGACACACCAGGCGGCGGATTCATATACGAGATGAAGGATAACAAGGTGGCTCTCGGTTTCCTTGCGGGGCTTTGCTATGAAGATCCCATGTTCGACATATATGATGAATTCATCAGGTTCAAAAGCCACCCCTTTGTAGCCGGGATAATAAAAGATGGAAAAGTTCTGCAGCAGGGAGCCCGCACAGTCTCAACCGGCGGATATTATACAATGCCCAAGCTGTTTGTGAACGGTGCCCTTTTTACAGGAGGCTGCGCAGCCATTCAGAACACACCGGCCTTAAAAGGAATACATGCTTCAATGAAATCCGGCATGCTGGCCGCTGAGGCAATTATAAGTGCCTTTGATGAAAACAGCTTCAACGCAGAAACATTGAGCATATACAAGACTCTTTTTGAAAAAAGCTGGCTTAATGAAGAAATGCTTGAAGGAAGAAATTTTGCCCAGGCACTTGCCAAAAAAGGCATAACCAAATTCGTCCATCTCGGGGCCCAGTATTTCACAAAAGGCCGGGGTATAAGAGACGGACTATCTACCGAAGATGACTGCACAACCCTTAAGCATATAAAAGAATCAGGCCAAACCGCTGCTGAAACAAAAAAGAAAGTCATTGACGGAACATTGTATGTCGACAAGCTCACGGGGGTCTATCTCTCAAAGACAATGCACAGGGAAGACCAGCCCTGCCACATAATAGTCCATGACACCAATATATGTGTTAATGAATGTTATGAAAAATACAAGTCTCCATGCACAAAATTCTGCCCCGGAAATGTTTATGAAATAGAAACTGACGAAAAAACAACGAAACGACGGCTCAAACTGAATTTTTCAAACTGCCTCCACTGCAAGACATGCGATATAAAAGATCCGTACAGGAATATAAAGTGGACATGTCCGGAAGGCGGGGAGGGGCCGGGATATACGGTAGTATAATCATACCTTGAGCCCTTCGTAAAAAAAGCCATGTTTTGGACGGCTTCGTAAAAAGCTCCATATGCAAGGCGTGCGAATTCTTGAGGAATGAGGCGTACATTTTAGTACGCCGCAATGACTAAGAATGAAGCACAACGCGGCAGAGGGACTTTTTACGACGCCGTCATAATTTTCCTTTTCGTAACATGGCAATAAGAAGCCATACCCCCATCATGGCAGCAGCAACAAACCCTATGATGCCAAGAAGCGACACCCCGTAAAGCATGGGAGGAATTGCGGAAGCGAGTATAATTGCCGATCCTATTATAAGGGCAGCGATTATTATTGAAAAGGATATCCTGTTGCTGACCCTGTCATGGGTTGAAAGCACATTATCAAGGCCGTTATGTTCTATCTTTAATCCAAGTTTCTGGCTCCTCATAAGCCTTGTGATTTCAAGCAAATCCTTTGGAAACTGACGCATGAACTGAAACGATTCTGCCGCTATCCCCATCATTTCCCCGGTAAGTCTTTGGGGCGTAAACATTGCAAGTCTGATGCGCCTTATAAATGGTGCCGCATGCCCGAGCATGTCAAACTCCGGATCAAGGGAAACAGCAACACTCTCAACAGTGCTTAGCGCCTTCATCATCAGGAATATATTGGGAGGGATTCTCAGGCGATGGCGTGAAGTTGCCTCAAGAAGATGCTGTAAAAGCTTTCCGATTTTGATGTCTTTCAGGGGCTTGTAAAGATGCTCTCCCATGAAATCGGCTACATCTCTTTCAAGGAGGCGCATATCAGGCAGTTCGTCCCATGTGGTAATTTTCAATATAATCTGGGCCGCTCTCGTCTCGCTCTGGCTGATAACACTTTCTATCAGTTCAACAAAATCCTCCCTCGTCTGGCGATCAACAAATCCTGTCATTCCAAAATCAAGCAGGCAGATAACATTCCCGGGAAGAACAAATATGTTTCCGGGATGCGGATCAGCATGAAAAAAACCGTGATCAAAAACCTGTTTAAGATAGATATCGGCGCCGCGGGCTGTAATTAATTTCCTGTCAAGACCGGCTTCATCAATACGCTCTAACTCTGAAACTTTTATGCCATCGATATACTCCATGGTAAGAACATGGGCTGTTGTCATTTCGCGGTATACTTTGGGGACATACAGGGATTGATCGTGTAAGAACTGATGCCCTATTCTCTCCATGTTGGAAGCTTCAAGCGTATAGTCGATTTCCCGCTCGAGGGTTCTGGCAAATTCCTCTACGATCCTGACAGGGCGGTAGAGATCCATCTCTTCAACGTGGCGCTCCATAAGTGTTGCCAGATGAAGCATTATCTCAAGATCAACCTCAATTATTTTTCTGATGCCGGGACGCTGGACTTTTATGGCAATTTCTTCTCCGTCTTTGAGCCTGGCCCTGTAAACCTGACCGATAGAAGCAGAAGCAATCGGAGTTTCATCAAGAAACTCAAACAAATCAACCGGCAAAACACCGAGCTCTGATTCTATTATTTTTTTTGCTTCAATAAAAGGGAAAGGGGGAACTTCATCCTGAAGCTTTGAAAGTTCCTGCGTGAAGTCAACCGGAACAAGATCAGGGCGGGTGGAAAGGATCTGGCCGAACTTGACATAGGTCGGGCCAAGTTCTTCGAAAGCCATTCTGATTCTTTCCGCTCTCGTCAGCTTATCAACCCTGTCGCGCCTTTTTCTTGAGATCATCTGAAGACCTATTTCTATATACTGCTCTATCTTCAGAAGCTCTATGAGGTCTCCGAACCCGTACCTGAAAAGAACCGCAAGTATCTGCCGGTAGCGGTTGAGATGACGGTATGTCCGTCCTATAACGCCAATTTTTCTTATGCTGAGCATATTTGATACCTTCGTAAAAAGTCAAAAAACGACTTTTTACTTGGCGGGAAATCCGCCTGAGGCGGACTCTCCCGCCGCTTGAAGTAAATTCAAGCGGTTC
>JAGVOC010000434.1 GCA_020052975.1 Desulfobacterales bacterium | reverse complement strand
TTGTTTTCCTGGTGATGGGGGGACTCATTTTGCTCCAGCAATGGTCTCTGGTTCCCATCTACCCGATATGGTTTCAGAATGCCTTGTTCTCCAATGAATCAGGGCCAAACGAGATCATCATCCGGTATTTTACACTGGTAACGGTTATCCTTGTCACGGCATTTCTGGTGACAACCATAAAACTTAGCTTAAGGACCAAAGGCAGAGAGCTGCTGCGATTATCCAAAGCGCTTGACGAAAGCAACACAAAGCTCACGGCGCTTTATGAGATGGTCAGGGAAATGGGGCTGTGCTCGGAACCCAAGGCCTTAATGGATTCTGCAACCCGACAGGCCGCAAGGATCATGGGGGTAAAGGCGTGCTCTATAAAATTAATGGACGAACAGAAACGAACACTTCGCTTTGCCTCAACCTACGGGCTCAGTGAAGATTACACCAAGTCGAAGGATAGCATAGATATCCAAAAGAGTCCGATCAACCGGAAAATTATTGAAGGTTCTGTCTGCGCCATCGGGAACATCGAGGAACGGGACTATTTTCAGTATCCCGAAGATATCAGAAAAGAGGGAATTGCGTCCATGATCTGCCTTCCCCTTCGTGTGGACAAAATGGTTCTCGGAGTATTCTGTGTTTACAGCGATGCAGCACATTTTTTTACGGAGAGCAACGTTCAGTTTTTTGCGCTGATGTCGGATCTGACGGCGCGTGAAATCGAAAAGCTCAACACACAGCTCAACCGCAACTGGTTTTTACAAAAAAGCGCCCACCAGCTTCGCTCTCCAATGCACACGGTTATCAGTATGCTAAAGGTATTGACAAACGGATACCTTGGTCCCATGAATGTACGGCAGGAAGAAACAATCGAGCGGTGCAAAAAGCGCATTGAGATGCTGGACAGCCTGATAAGCGATCTGCTCAGGTTGAGCATCAGCCGGGCCAATTTGAGTCTTGACGCTCTGCGCCCGGTTCATGCACAAAGGATATTGAAGTCTTTGTCAGGTCTTTTTGAAGCCCAGGCCAGGGAAAAAGCTGTAGAGATTGCCTTCCAGATTGATGAGTCGCTGCCGTCCGTTATGGCTGCTGAAAGGCTTCTGGACGATCTGTTTTCAAATCTGATTTCGAACGCCATAAAATATACACAACCCGGAGGCAGGGTTACGGTCAGCCTGGCGCGCAGCGAAGAAGATAAAATCCGACTTGAGGTGACTGATACAGGCATCGGTATCCCGGAAGAGGCCTCTTCGCACTTGTTTACAGAATTTTTCAGAGCCGAAAACGCCAAATCCTATACGGAAGCCGGAACCGGGCTGGGTCTGGTCATCGTCAAGGAAATACTGGACCAGCTCAAAGGTACTATTTCGGTAAGAAGTCGCATCGGTGAAGGGAGTACGTTTACCTGCCATTTTCCCATCAGGTGACCTCAGACTTATTTTAATTTACCACCCAGACAGCCATTTTTTTAGCCATATGTAATACCTTCCTGCTTACTCTTCCAATAAAGAACTCTTCTACTGCAGAAAGTCCGCGTCTTCCGACAACAATGGTTCCAAAGCCTCCTGCCTTTGCCTCGGCAATAATACCACCGGCTCTGCTTGGCTTTTCGGTAAGAATCTTTCCGGATATCTTTGCGGAATCGAGACCGGCTGAAACAAGTTTTCTTTTGGCCTCTTCAACAGCAGGTTCTATTTTTTTTACACATATTTCAGTCCAGTCAAATTCTGGAAAAGGAGTTTCGCTCAAAGTCAGCTTTTCCATGCCTATCGATCTTATTACGTGGCATATCATTATTTCTCTGTCGGCATTATTGAGAATTGCAGCAACACCGGAGACACTTCTCATTGATCCTTTTGAGCCGTCAAATGCTATGATGAATTTATTTGGATTGGGCTTCCCACCGACTACGACGAGCGGAATATCCACCAAATTTCCAATCAGCTTATTTGCCACGCTTCCCAATACCAAATCTTTAAACTTGCTGATCCCGGTTCTTCCGACAACAACCATTTTATATTCTCCGGTGTCTGCTTCGTGTAATATATCTCTTGCTATTCCCGTTTTTCTTGTTTGAATCTTGACTGATACGGCATCAGCCGGAAAGCCGGAATTAAAAAGAATTTTACCGGCTTTAGTCATTGTATCGTTGATGGATTTTCTCTGCTGCGCAGTCCAGGCTCTTACGGGTGCCAACATTGAACGAAATTCCGGACTCTTTTCCAAATCCAAGAAGGATTCGGGTATTGCAGGATCAACATGAAACAGAACTATTTTTGTCTTTTCGGGTTTAAGAACTCCTCCTATGTACCGAACAGCTGCAAGAGACTGGTTGGATCCATCAATGGGAATAAGCACTTTTTTTACGGTTTTCATAATATCCACTCCTTTTAACATAACTTCGTAAGACAGCCTACCGATCCCTATCCCAGGTGATCTTTTTATGCTATTTTGCTGCAATTACTAAAGAAATCCGCTCCTTTTAAAAAATTTTCCTTTTGTTTTCAGTGTGATCGACATAGTACAGCAGGTCGGCTTTTTCTTTCAGATCTGACAGCAGGTTCTTGAATTTTGACCGGTCAACTCCATATGCTCGGATATAAACATTGCGGTATCCGTGCGGCACCCTTTCATAAGAGGTGAGAATGCTTGCCATTCGGCCGCCGTAATTTCTGATAATATCGGCAACCTCTTTTATCGAACCGGGGAGGTCTTTGACTTTGAAGCCGAAATGGATGCCCTTTTTAGCTATGCCGGTGAGAGAAATGATAACTTTGAAAATATCAGCCTGAGTTATTACTCCGACAAGCTGCTTGTCATTGTCCACGACAGGTGTTCCAGAAATATTGTTTTCAAGAAGCATCGAGGCCGTTTCCTCTATTGTGAAATCGAACGGAACGGTTACGGGCTTTTTGCTCATTATATCTTTAATCTTGATTTTTGATATAAGATACAAAAGCTCATGA
>JAGVOC010000389.1 GCA_020052975.1 Desulfobacterales bacterium | reverse complement strand
GTCTTTGTTGCCGGGTGAGAGGAAGGAGAATGTCATTTCCTGGAAGGAAATCTGAGGGCAAAGAAACAGGTGCAATACGCCAAAAAGCTGCTGGATGAGGTTGGCATTGACAGTAGAAGGGTAGAAATGTTCAATATGGGTGCATCGGATGCCCAAAAATTTACAGGTGCGGCAGACGAGATGACAGAAAGGGCAAGAGAACTTGGTCCGAATCCTATAAGGGCAAAAAAACGTGAATCGTAAGTCGTGAATGGTAAATGGTTTACGATTCACGACTTACGATTCACGATTTACGAAGTTGAGAGGTGAAGGGATGATAGTTGCAGATAGAAAGCCTTTTGATGATATCAAGGCCATGCTTGAGGGTTTTGAGAAGATTTTAATAGTAGGTTGCGGTGAATGTGTTTCAGTCTGTATGGTTGGGGGAGAGAAAGAGGTTGAGATACTTGCTTCTCAGCTCCGAATGGCGGCAGGAAAAGAAGGAAAGAAAATAGAGATTGGAGAAATAACCTTAGAAAGACAGTGCGATAGAGAATACCTGGAACTCCTGAAGGACAGGATAAACAATTATGATGTGGTTGTGTCTATGGCATGCGGTGCAGGAGTTCAATTTCTGGCTGAGATGTATGACCATAAGATAGTCCTTCCCGCAACTAACACCAGATTTATAGGTGTTACAGAAGGGGAAGGTGTATGGGCTGAAAGATGCAGGGCATGCAGCGATTGTGTGCTGGCTGAGACAGGTGGTATATGCCCTGTTACAATATGCGCCAAGGGACTTTTAAACGGGCCATGTGGCGGCACAAATGATGGGAAATGTGAGGTAGATAAAAATAAAGACTGTGCATGGACCCTCATATATAACAGGCTGGATAAACTCGGCAGACTGGACAGTATCCGAGAGATATTCCCAGCCAAGAGATACAGTGTTCAAACCAGACCTGGGCGGAGAATCCACGAAGCTTTCAAAGAAAAGGAGTAATTCATGGCAAAGTCATTTAAAGAAGCCCTTGAATCCGGAAAATTTGTTATAACTGCAGAGGTAGGTCCTCCTAAGGGAGTTGACATAGAAGAGATGAAGCACCATATCGAGTTACTCAAGGATAAGGTTGATGGACTCAATGTGACTGACAATCAAAGCTCTGTTATGCGAATCAGTACCCTTCCTGTCTGTAGGCTTATTCAGGAAGCAGGGGGAGAGCCGATCCTGCAAATGACTTGCAGGGACAAAAATCGTATTGCCCTTCAAGCGGAACTTCTCGGTGCGTATATACTGGGGATAAAGAATGTTCTTTGTTTGACGGGTGATTATGTAACGGTCGGTGATCATGTTGATGCGAAACCGGTCTTTGATCTTGATTCGGTACTTTTGCTAAAGGCAATTAGTGGATTAGAACAGGGAAAAGACTTTGCAGGTAATGAGTTAAAGGGGTCACCTGCTTTTTGCAAAGGGGCCATCGTAACCCCCGAGGCGAACCCCATTGAACCTCAGTTAATTAAGTTCGAAAAGAAAATCAAGGCAGGGGCGGAGTTTATACAGACCCAGGCCATTTATGATCTTGACAACTTTAAGAAATTCATGAAATATGCCCGTAAATTCGATGTAAAGATAATGGCTGGCATAGTCCTTCTCGTGTCTGCTGGTATGGCGAGATACATGAATGCCAACGTGCCCGGGATATTTGTTCCAAAGGATTTGATAGACGAAATGGCAGGCGCTGAAAAGGGAAAGGCGCTGGAAAAGGGTATTGAAATAGCAGGGCGTATGATTAAAACCCTCAAAGATGAGAAGATTTGTGATGGGGTACATATAATGGCTATAGGGAAAGAAGGGAAAGTACCCGACATCCTGGCTGCTGCCGGTCTTATTTAAAAGATTGTAGGACTAGAGAATACATTATGCCCGATGAATCCGAATCGCAGTTATCGACCCAACGGGCGGAAAAACCCAAATTTCTGACCCAGACCAGGTTCGATGAACTCAACCTTCCCTCAGAGGTTCTTGCCGGCCTGCATGATGCAGGATTGACTTACTGCACCCCGATTCAGGCTCATGTCCTGCCCGTATCTCTGACCGGCCGAGATGTGGCAGGTCAGGCACAGACCGGTACCGGCAAGACGGCAGTCTTTCTGGTAACCATCTTCACCAAGCTCTTAGCCCTGCCCAAGCGAAAAACCAACCTGCCTTCAGCCCTTATCGTTGCTCCTACCCGGGAATTGGCAATCCAGATATATGAGGACGCAAAGTTTTTTTGCCATCATACGGGTTTGAGCATAGCCCAGGTAATCGGAGGCATTGACTATCAGAAACAGGCTGAAACTCTCCGTCAGGGAGCAGATATTGTCATCTGTACCCCCGGACGGATCATAGATTATTTAAAGCAGGGCATCTTCAAAACCACCGGCATTAAAGTTGTAGTTATAGATGAGGCGGACCGCCTCTTTGATCTTGGTTTTACCAAAGATATGCGCTACATCCTGCGTAACCTTCCCCATTATGAGAAGAGACAGTCCATGCTCTTCTCCGCCACCCTCTCCTACCGCGTAATGGAACTGACCTACGATTACATGAACCTGCCCGAGTTTATCTCCGTTACGCCGGAAGAGGTGACTGTGGAAGGGATTGAACAATCGCTGTTCCACGTTGGCAAAAAAGAGAAACTCCCTTTACTCCTGGGTTTGCTAAAGAGGGAAGACCTGAACCAGGTACTTATCTTTGTCAATACCAAGGCCGGAGTGGAGTGGCTCACCCGGAAACTCAAGGGCAACGGGTGGCCGGCCGAGGGCATCACCGGTGACTTGCCCCAGCGCAAACGACTCAGCCTAATGAAACGATATAAGGGCGGCAACATCAAGATTCTGGTGGCTACGGATGTTGCCTCGCGGGGGATTCATGTGGAAGATATCAGCCACGTCATTAATTATGACCTTCCCCAGGATGTAGATAACTATCTCCACAGGATAGGCAGGACTGCCAGGGCAGGCAAAACCGGGCGAGCCCTGACGCTCGTCTGCGAGGATTACGTATTTCGCCTGAAGCCTCTCGAGGAGATGCTGGGTTATAATATTCCTGTAGTCTGGCCCGAAGACGAATGGTTTATAGAAGACAAATCCAGGCCTTTTTCAATGGATGGAGGAAGGCCGAGAAAAAGCCCCCCGCATGAACACAGCCGTGGCAGAGACCGGGAGAAGAAGAGACCTGCCCGACCTGTCCACCGAAAGACACAAAAGAAGAGTGAAGCCGGTTTTAAATCCAGCGGCCTGCCTGTGCGCCGCACGCAGACAGGCACGTCTGAATTGTCACCTGTGCCAGAATCCGCTGCCGATCCAAAATCACCAACAGCCCAAAACGAACTTCGTAAGAAAAGGAAACGCCGCCGTAGAAAACCCCCCCCGACTCAGATGGGTGGAAGCCCCGAATCGGTAAATGGTCAAGGTTAGCCGGAAAATCGCTCGCCATTGGGTAGACCGAGGATGTAGGTTGTTTTCATCCCGTTAAGTCGTGTAATTTTCGTCAGATTCCCAGTTCAGAGGATTGGTTATTATGTACTCCCGTATTTTATTCAATTCCGTTTTATTGCGGATTATGTGTTCGTAGGTTCCCCCGCCCTTTTTTATGGTTTTAGTCTCTGTTTTTGGTGAGGGCGAGGATACCTCGCCACTACAACAATCATCTGCGATGAAAATGATACCGTGTATATGATTCGGCATGATGATAAATTTTAATAGAGAAGCTTACCCAAAATCTCAATTGCATCTTTCACAACTTCCAACTCCTCTTTTGAAAGTTTATAGAATATCTCTTCATCCATTTCTTCCCTGAAAAGAGTAGCTACAGAAACCTCCATTCCCTCTGCAATCTTATAAAAGGACTCAATGCTAGGATTGGCTTTTCCCCTTTCTATCTCGCCAATAAACTTATAACTCAAGCCTGCCTTCTCTGCTAACTCTTCTTGGGTTAGGTTCTTAACCTTCCTCAAGGTTCTTATTCTTTGCCCTAAAACCTTCCTGATCTTTTCCATTACATGCCATACCGTTCCTTTATTGGGCATTATAAGTAACCTTTCGAGATTTTAAACCCACTATAAGTGCTTTTATATTGACAAACAGGAAATATAGGTGTTATGTATTCCCGAAAAGGAATAAAAAGTTCCTAAATCTTATTGCCAGCAAAGTAAGCTGCCAAGTCAACAACTTCCTTGTAACATCAATCCATACGTTGATAATTAGGCTTCGAAATAACACTTAAGCCTATTACCAATCTGTACTCTCTTAGGAGGTATAATTTTAATGGATATCCAGCGAACTGAAAAAGTAAATAGGTGGGCTCACGATTACTCGGTTGTGAATGGGGTAATGGTGGCTACACTAAGCGCCGAGAAGTATGGATTAGAATATAACCGATGCAGTATTTTCTATTTAAGTATATTATGGCTTGTCAGTTTATGGGCTATGGTAACTAATATGGCACAGGCTTGCCTGATAGGTATATTCCTTCATAAACGTCTTTATATCAGCAAGGGCTGGTGAACAAAATATCAAAGTAAGTATGGTGCTGATTGATAAGATTGATCTTTTCATAATCCTATCCCTTGGAAACCTTTGGAAACGTTATCTCTATTTGTGATAATTTAATGAAACTGTCATTCTGAATTATCGTCAGCGTTGGCACCTCCGCCTTCATGGCTTGTGGTTAGGAGGTAAGTATCTGGAGATATGATCTTTGATCTTGAATAATTGTGAATAGCCCCCTATCTGCGTAATGTCGAATGGACTATCTGAGAGTTGTCTTAAGTCTAGCTGAAGCGAAATGTTCGGGAGCATTATTTCCAGTTGGCGACAATATTTGCCGCGCACCTCCCAACAAGGCGCTAACACGTTGTGGGCGAAAGCACACCTACACATGTAGATAAGGATTCTGAGTTGCCCGAAAGAATCTTGCGCAGAAGGGTCATTTCTTATCCCTGCTTTATCTAGGGCGGTATTGAAAGCAAGAAAGAGGTTACTCAGCGATCCAAGAATGGCGTTCTAAGCACCAAGATAAATGTCATTAATGCTGTCGAATTGGTTACCTGGCAAATGAACGGTGTCATTGGGGTCAGTGATCAACAGCGGGTTGTCAAAGTCAAGTTTCTTGGCCGGCGGATGGATTCTCAGGTATGAGGTAAGCTTAATCGCCCAACTGAGCTGAAGAAAGGCTTGCTGAATTTGTTCTAGCGGAGACATATTGTATTTGCTCCTAACCATTAAGTATCAAGATTTGATTCAATGATATTGGCCATCCAGATAATTTTACAATAGGATTATGGGGAAATAGAGGGACACTTCCCGTATTTATTCAATTTCTCCTCTTTAGGACGGCCTATTGCTGCAAATCAGCCGACGCTTTTAGCGGTCGACTGCATTTGCTTGTTAATCCATTCCTTATCTACTGCAAATGCCTGCCCTAAAGGATCAAAGCCGGAAAGATCTTGCTTTTTTAATTTGTTCCTAATTTTTTCAAATAATCTTACGGTTTCCTCAGCATATAATCGTTCACCGCAATGGAGACACACTTCAGCATGGATTTGTAAAACAGCAGTATGATTTCCTCCGTGTAAAAT
>JAGVOC010000239.1 GCA_020052975.1 Desulfobacterales bacterium | reverse complement strand
GGTGGTTTTTATGGACGACTTTCCGCGCAGCACGGCAGGAAAGACGCTAAAAAGAGTCATGAGGGACGAGTTTGAGACCTTTGGATAACACCCCCTTTTGCCCGATTACTTTGTCAGGGTCAAATTTCAATCCTCGAAATACTTAAATGTATTCCTGCGGTTGAAATTATCGCCTTCCTTGTACTTGGCCAAAATTGGGCGTTCTTCAAAGGTCTCAATTTATATAATCTGCTTTCACTTCTTTCTCTCGATTTCCAGCTTTTTCAGCTCCCTGCGTATAATTTTCCCGGTAGCTGTCATGGGCAGCGAATCCACGAATTCAATCTCACGCGGATATTCATGAGCCGCAAGGCGCACCTTTACAAAGTTTTTTATCTCTTCTTTAAGCTCGGACCCGGCTTTAACCCCAGGCCTTAAAACAATAAAGGCCTTCACGATCTCGGTGCGAACTTTGTCCGGGCTGCCGATAACAGCAACCATAGTCACAGCAGGGTGCTTTAAAATGCAGTCTTCAATTTCGGCAGGTCCTATGCGGTATCCCGAACTTGTGATCAGATCATCTTTCCGCCCGACGAACCAGAAGTATCCGTCATCGTCTTTTTTTGCAAGGTCGCCTGTCAGGCACCAGTCTCCTGCGAACTTGTTCCGAGTAGCTTCAGGATTCTTCCAGTATCCGAGAAACATAACCGGATCAGGACGTTTTATTCCGATCTCACCCACGATACCGGGCGCAACCGGCGTTCCCGACTCATCCACCACATCGACCGTGTGCCCTGGAATCGCTCTTCCCATTGAGCCAGGACGTACCTCCATTATATCGGCACAGTTGCCGACTACCAGGTTGACTTCCGTCTGTCCGTAGAACTCGTTTATGTCAAGCCCCATGACATTTTTTCCCCACTCAAGAAGTCCTTCTCCTAAAGTTTCTCCCCCGCTTCCGATCGAACGCATGCAATAATCATGGCGGAGACGGGGATCCTTAACCTGGCGCATCATCTTTAAAGCCGTCGGAGGCATGAACGCGTTTCTTATGCCGTGTTTTGCAAGAAGGTGAAAGGCCTCTTCAGGATCAAATTTTTTTGCCCGTCTGGCCACGACCGGAATACCGTGGTGCCAGCTCGGAAAAAGAACATCGATCAGTCCCCCGATCCAGGCCCAGTCCGCCGGAGTCCAGAAAAGGTCGTCTTCTTTCGGAAAAAAATTATGGGGAAACTCAACTCCCGGAAGATGCCCGAGAAGTACACGGTGGGCGTGCAGCGCACCCTTGGGAGGACCGGTAGTTCCGGATGTATAGATAATGAGAGCAGGATCATCCGCCTTTGTTGACGCAGGTATAAAGTCACAGCTTCCCTTTTCAATCAGGTCCCAAAAACCGAGCGCCTTATCGGGGGCTTTGCCGCCGGTAACTATCACCACCTTAAGAAGAGGAAGATTTTCCCAAATCTCTCTTACTTTAGGAAGGTTTGCCTCATCCGTGACAAGGCACCTGGCCTCGCTGTTTGAGAGCCGGTACTCCAGTGCGTCGGCTCCGAAAAGAGTGAAAAGAGGAACGGCAATGGCGCCAATTTTATATGCGGCAATATGGGTTAAAGCCGTTTCCGGAGACTGGGATAAAAGGATGCCTATCCGGTCCCCTTTTTCAATCCCTGCGTGGAGCAGCCCGTTTGCCAGGCGGTTTGAGAGCTGTTTTAATTCCCAGAAAGTGTATTTTTCCACCCGGCCTGCTTCATCTTCGTATATCAGTGCCAGCCTGTATCTCTGGCCTGCCCATTTGTCGCAGATATCGACCCCGATATTATAATATGCCGGTATCTCCCATTTAAAAGACCGGCAGACCTCCTCGTAGCTTTTTCCTTCGTGCAACATATTCAATTTTCCTCCTAAACACATATTGAAGCTCCCCGCCGGCAAGTCCGCCCGCCATACTGATTGGCGGGACCTTCGGCGGGAATGCGCTCGCTGTTTCGGTTCAGTTATCCGAATAATCCGGGTTCAATGGGCACTTGTCATTAATACAGTTCGGGCAGCCGGTAAATAAAATATGAACAATCCAGAAGGTAATAAACAGAATGGCATAGATAACGCCATATATATAAAGGGTTTCACGGAATATTATAACAACAGGCAGCAGAACCCGCAACACGTAAGCCACAGCGGCCCAAAAGAACTGAGAATTCCCGAATCCTGTTTCTTTTTTGTCAAAAAACCGATGCGCACAGCTTCCCTCAAGTGGAACCGGGCATTTTTTCCCGTAGTATATGCAGTACCGGCAGGTGCCTGCATATATGGTGAAATATGAGAGGATCCATAGACCAAAATATAAGGCGATACCGGTGATGCAGTATTTATATGAAATCAGAAGCCCGCAGATAAAAAAGGCGGTAAGCAGCAAAACGGCAGGATAGTTTTTATCGCCTGAAAATTCGGAGAGTCTTTCTTTTCTTTTCGGCCTGAACATTTGTTTATTCCCGATAATATTCGATGCTCCTGTAAAAAGTCCGAATTCAGACGGCAAAGTAAAAAGCTCATTATGCAAGGCGCACGAATCTTGAGGAATGAAGCGTACTAATTCGTACGCTGCAATAACGAAAGATGAAGCGCAACACAGCAGAATGACTTTTTACGAAGCCGTCAATACTTATGTTACGTCAACGACATCTGATATCCGCCGGATTGAATCGTTTATGAAGCCGCTGTTTTCAATTATTATTTCTATGGCGTTATTCGGGCATGTCTCAACACATCGGCCGCATCCCCTGCATTCCTGTTCATTTATCACGGCATGTTTGTTCTCAATATGAATAGCGTTCACGAAGCAGACATTCTTTGTGCATGTGCCGCATCCCAGGCATTGATCGCTCACGCGGACCGATATTCCCGGCATTCTGGAGACTTTGCCTCCTATTTCAGGAGTGATTGCCGGCAGCATCTTCCACAGGCAGCAGCACGGGCAGCAGTTGCATATTGTTAAAAGCTTACGGCCGGGACCGACATTGAGCCAAACAGTATCCAGTTTGTTGCGGCCGATAAGATGCACCAGCCCTGCTTCCCGGCAGCGCCTCGCATGTTCGAGCGCTTCTTGCATAGTAACATGGCGCCCGAATTTCGGGTTGATCCCTTTTGCAGCTTCGCCAAGGAATATGCATCCGAGATCGGCCGGATAATCCCTGCAATGTGCAGAATCCCGGCAGATACAGAAATCCATGATCCAGTGATAATTTGCCTCCCGGATAAAATGACCAACAACAAGGGATGGAACCATCAAGCTTTCCGGCCTGTCAACGGACTCATTGACAGGTATCGCTTTGTCTTTAGGCAAATACAAGATATCATCGCCGTCAAACAGGGCATAATCAACAATGCGGCCTATGACCGGATAATGTGTCAGCTTAGAGAAGAAAAACCGCCCGGAAAAGGTCTTGTTGATTAGTGTTTTAATCCAGTATGGGCTGGCCATGAAACAATCAGCTCCCTCCTCCCATTTTATAACCCTTCTCCCTGAAAAGCCTCAGGCACGCATCCGCAATCTGGGCATCGTAGAATAATCCCCTATTTTTCTCAATCTCCTCAAGGGCTATTTCGATGCCAAGGGAAGGACGGTAAGGACGATGAGAGGAGATGGCTTCAACCACATCGGCTACGCAGATTATCCGGGCTTCTAGAAGGATCTGGTCTCCTTTTAAGCCGTTCGGATATCCTGAACCATCCATTCTCTCATGGTGCTGAAGGGTTATCTCGGCTATGGGATAGGGCAACTCAGCATCTTTTAATATGTTGTAACCTGACTCAGCGTGAGTCTTTATAAGGCTCATTTCTATATTTGTCAGTTTGCCGGGTTTGCTTAATATCTCAGCCGGAACCGCCATCTTGCCGATATCATGGATTGCACCTGCCATCCTTATATTGTCAATGGTATCTGCTGATAATCCAATCTCCTGCGCTATCGAACGGGCAAGTTTTGAAACCTCTTTCTGGTGGCCTGCAGTATAAGGATCTCGCGTCTCTATGGTCAGTGATATAGTTTGCATAGTCCCTATAAGATTCTTCCTCAGCTTCTCCGTGGTCTTATTCAATTCATGTTCGAAAAGTTTGCGGTCGGTAATGTCGACAACAACCCCCCTGATATCTCTTGGTTTGCCCCAGAGAGTATTTATGCTTGAGATAATGATAGCCGGAAAGAGGCTCCCGTCCTTCCTCTTCAAAGTGTATTCGGTGCCTTCGGTTTTCTCTTCACTCAACAGTCTTCGAATGTTCGCTTCAGATTTATCGATATCTTCTGACGAAAGAATCTGCCGTGCATTTAAACCCTTTTCGATATCCTCCTCATTATATCCAAAAGCTTTATACATAGCTTTGTTGGCAGAAGTAATGTTGGCTTCCAAATCCATTTCATAAACCGGGATAGGCAAAAAATCATATAGATCCCGATATTTCTTTTCACTATTACGAAGCGCATCTGTTGCATGCCTGCGATCGGTGATGTCATGGAGGGTTTCGATAGCTCCGACCAGTTCACCTTTGCTGCTATATATCGGCGCTGCATCAAAAAATATGTAGCGCTTCTTGCCGCCTAAATTTGCGTACCATCCCTCTGCCTGCAGGCCCTCCTCTGCGAAAGCAGATTTCTTATAGTTGCCGTAATAGTCTGACATGCTGCCGGGTGTCCGGTCTACCACTATGTCAGCAACGTGCGGACGTTTATGGTCATAAAAGCCCTTCCAATGATTATCGGTCCCGATCATTTCTGCAGCTTTAATCCCGGTTAGCTCTTCACACGCTTTATTCCATAGAATAACCTCATGTTGCGTATTTATCACGAATGTTGGCACAGCCGAATTCTCAATCATTTTCTCTGAGAATTCTTTTTGTTCCGCCAATGCCTGTTCTGCTTTTTTGCGCTCAGTGACGTCATTCAGGATTACAATGATAGACTTGTGCTCTTCGTCATTAACCGGCAAAATACTCAGGGAAACCATTTTGCCTTTCAGCATTACCGGCAGGTCTTCAGAAATTTTCTGAGGACCTTTATCAATCAGATCAATCATAGCTTTTACCCTCATCTGGTGAGGATCTTCAAACAGTTCCGTAAAATATGAACCTAAAAGATCTTCCTCACTGATGTCGGTTATCAAATGAGCGAAATGGTTGGCGTAAATCACCTTATTATTAAGGTTGAGTTCTAAAATCCCTTCAGAAAGATTATTCAATATGGCTTCGGAATGTCTTCTGAAAGACAACAACTCTTTATTAATCTTGCGTGTACGAACATCTTCGAGCCCTATTGTTTTTTTTGTTGTGTCATCAGGGACTTTTTTATTCACACGGTCTAAGACATTGAGAATTTGTTCAGACATTTTATTAAAAGACCCTTTAGCCATGCAGGCATTAGCACCAATTTCAGTAAAATCTATCTCCAGCTCTGCGGCGATTGCCGATAAAATAATTATATAAATACCATTGAATTCGGGGTTTCTTCTAATTGCCCGGCATAGTTTCTCTCCGCTGATATTTGGCATGACAAGGTCAACGAACATAATGTCCGGGATATAGGTTTCCAGTGTCTCCAAGGCTGCAAGACCATCTTTTGCCGTTTTGACCTGGTGCCCTTTATTTTGAAGAAGATCGGACATGAACTCCAACATCATCGTATCGTTATCCACCACCATGATTTTATTCATATAACCATTTCCTGTTCATATTGCTGTATCAAGTGAAAATATAAGAAAAGCCGCCCGGCTTTTTCTTCAGATTAAGACAACACGAAAGCATTGTTTCCTCTATATTACATAAGTTTTCTACAAATCAAGTATACAAAAAATATTCCATGTTAAACTGTGACCTGCCCTAATTTTCAGAAGATAAAAGTTTTCACTCAATAAAAGATTCTGGTCTTTTTAATTCAATTACGTTATCTTGGCTCATGGTGGTTGTATTCTTGATCTTGTCAGCAAATACTTAAGGAGGGGAAAACATGAATATCACTGAACGTATCAAAGGAATTTTGCTTAGACCCAAAGAGGAATGGCAGACCATTGCTGGGGAAACGACACCTATTGCTGAGTTATATAAAAACTATATTATTTTACTGGCAGCCATCGGACCGGTTGCCTCCTTTATCGGCATGTCCCTTGTGGGAGTTAGCCTGCCAGTTAGAGGAGCATACAGGGTATCAATAACAACAGGTATTATGTCTGCGGTCGTTCATTACGGTCTCACCCTTGTCAGTGTATATATCCTCGCCTTGATTATCGATGCCCTTGCCCCTACCTTTTCAGGGGAGAAAAATCTCAGCCAGGCCTTCAAGGTGGCCACATATTCTTGTATACCGGGTTGGTTGGTTGGTATTTTCGCGCTCATCCCTGCCCTTGGAATCCTCGGTATTTTGGGGTTATACGGTCTATACCTCCTCTATGTCGGGTTACCCGTTCTCATGAAATCTCCAAAAGAAAAATCCATAGGATACACGGTTGCCGTAACCATCGCAGCGATCGTTATTTTTATCATGATAGGCGCCATCTCGCGAATCTTTATTTCCTGACATACACCGAATATGACGAGCGAATTGACCTGGCTTACGAAGGGATTGCGACGGGGCCACGATAGAGGAAATTTGACGGTGAAAGCAGTTTGAAAAAATTTCAGGTGGTGGATTCAAAGGAATCCTTCCGGTAGTCAGTAATCAGCAGTAGTCAGTGAAAATTGCTGCTCTCAGATGGCAATGATCACCCCTATTGAGACCCCGACTACTCTTGGGATGCCTATATTCATGCATAACGCCTTATCAAAAAAGGTGCGCAGAAGTGGCTTGCTTGAATTGTGCTCAAAAATGTCCTCTTTACGGGTGACTCGGCCAAAAGATGAGTTGATTTCTCAAAAAGGACGGCCGCCGCTCCACTCCTGCTGAAAAGCCCAACAGGCCTGTATCAGGACTGCAGCCCTGACCACTGGAGTTTTCCCCCCAACTCGGCCCTCTCTTTTTCCCGCATTCTGAAGAATTTCTTCTTTATATACTCCAGGCTTTTCTCATTGGCAGCACGGGAAGAAGGAGTAAGGAATGACAGGAGCCTCACCTCAAGTTTATGAGAATTTTCTTCAAGTTTTATGGCAAGAACCCCATTAATCACCAGCTTCTGCAGAAGCATTTCCCGTCTCGTCTTGGAGTGGATGCTCTCCGCTATCGGCAGGAAAACGAAATTCGCAAGGAGAATACCATAAAGGGTTGCCGTAAGAGCTATGGGAATGGTTTTCAGAATAATGCCCGTATCCCCTATTCCGGAGAGCAGCCCGACAAGGCCTATGATGCTGGCAATAAGACCGAACGCGGGAGCAGACCTCGCCAGAGTCCTGAAGACCCTTTCGTTGTATCCCCTTCTTTCCCTGAAAAAGTACATCTCTGAGGAAAGAATATCTTTGATCTCGTGCTCCGAGTAACCGTCAACAAGGAGTCTGAGCGCACCCTTCAGAAAAGAGCTGATCGATTGGTTCTCCATCTTCTCCAGAGACAGGATACCCTGATGTCTGGACCTGACCGAAAGGTCAAGAAGGATTTTTATAATTTCATCAGATGAGGGAAGCGCTGATGTGTATGAATTTCTGGCAACGTAGAAAGCGGTCTTCAACCGGGCAAAGGGATAACTCAGCAATGCAGCGCCGAAAACGCCTGAGACAATGTTGAGGAGCGCCGGAACGTTGAAGTATAAATGAACATTGCCACCGAGATAGAAGCTGATCAAAAATGCAACAACACAGATAATAAAACCCGCAACGTTATACCAACCCATGCCTTACCCTCCTGACGTACCTTTATACGTATCCTTGGTTATTATTATTTCGACGCGCCTGTTTTTCTGCTTGTTCTCCAGGGTTGTATTAGGCACGCTCAGCCTGTACATCGCATTGCCTGTCACGCTGAAACGTTCAGGATTCAGCGAACCCTGTTCAATCAGGAAGCGGGCGACCCTCGCAGCGCGTGCGGACGACAGCTCCCAGTTTGTCGGGAAGGCTTCACTATGAACAGGGTAGTTGTCCGTATGCCCGACAATATGCACTTCATTCTCCGTCTTACTCAGGACAACTGCTATTTTCCTCAAAAAATCTTTGGTCGTATCTCTCAGTTCAGCGCTCCCAAGATCAAAGAGCATCGGCCCCCTAACGCTCACCCTGACAGATCGGTCAGAACCCATCACAACATCGATATCCTCAATATTTGCCTCTTTCACGGTCTGCCTGCTCATCTCAAAGAGCTGTTCAGGCCCAAGCTCGCCCGATACCGGCCCCTTGACTATCTCGGCAGAAAGCGGCTTCTCCCGTACAGTGTTCTCTTTTGCAAGGGCGTCCTTCAGATTGCGTTCAGACAGCGTATAGGCAAGCATAACCGCAAAAAGAATGAACATGGTCATCATAAGGTCAGACCATGGAATCGCCCAACTCGAAGCATCCGTCATATCCTGCATCTGGTCGTCAAATTTCTCTTCTTCGATCACATGAACGTCAGAAAAAGAATCATAGAGATACGAGGCCCCTGGTTCCTTCTTCGATTTTGCGGTCTGCTCCGACAATCTGCCCAGCTCAGCCTCCAGATCCTGAAGCTCCTCTGTTATTGAAGATTGTGGCGCGCCTTCTTCGGTATACTTACGATGGCGAACTTCCGCTCCCGAACCGCTATCTTTCTTTTTTCCTTCTACCTGCATGTAACCCCTTGTTCATTCTCAATATCAGTCGGCACAAAATCGCTCCCCTGTGGAGGAGTGGTTGCAGTTTTGAAGCCTTCGATTTTATGTCTATGATCTTAATAGGTCTCTTTTTAAATTCTGACCTTCCCTTTTGTGCAGTTCTAACCGAAGAATATTTGTCGCCAGCGAACTGGCTCCGTCTACCTTCATAAGTTAACCTCTTGAACGATTTTTTGCTTCTCCCCGCCCTTAGTTTTTAACAGATTGCATTTATTGTGCCGTGAGTAAAAAAAAAGGAGAAAATATTCATAATATTAAAGTAATTAATTAGTTAGATTGTAATTCAATATTGTATTATTCATATTCTAATTGAGTCGACAGAGCGGAAAAATATTCCCGGTATTTGAGAAAAGTTTTCCTCTTCGACTTCTCTGCAAGAGCCCCGTGCTGTTACTTAAGGGGGGATGCAGTATCTGAAATCACGGTTATGCGTAATGGTTTTAGAATGTTATGTGTGCTGTTTACAGTATAACCTGTAAAGTGTGAATTGTTTTATCATCAAAAGAAGAAGTCTGGACACTGTTGAATTGCCAGACGGACTGTTTGAGATTATCAAAACAGGATTATCGTAGGCAAAACAGAAAATTGAATTCTTTTGCCATACGTATATCTTCCTCTTCTAAGGAAGATGTCAAGTGCTGACTTCATGAGCACCGTTAAAGCTGAAAATGGTTGTGGTGGTACTTCAACCTTATTTCCT
>JAGVOC010000077.1 GCA_020052975.1 Desulfobacterales bacterium | reverse complement strand
TGTCATCACCCTGTGAAAGGGCGGCCATTCTCAAACGTTCCATGACGGAATAGGAATATTCCATGCCGTATCCGAGACCGCCTGTCGTAGGATCAACAACCAGTTTTTCCGTCGAAACGCCAAGGTTTTCAAGAAGAATGTTTATCTGCTTTGCAAGGTTGACATCGATGGGGGAGGATGAGATAATCGTATGGCCGTATCCCATGGCACTAGCGCCGATACTCTTGTAGTTCTTGTCATCGACAGGTCCCATTGTGAGGTTTCCACCCTGGCATTCCTCTGAAATCTTCTTTAGGACCGCTTCATCCTTCTTGGCATTGGCACATCCCCAGATAATCAGGGGCACCTTGACAGCCGCGCTGACTTTCTTTACTGTTGCTGCAACTTCTTCGGGTGACGCATTTTTGCCGTTGGGATCCGCACTCTTTAACTGGAGGACGATCATTTCGGCGCCATAATCGTTAACACACTTTTTAGCCCAGGCAACAGGATCAGAAACAACATCCTTAAAACAGCAAAGGACGGATTCCGGCCAGTCTTCCGGTTCCATGTCCCAGATTTCCATTGCGATCCTGGGCTTGTTAGGCATACTTCCTTCAAACAGATAAAAAGGATAGCATGTCTCGCCGCCGACGGTAACGGCACTTTTCCCTTTTCCTATTGTGATATTCTTAATACCGCCGGAATAGGATTCTTTAAAGATTTCAAAACCCAATGTTGCCTCCTTTTGATAAACAGTTAATTGCCGCGGATTAAACGAACATAACCCTTGCGGGATTAACGAAAAAAATTGGGTGGGTAAAAAACAACTGCCTCTGCCTCAAAAAATATCAGGCCCCCTTTCATTCCGTTTTTATTATAAATTTATCTGCTTCGGCAGAATTATTCACGAAAACAAAAAAATCAAACGCTTTTTCAAAATACCAAGTGACTGCCTTATATTGAGATTTCGGGTTTGTCAATAGATGTATCTTAATAAATTTGATTCAGTAATATCTATTTAAAATTAATCATTTTTTTTCTTTCTTCAAAACGGGCTTTTACCTTTGGGAAGTTGTTCATGTCGGTATGCGGAAGGAAAAGAGCGGCAATATAGTTTTCCATATAAGATGCCGTTTCTGAAAGCTCAAAATTTGTCATTTTTCTGGTCACCTCAACCACATCTCTCCTGATCCGGTTTGTAAGGCAGCTCATCTTTGCGCCAAGGAGAGAACCATTTCCGATAAAGGTAATTTTATTAAGGTCTATTTCAGGTAAGAGTCCTATCGTTATCGATTTTTCAAGATCGACAAAACTCCCGAATCCTCCGGCCAGGATAATACGCTGAAGATCATGGACGGTAAGTCCGACCTCTTCAAGAAGTGTCATGCAGCCGCTGTATATGGCCCCTTTTGCACGTATCAGGTTGTCTATATCAGGTTCGGTAAGGACCACATCCCTGTCGATCTGCGTCTCACTTGCCCATGCAAGCACATATTCGTAAACACCACCTGTTTCACGAATCCGCGGAGTATTAAGATCCCGGTTGAATTTTCCAAGATTATTTATAACACCGGCTTCAAAAAGGGTCGCAACCATGGTTATCAGCCCCGAACCGCATATGCCTTTAGGCCTGACATTTCCAATGGTTATATTCATAGGCTCAAATGAAACAGGATCTATCGAAAAATCCTCGATAGCCCCCTTGGTTGCACGCATCCCGAATTTTACACCTCCCCCCTCAAAGGCGGGGCCGGCCGAACATGCTGCGCAGGCAAGCCAGTCTTTGTTCCCTATCACTATCTCGGCATTTGTCCCTATATCCATGTAAAGAGTAAGCTCTTCCGACCTGTATATCCCTGAGCCCATGACACCTGCCACGATATCCCCGCCGACATAGCTCGAAATCTGCGGATATACAAGTGCAGCCACATGATCCCCAAGGTCTATTCCCAGGGAAACGGCCTTTATGGGCGGGTAAAGTGTCGAGGCCGGAACGTAGGGAGAGCGGCGCATATAACGCGGATTGACCTTCAGCAAAAGCTGGGTCATGGTAGTGTTGCCTGCAATAGTGATAGTTGAAATTTCATCCGGATCAATTCCTGCCTGTGCCACTATCTTTTTAATAATTGCGTTCATGGTTTTGATTACGACATCGTGGAGCTTGTCAAGACCGCCCGGTTTTTCAGCATACACAATCCTGCTTATTACGTCTTCGCCGTAACTTATCTGGCCGTTAAATTCTCCATGCTGGGCAAGAACATTTCCTGTTATAAGATCGATCAGCTGGCCATATACGGTAGTGGTTCCGATATCCATTGCAATTGCATAGTTCCGGTCGGTCGTATCTCCGGGCTGTATATTTATTATGTGGGTCTTACTTTCCTCACGAACAGGACGCGCAAGGGTGACGGTTACTCTGAAATCCTCTTTTCTGAAAATATCAGGCACTTTTCTTATTACAGGAAGTTCAACAACAAGGCGGTGTTCGTCGTAATGTGTTTTCAAATGGCTGACCAGGCGTGAAACATCCGGAAGATTATCCCGGGCCGTCGGCTTAAGGAGCTCAAGGTACCTCTTTTCAACGGGAGGCACAAAAAGGCCCTTCTCCCTTAATTCTTCGAGATTGATTTGCTTTATACGCGCAGTCTTCCTCGGACTAAGAGGCATGTTGAGAACACTTGCATCTATGGCAGATTCAACCGGAATCCGGACAACGAGGTTGCTCCTGAGATTTGAAAGACAGGCCTGTCTATACCCCTTTTTAATGTCATCATCGCTCAGCTTTTCGGTAATTCCGCCTTCAACCGATCCCTCTTCAATTATAACGCGGCACTTCCCGCAAATGCCTTCACCGCCACAGGAAGCATTAACATGAACACCTGCTTCCATTGCGACACGCAGGAGATTATCTCCGTCTTCCGCTGTTATGCTTATATTGTGAGGGTAAAACATCACCTTGTACATATTTTTTTCCTGTTGCTTTTGCCAATACGCTTATTTATTTCCTGCCCCGGTTCCTGATCCGGACATCGTACATCGGACATCGAATGTCGAATGTCGCACATCGAACATCGAATTTCGTACTTCGATCTCCTATATTATTTATTTGATATTCAACCTTCTATATTCTATGTTCTATGTTCTATGTTCGATATTCGGCTCACGCGCTTGCCCCTCGAACCCTCGAATCCTTGAACCCTTGAACACTTCTATTCACTATTCGCTGTTCACGCCTGCGGATCATCGAACCTGCAGCTCAACATTATCATATCATCTTCAAAGGTTGTTCTGATCTTGTAGGGCAAAGTCTTGAACAGCCTTATCATTCCCTGATTGCCCGGAGAGGTGTACGCAAAGAGTCCCAGGATGCCGTTTTCCCGTGCAGCTTCGAAAAGTTTTTTAAGCAAAATTTTTCCAAGCCGCTTTCCCTGATACTCCTTTATTACCGAAAAGGCGACCTCCGCCATGTTTTTTCCAGGATCAAGAAGATATTCTCCGACAGCTATGACCTTTCCGAAACCGAATTCCCCCACAATAGCCACCATTGTAAGATCCTTAATATAATCTATCTGAGATACATCTCCGATTTCGTCGCTGACAAACCTGGTTTTTTCATGGAAAAAGCGTGAAGCAATGTCATTTTTATCAAGACTGTAAAAATGTTCCTGTATCCTTCTTTCATCGACCGGTTTTGCCGGTCTTACGGTCACGGATTCGCCGTCTATTACAAAAGTCTCTTCCAGCTTGGCGGGATACACGCCGTGTATTGACTCTTTCAGCGTCCGTTCTGCGCCAAGAAGCCCCAGTCTCTTGGCACTATGAAAAAGCTGTTCCCTGAAATCCGGATGGGCTATGCTTATCAAAGCCATCGCCCTTTCCTGGATGCTCTTTCCGAAAAGATTCACTGCGCCATATTCTGAAACCACATAATGAACATCTCCCCTTGGAACAACTATGGCAGTATCGGTAAGAAAGGGAACTATCCTGCTTTTCTTGCCGTTACTCGTTGTGGAAGTGATCATGAGAATCGATTTCCCTCCATCAGCCTGGGATGCGCCCCTCATAAAATCAACCATGCCTGTAACTCCGGAAAAATGGTTAATGGGAAGGGCGTCCGCGGCAACCTGGCCTGTAAGGTCCATGGTCATGGCAACATTCAGCGAAACCATCTTGCGGTGCCTTGCTATTATGCCAGGGTCATTCACATAGTCGGAAGGATGTAATTCTATTGCCGGGTTGTCGTGCATAAATTCATAAAGATTCTTTGACCCTATAGCACTGCTTGCCACAATTTTCCCTTCATTGAACCCCTTTTTCCTGTTTGTAATAACACCCTTTGAGAAAAGGTGCATAATACTGTCAGTAAGATACTGGGTATGGATTCCAAGGTCGTTCTTATCAGAAAAGGCAAGAAGAACGGCTCCGGGAGTCACCCCAAGGCTCATCTGTAAAGTTGACCCGTCACTTACGAGCCTTGCTATATGCCCGGCTATTTTGTTTGCCGATTCAAGGTCGGGAAGTTCACCTATTGTCAGAAGTTCCTCCTCTTTTTCCACAAATACATCCACGTCGTTGACATGGATAAAGCTCCGTCCTAGTGTCCTCGGCATCCTTGGGTTAACCTGCGCTATCACAAAATCAGCTGAAGAAGCCGCAGCATAGGTAATATCAACGGAGACTCCAAGACTCATCCACCCGAAATCATCGGGAGGAGAAACCTGGATAAGTGCGACATGAATGGGAAGGAGACGGCTTTTAAACAGGCGCGGAATAGCGGAAAGGTTAATTGGCGTTATAAACCGCATATTCCTTGCAAGTCCTTGAGTTTTGGCAGAACCAAGATAAAAAGACCTTATATTAAGACTCTGGCTTTTTGTCTTGTTCGCGATAAGCGTCAGCGGCGTATTTTCCAGCGTTAACAAGCGAACGATCTCAATGTCGGTAAAATTATCCGAAAATTCCGATAAAACTCTGACAAGGTGCTGCGGCTCCCCGCATGATGAGCCGATAAAAACTCTCTTCCCGGGTTTTATAAGGCTGATCGCGTCCCTTGCACTTTTTTTATTTTCGACATATTTATCAGCCCAGTAACTTGATGTAGCCATTTTTCTCCCTTGCTATATAATAAGGATAAAAAAGTTGTTTATTTTTTTAGAATATATCAGAAAATAATGACGGCAAAGTAAAAAGCTCATTATGCAAGGCGCGCGAATCTTGAGGAATGAAGCGTAATTATTGGTACGCTGCAACGACGAAAGATGAAGCGCAACACAGCAGAATGACTTTTTACAAAGCCGTCAACAATGAATTATGCGGATGCGAAAAACACAAAGGCACCATATATCAGGAGTTTATTTCAAGTCAACATGTTCCCGTAATAAAAATGGTTCCTAATATTACCTTAACGGGAAAGATTATCCCACAAGGATTTGGCATCCTGTTCACCCCTGCCTGCTCCGGATCCGCCCTCTTTATTTTCTGCACGAACCCCGGTTAAGCGGCTGATTCTCTCTTCCAGCGGAGGGTGGGTCGAAAACAGACTCATAAGACTTTTACCTGATAACGGGTTTACAATGAACATATGAGCCGTTGAAGGATTGGCATCCATAGGTAGCCTGCCTGCATATGCCCCGAGCTTTCTCAAGGCATCGGACAGGCCCTTTTGATTACCCGCAAAAGAAGCCCCCGTGGAATCTGCAATATATTCTCTTGACCGGGAAATGGCCATCTGGATGAGCATGGCTGCTATGGGAGCCATGATTGACATTACTACCAGCCCGATAATACCACCGCCCCTATCTTCGTCATCTCTCCTCGATCCTCCGAAAATTGCCGCCCAACGTGCCATGTTCGCAAGCACCATGATTGCACCGGCAAGAGTGGCGGCAATAGAGCCTATGAGTATATCCCTGTTTTTTATGTGCGCCAGCTCATGGGCGAGAACACCTTCAACTTCTTCCCTGCTCATCAGCTTAAGAAGCCCTTCGGTAACCGCGACAACGGCATGTTCCGGATTTCTGCCTGTGGCAAATGCATTGGGCGATTCTTCAGGAATAATATATATTTTAGGCATTGGGAGCCCCGCGCGAACTGTCAGCTTTTTAACTGTTTCATATACCTGCGGAGCCTCATTGGGAGTTATCTCCTGTGCCTTGTACATCCTTAAAACAATCTTGTCTGAAAACCAGTAGCTGAAAAAATTCATGCCTGCTGCCAGAATAAGAGCAATAACCATTCCCTGGGTTCCACCCATGATCCGGCCGGACAGAACTATAAATGCAGTCAATACAGCAAGCAAAATTGTTGTTTTAATCTGATTACCCATACTGCCTCCGTTGTTCATACATCGTACACCGGACTTCGCATATCGTGGTTCGATGTACGCCATTCGATATTCGATATCCGATATTTCATATTCGCCTCAACCCCTGCATTACTTTTTCTGCTGCTTCAATCGTGCGTTCAATGTGCTCCGTCCCATGGGCGGAAGATACAAAGAGGGCCTCAAACTGGGAAGGCGCAAGATAGATTCCCTCTTCGATCATATTCCTGTAATAAGCTGAAAACATAGTAAGATCGCTTGTTTTAGCGCTGTTAAAATCGACAACCTTTCTGTCGGTAAAAAACATGCCGAGCATGGATCCTACTCTTTCCACAAAGACTTTAATACCGGCCTTGCGTGCTGCATCCTTAAGCCCTTTCCCGAGTTTTTCCGACATCTTATCAAGCGAATCATAAAAGCCGGGCTTTTTTATCTGTGTTAAAGTCGCAATTCCTGCCGCCATGGCAAGCGGATTTCCGGACAATGTCCCTGCCTGATAAACAGGCCCCTGGGGTGCAATCTGCTCCATTATTTCACGCTTCCCGCCGTAGGCGCCGACAGGCAGACCGCCCCCTATTATTTTCCCAAGGCAGGTCAGGTCGGGCGATATTCCATACAATGACTGGGCGCCGCCGTATGCAACCCTGAAGCCCGTCATGACTTCATCGAATATCAGCAGGCTGCGATATTTTTCAGTAAGTTCTTTCAGGGCAGCTAAAAATCCATGCGCAGGCGGAACCAGGCCCATGTTGCCGGCAACAGGTTCGACTATTATGCAGGCAATCTTTGATCCGCGCTTTTCCATAACTTCTTTAACACAGTCAACATCATTATATGGCAGCGACAAGGTGCTTGAAATAAATGATTGGGGAACACCAGGGCTTCCCGGAATTCCAAGCGTTGCAACACCGGATCCGGCTTCAACTAAAAGAGCATCCGAATGGCCGTGATAGCATCCGTCAAATTTGATGATCATGTCCCTTCGGGTAAAGCCGCGCGCAAGGCGAATTGCACTCATTGCAGCCTCGGTGCCGGAATTGACCATGCGAACCATTTCAATTGAGGGAACCGCTTCAATAACCATTCCGGCCAGCTTGATTTCAAGCTCCGTCGGCGCCCCGAAACTTGTCCCTTTGTTCAGTGCCGATTTTATTTCTTCAACCACAGCAGGATGCCTGTGCCCCAGAATCATAGGCCCCCATGATCCGACATAATCAATATATTCATTCCCGTCCGCATCAAAAACCAGGCATCCTTCAGCCCGGTCGATAAAAACCGGATCTGTACCGACAGATTTACATGCCCGCACAGGGCTGTTAACGCCTCCCGGAATCAGTTTCTTTGCCTGCTCAAATAATCTTTGAGAATTTTCCCGTTTCATTTCGGATTATATCCTTATATATTTATCAGTTCGTAAATATTCCAAATTCCGACGGCAAAGTAAAATGCTCATTATGCAAGGCGCGCGAATTTTGAGGAATGAAGCGTACATATCAGTACGCTGCAATGACAAAAGATGAAGCGCAACACAGCAGAATGACTTTTTAAGAAGCCGTCATATATTATAAATTGAAATTCTGATTCTTATATGCAAGAATCTATATAAATGATGTAAAATGTATAGTCAAAATATTAGAGTTAAAAATTATGGTCGTTTAATTGATGGTTTCGTAAGAAGTCAAAATTCAGACGGCAAAGTAAAAAATTCATTATGCAACACAGCAGAATGACTTTTTAACAAGCCGTCACTATTCACTATTTATTATGGATGCGTTAAGATCTCTCAAAAAGCTTGGTAATTTTATTTTGTATATACTTGAAAGAAGGCCGGATGAGTTCGGTCTTGTTCCTGATACCGAAGGGTACGTCAAAATAAAATATCTTCTTCGGGCAATTAATGAAGAGGATGGGTTTAAATATGTGCGGAGTTTCCATATAGATGACATTTTATCATCATTGCCTGACTTTCAGGTTGAGATAAAGGACTCTTTGATCCGCGCAAAAAATTTGAATAGCCTCCCGAAGCCTGACATAGCAGGTAATCCTCCAAAGATTCTTTATACCTTTGTCAGAAAAAATGGTTACCTTTTTGCTTTGGAAAAAGGGATTCATCCTGTCGGAGGCGAAAAGGTCGTGCTTTCATCTACAGGAGAACTGGCTGAAAGAATTGGAAAACGCTTCGACCAGTCTCCGGTTCTCCTTACTGTTCATACCGGAAAGGCCCTTGACGCCGGTGTTGTTTTTTATACTTCGGGTGAATTATATTTCACCGGACCAATTCCTGTAGGCTGCTTTACAGGCCCTCCTCCTCCCAGGCAAAAAGAAGAACCCAAACCGGCCGTTAAACAGAAGGAATCTGCCCCAAAAACCATGCCCGGCAGTTACATCCTTAATATAGAGGCGGATGAAGAGAAAAAAGCAAGAACAAAACTCCAGAGAAAGCGAAAAGAGGTTGATTGGAAGAAGGAAAGAAAGCGGGCAAGCAGGATTAAAATCTAACGGCTTTATATGAAGCTGAAAATAACGCTTGCAACATCCAGCTTAAACAGGTTAAACAGGCATAAAAAATTTGACAAGATTAATTAAAGCTGGTACGAGCATACCCGCTTTTTTATGGAAAAAAGAACATCAGGGCCGTTAGCTCAACCAGGTAGAGCACCTGACTCTTAATCAGTAGGTTGTTGGTTCGATTCCAACACGGCCCACCAATATAAAAAGGGATTAATCAGTCTATGGTTAACCCCTTTTTTTTTAATTTATAGCCAAATGTTGCCGAAGAAACTTCAAGCACATAGAATGTCCCGGGGATTACCGATTGCTCATTCTTTGATCAAGTTCTTTTCCATTTCATCGATGAATGCAAAGATATCCGGGT
>JAGVOC010000129.1 GCA_020052975.1 Desulfobacterales bacterium | reverse complement strand
GCGATCTGGCTGCTGCCTTGAAACATAAGGCCGGAAGCGAAAAACAGACAGGTGTGATGCTTTTTGCAGACAGCAGCCTTTCATATCAGAAACTCTTTAATGTTTTGGATCAGATAAAAAATGCAGGGATCAGCCGCATTTCACTCCAGTCAGAGGCCAGCCTAAGACGGTGAAACGTTTACTCTTTTCAATAGCCCTGGCTCTTGCCGTTCACGGGCTGATCTTTTGTTTCAATGGAGAATGGGTAAAAAACAGGCCATATCCTCAAGTCAGACCCTCTTCTGTCACAATATCTTTAACTTCTCCTCCATCAGCAGTTACCTCATCAGATTCCCAATTGCTCCAGGTACATGAGAAAAATGCAGATAATGTATCGGAGAATGAACCCGGCAAAACAGACAGGCTTTTTGAGCGTAAGGTCAGCAGGCCTGAGCTTCCGGGCGATTCGATTCAGACAAATATTCCCGAAGCACCCGGCGTAACGGAATCAAATGCCCTCACAGGTTTATTGCCGTCTCCCGTCGCCGATAAAAGATTTATTGGAGGAGATTCGAAAAATGGACCGGAAGGGTTTAAACAAGGTTATGATCGCACAGCAGAGGAGAAGCCGCCCGTTTTTCAGATTGTAAAAGAAGCTGCCCCGCTCTATAAAGAGAATCCGGCTCCCGGATATCCGATACAGGCAAAAAAGAGAGGCTTTGAGGGAACCGTCATTCTTGAAGTTCTTGTTACAAAAGAAGGTAATGCCGGAAAAGTAAGTGTTTTTCAATCGAGCAGCTATTTTCTTCTGGACCAAGCCGCCGTATCATCAGTCAAAAAGTGGCGCTTTGAGCCCGGTAAAAGGGGCGATGAAAAAGTGGATATGCCGGTAAAAATTCCGATCCGTTTTAAACTCGAAGAAGATTAATATTTTAGACGGCAATGAAAAAAGCTCATTATGCAAGGCGCACGAATCTTGAGGAATGAAGCGTACTTACTGGTACGCTGCAATGACGAAAGGTGAAGTGCAACACAGCAGAATGACTTTTTACAAAGCCGTTAGGATTGATATTTATTGCCATAAAAGCCCTGTTCTGATAGAGGATATCAGTCACGTAAAATATCATGTAAATAATAATCCAAATCCGCAAACAGAATCTATAGACCGAAGAAGAGTATGGATATAAATACTCACAAAAAGATCGACCTAACTCTGTGTGGAAAACCTCTTGAAATCGATGAAGGCTTCAGCAGAGTTGAGCTTCTTTTAACAGATAATATGGCAGCGGACGAGTCCGGGCTGGTTCATGGCGGATTTGTCTTTGGTCTTGCCGATTATTCCGCCATGATTGCCGTAAACCATCCGAATGTAGTTCTTGGTTCAGCCGATGTAAAATTTTTAAAACCTCTCAGGAAAGGCGACACAGTTGTTGCCGAGGCAAAGGTTGAAAATATAACAGGCAAGAGACAGACAGTCCGCGTGGTAGTCAATAATAAAGACGAAAAAGTTTTCGAAGGCTTATTTATATGCTTTGTTTTAGACAAACACGTATTATCAGGCTGATTTTTATGAAGCAGCTCATGTAAAAAGTCCCATCTTTACCACGAAGGCCACGAAGATCACGAAGAAGAAAAAATATATAATATTTTAAGCTTCGTGTTCTTCGTGGTTTTATAAAACATTCTTTTGCGATGTTTTGTGAAATCATCAATCATTAATGGAGGAGAAAATGAAATACCCTGATCTGGAACTCAGCTCGTTTTTCATGTGGTCAAACAGACCGAGAATAATGTTCGGCCCCGGAATAAGATCCGAAATAGGGTTTGAAATGAATGCTCTCGGCGG
This sequence comes from Desulfobacterales bacterium, assembly GCA_020052975.1. The sequence continues at coordinate 30,504 of JAGVOC010000129.1, read as the reverse complement.
GAAAAAAGTGGTGATCATTACCGACAAGGGGATTGTCAACGCCGGTGTTGCCGGGATGGTGGCAAAGGAGATTGAAAAGTCGGAACTTGAACTGGTTGGAATATTCGACAGCATTATTCAGGATGCAAGAATCGACATAATTAATCAGGGAGCGGCATTTTACAGGGAAAAGGGCGCGGATTGCATGGTGGTTGTTGGAGGCGGAAGTGTAATGGATTCCGCAAAAGGAATAAATATCCTGATAGGGGAGGGCACCGATGACTTTCAGCCCCTTGCAGACAGGGCTGCCCTGTGGGATGATGCCAAACCGCTTCCCCCGCACATAGTTTTCCCGACAACAGCAGGAACTGCAAGCGAGGTAACCCACGCCATTGTTGCCCTTGATGTGAACGCAAGGGTCAAACTTCAGATAACCCATCCATACAACGCAGATATAGCAATGCTTGATCCCGAACTGACAGTAAAACTCCCTCCCAAAATAACGGCATTCACGGGGATGGACGCTCTAACTCATGCAATTGAGGGCGTAACATCGACTTCGGTTTCGCCCATAGGCGACGCGCTTGGCCTCCATGCGATAAGACTTATATTTAAATATCTTCCCATAGCCGTAAATGAACCCGAAAATATCAATGCAAGGGGACACATGCTGATAGCCAGCACTCTGGCAGGAATGTGCTTCGGGAATACCATGACCGGCGCGGTTCATGCCACTGCTCACGCGCTTGGAGCGCATTACGGAATTCCTCATGGACTTGCAAACGGAATAATGTTGCCTGTAGTCATGGAATTTAACGTGGAGGAAGCGGCAGACAGGTATATGATGGTTGCAGATGCAATGGGGATAAACGTTGATGGAATGGAACCCATCGAGGCTGCCAGGGCTGCCGTGCAGGGTGTAAAGGATTTAAAAAAAGAAATCGGTCTTACCGAAAGGCTCAAAGATTTGGGAGTTCCGGACGACAGGGATAAGCTTTTGCCCACAGTCGAGCTTGCCGGTGCGGACTCACAGATAAGCTACAATCCGCGTTTTGCAGAGGAAGAGGACATACTTAATCTTTATCTTAAAGCATTATAACAGGAAGGAGAAAATTTATGGAATACTGGAAAGACGAGAGCGAACCGATCAAGGCGTTTGTTATGCTGTTTGAAAGGGCGATGGCTGATGAGGAACTTACCGGCGGCATGAAAAAAGTGAATCAGTTGATATTGTTTGATTATACGGAGAACGGTCCGAACTGTTCCTTCTGGGTAGATTGCAGGAAGGGGGAACTCAAAGTCGGACCGGGAAAGCCTGCGGAACCGCCTGACATGACAATGAGCCTTTCAGCGGATGATGCCCACCGGTCATGGTCAAACAAACTTAATCCTGTAATGGCCATAACCCGTAGAAAGATAAGAGTGAAGGGTTCCGCGACGGGGCTTCTGAAGCTTGCGCCTAAACTCAAGAAAGTTGCGGCAATTTATGTGACTGTCCTTAAAGATCTGGGGTGGGAAGACAAGATATTAGCATAGTAGCATAGGGATCAGGCCTGAATAATTTCAAATTTGAAATTTCAAATCTGAAATTTATGGATGGAAGGGAGGCGATACAGATGAACGGAAATACCGGAAAAATTATCAATGTTGACCTTGGCAAAGGGAGCATTGAAACAGAATTACTTCCTGAGGAATATTACACCAAGTATATCGGTGGAAGCGGGCTTGCCGCCAAACTCTTCTGGGAAAGAGGGAACTTTTCCGCTGATCCCCTGTCGCCTGAAGCGATGCTTATTTTCATGAACGGCCCCTTCGCAGGACTCAAGATTTCCGGAGCAAGCAGAAACTCTGTCGCGGGCCGTTCTCCGCTTACCGGAAACTGGGGCGATTCTTCCTGCGGCGGGTATTTTGCGCCTGAATTAAGATATGCCGGTTATGACGGCATCATTATTAAAGGTAAGGCTGAAAAGCCTTCCATGCTTCTTCTTGAAGACGAAAAAATTAATATAGTGCCTGCTCCGGAATACTGGGGAAAGGGAACAGAAGATGTAAACAGGGCCATTAAGGAAAAGTACGGAAAGAATTACCGGACACTCATCATAGGTCCTGCCGGTGAGAACCTGGTTAAATACGCGATAATTCTTAATGAAGGGCATCATGCTTTCGGAAGGGCCGGTTTCGGAACTGTAATGGGATCAAAAAACCTCAAGGCAATTGTTGTAAAGGCCGGCAGCAAAAACATGAAACTCGCCGATCCTGAAAAATATGAAAAATTGCGCGCAGTGCTTAATCCCAAAATAAAGGAAGCTCTGGCATCAGATGTAATGCGTGAAAACGGAACCGCCGCAAATCTTGAAGGAGGAGTAGTAAGCGGGGATGTTCCTATAAGGAATTACACTTCAAATTACTGGGAAGAGATGGGGCAGGAGTTGAACGGAGGCGTGCTGACCGAAAAATATCTCACGAAGCGCAGAGCCTGCGCTTACTGCTCTATTGCATGCAAGCGTGTCGTTGAAGTAAAGGAAGGCCCATTTGCAATTCCCGAAGGCCCGGGTCCTGAATATGAAACGATAGCGGCTCTCGGATCCCTTATCGGTTCGATGGATCTTGCAGCCGCGTGCAAGGCAGGCCGGATATGCAATGACCTTGGAATTGACACCATAACAGCCGGAGGTTCGATTGCCTGGGCAATGGAGGCTTTTGAAAGGGGAGACATTACGGAAAAAGATACAGGCGGTATAAAGCTTCTCTGGGGCGACATGGGAACAGTTATAGAGAAAATCCTGCCGGGAATTGCCGCAAGGAAGGGAGAGCTTGGAATGCTTCTTGCCGAAGGGAGCCTTTCGGCGGCGGTTAAAACAGGTAAAGATACCATAAATTATACGGTCCAATGCAAAGGGCTTGAAGTTCCGATGCATGACCCCAGGGGAGGAGGCCACGGACTGGCCCTTGCCTATGCGGTAAGCCCGCGGGGAGCCTGCCATGTGGCATCGCCCATGCTCTTTCTGGAGATGGGAGCATGCTTTTATCCTGAAATCGGTTTTGAATATGAGCTGGAGCCAATGACCGACAAAGATAAGGCGGAAACGGCCGTTATTGCGGTTGCTCTGGGCGCCTTAGAGAACAGCGCCTGCTTCTGCCAGTTTGCAGACCGCGAAATCACAATACCGGAATGGGTCGGCCTTTTTAATTCTGTTGCAGGCTACAACTGGGATGCTCCGGATATGATGATGGCGGGTACAAGGGTTTTTTACTTAAAACGTCTTATTAATTATCTTTTCGGGCGCACAGCTAAAGACGATGCTCTGACTCCAAGAATGCTTGAGCCAGCCAGAGACGGAGAGCCGGAAGGTGTTGTCATAAATTTTGAAGGAATGAAAAATAAATTTTACGAGCTCATGGAAATGGATCCTGTGAAAGGTATACCTTCTTTGAAGAAACTGGAGGAATACGGAATGGGAATTGAGGCAAAAAGGGTCTGGCGGGAGACATGAGATGAAGGTCTATCTGGTTCCCGTTGGCATAATGAAAAAATATATGAAGGAACGGGACCTTGATATTGGTACAGATCTTACCGCAGGGACCCTGATAGAAAGACTTAACCTCCCTGATAAGCTCAAAATAATCTGTTTTCTAAATGGAAAACGAACAGATCCTGACTACAGATTCACCGAAGGAGATGTTGTAAAGATTGTTTCAACATTTGCCGGAGGTTAAAGAAATTAAACCAGAGACCAGGAACCAGAGACCATAAACCCAAAAAGTATGCCATATGCCCGGTTTGAAAATATATACAAGCAATCGCCTTGAAATTCTTGCTGAAAAACTCGCACAAATTGTTAAATCACCTGTTTCCGGTTTGTCTCTTTCCCCTCTTTCCCAGGAGATTATCATTGTTCAGAGCAAGGGGATGGAACGCTGGCTTTCCATGGAGCTTGCGAGGCTAAACGGAATTTGCGCAAACTGCCGTTTCCCTTTTCCAAACGCATTCCTTGATGACATACTAAAGCGTTTTTTCCCGGATATTCCAGGAACAGCTATTTTTGAACCCGGAGTCATGACGTTTTCTCTCCTTAAGATCCTTCCTGCCCATCTCGACAAGGCCGGTTTTGAGAGTTTAAAAAGATACCTGACAGATGATACAAATAAGCTTAAGCTTTTTCAGCTTTCTGAGAAACTGGCTGATATATTTGATCAATATATTGTTTTCAGGCCTGACATGATTTTTATGTGGGAGGATAATGGTGAAGATAAAGAAAAACCTCACATGTGGCAGGCACAGCTTTGGCGGGAGATTGCCAGGGGAAATGAAAACCTCCACAGGGCCAGTCTGCAGAAGGCCCTGATTAACAAAATCAGAACCCTGTCTTCCGGTTCAGATAATTTATACGGACGGATATCCGTTTTCGGGATATCGGCTCTTCCGCATTTTCATATGCAGGCTATCGAGGAATTGTCGGGTATAGTTGAAGTAAATATGTTCCTTTTAAATCCGTGCAGGGAATACTGGGCGGATACTCTGAATGACTGGAATGCAACAAGGATAAAGTCAAAATATGCGGGAACAACTATTGATGAAAAAGACCTTCATCTCCAAAAGGGAAACCGTCTTTTATCCTCCATGGGAGAGCCGGGAAAATTTTTTTTTGAATATATAATCTCCGCGGAATACGAACTGGTTGAAGAGTATGAGGAGCAAAAATGCCTTGATCTGCTCTCATGCCTGCAATCGGATATTTTACATCTGAAAGACAGGAAGGTATCTGATAACTCTGATCTGTTTCAGCCTGATAGCCCGGATGCTTCCCTTCAGTTTCATTCATGCCATAGTCCCATGAGGGAAGTTGAAGTGCTCTATGATAACCTTCTTGCAATGCTTGAAGATGATCCCGAACTGCTGCCTGATGATATTCTTGTTATGACCCCCGATATAGAAATTTATGCCCCATTCGTTTATGCGGTTTTTGATGCCCGTGGGGATAATGAACCGCGTATTCCCTTTTCGGTTTCAGACAGAAGCATCAGGAAAGAAAGCGGTGTCGTAGATGGATTTTTATCCATTCTCGATTTGAAGGAGAGCAGATTTAAAGTTTCACAGGTTGTTTCTGTTTTAGAATATCCGGGTATAAAGGAAAAATTCGGGCTGAATGAATCCGACCTTGAGAAAATAAGGGGCTGGATACGGGATACCCGCATCAGATGGGGCTTTGAAGGGGCTGATAAAACCGTGCTGGGCCTTCCCGGATTTAACGAAAATACATGGAAAGCCGGAATCGAAAGACTTCTTTTAGGGTATGCGATGCCCATAAAAGAGGGTGAGATGTTTTCAGGAATTCTCCCCTTTGAGGGAATCGAAGGCACTGATGCCAAGGTTCTCGGAAAGTTCATTGAATTTATTGAAAAAAGCCTTGTTTGCACAGAATCACTTATGAGAAAGCAGACAATAAATGCTTGGCATTCTGTTTTAACCGGAGTTCTTGACACCTTTTTTGCCGGGTATGATGATACTCAGCAGGAGATACAGTTTATACGCCGCGTTCTTGGCGGAATGTCGGCAAAAGCCGAGCTGTCGGGTTATGACGAAGAGATCGAAATAGATGCGGTTAAATATTATGTGAAAAAGACTTTGGAACATGAAAGCTCTTCTTCAGGATTTATGTCGGGAGGCGTAACTTTCTGCTCAATGCTTCCAATGAGAAGTATTCCTTTTAAAGTTATCTGCCTTCTCGGCATGAATAATGACGCTTTTCCGAGAAATTCATATTTATACGGCTTTGATCTTATGGCAGGCGACCCCAGGCCGGGCGACAGATCAAAGAAAAAGGACGACAAGTATCTTTTCCTTGAGGCGCTGATATCTGCAAGAAAAATATTTTATATAAGCTATGTAGGACAAAGCATTCAGGATAACACGCCCATCCCGCCCTCTGTCCTTGTGAGCGAACTGCTTGATTATGTCAGGGAAGGGTTTGGGTTAGATAGCGGGCAGATGATTGTTTCGCATAAGCTCCAGGCTTTTTCTCCGGCATATTTCAGAGATAAAGGGAAGCTTTTCAGCTATTCGGCGGAAAATATGCTCGCGGCATGCAGCCTGAATGAGAGCCGCCATAAAGGTGAAGATAACATTCCATTAATATCGGAAGGCCTTTGCGAGCCTCCCGATGAATTGAAAATATTGAACATAGAGGCGCTGTGCAATTTTTTCACAAATCCCGCAAAATATCTTCTCCAGAAACGTCTTGGGATATACCTTGAAGAAAAAGAATCCGTTTTATCCGACAAAGAGAATTTTGATTTAACCGGCCTTGATAATTATCTTGTTAACCAGGATCTTGTTGTCGATGTGCTGGCCGGAAAACCCCCGGATTACAGTTTAAGGGTATATAAGGCTGAAGGAAGGCTTCCACACGGGAATATCGGGGAAATCCTTCTTAAAGAGTCTATCATTGACGTGGAAGCGTTTGTAAGAAAAATAGAAGAATATAAAAGAGGCAACCAGCCGTCTTTATTGGATATAGATATAACGATTGATGATTTTTCATTAACAGGCAGGCTCACAAATATTTATGAAAGCGGAATGCTGAATTTCAGGTATGCGGCAATGAAGGCAAAAAATATCTTAAGGGCCTGGATTTATCACCTTGTCTTATGCTCGCATCGTGACATGGATTTGCCTTCAAATACAGTCCTTGTCTGCATGGATAAGACCGCTGTTTTTGACCCTGTCGAAAAGAGCCGGGAATATCTTATTGTGCTTCTTAATCTCTATTGGGAAGGCCTTTCAAAGCCGTTGCTCTTTTTCCCCGATTCATCGGAGGAATATGTCAAGCAGACACACATAAACAAAAAAGATGAAAAAGATTCCATGCAGGCTGTCCGGAACAAATGGCTGGGGAGCAAATATTCAAGGGGAGAATCCGATGACCCTTATTACAATATCTGTTTCCGGAGCGCCGGTATGGATGACATATTCAACGATTCATTTATTAAAAATTCGGAATCCGTATTCCTTCCCTTACTGAATCATTTATCTGAATCTTGAGGTACTATATATTTTATTCCCCTTAAAATGATACCGCAAGGGCAAAAAACATTAAAAAACAGCAACATAGAAAGGCTTTTTTACGAATCCATCAAGGCTGGAGCATACCGTACCCATGCTCCCCGTGAAGGGACTGATCAAGGCCGATGAGTTCTTTTTCCCTGTCGAGTCTGAAACGAAACATTTTTTCAACAATAAAGCAGATACAAAGCGTTCCCAGTGCTGCAAAAACTATTGTTGCTCCGAGCCCTTTTGCCTGGATAAAAAACTGGTTAAACATGGTCCAATTAGATCCGGCTGCAGTCGATGCGTCTCTCATCCAGCTCTCCCTGATGAAAAAGCTCAACAGCAGGACCCCGAGGCCGCTGCCCACTCCATGAATCCCGAAACAATCCAAAGAATCATCATACCCGAATTTCAATTTGGCGCTTAACGCATAATAACAGGCCATTGAAGAGCAGGCGCCAAGGATAAGGGCTCCGTAAGGCTTTACAACACCGGCCGCCGGAGTAATGGCCACAAGCCCGGCAAGTATGCCCGATGCAAAGCCCAGAGAGGTTGCTTTACGGTAAATAATCGCTTCGATAATTATCCAGGTTAATGCCCCACTGGCAGCTGACAATTGGGTCATGGTCAGGGCCCGGGCCGTAGCCAGCCCGCTTTGAACAGTTGATCCTGCATTGAAACCGAACCAGCCGACCCACAGAAGCCCCGCGCCCATCATTGTCATGACCAGATTATTCGGCTGCATGGTCGTCTTGGGAAAACCTTCCCGTTTTCCTAAAAACAATGCTACAACAAGGGCGCTGACACCCGCTGACACATGAATCACAAGACCGCCGGCAAGATCAATCACACCGGCTGCGCCTGCATTAAACAGCCATCCATCCGACGCCCAGACCCAGTGGCACAGGGGGCAGTAAATCAACAGAAACCATAGCGCGATAAAAATACAGTAGCTCCTGAAATACACCCGCTCTGCCAGCGCACCGCTGATAAGCGCAGGTGTAATGATTGCGAATTTTCCCTGGAACATGGCAAGCACGTACTCAGGCACGCCATTGACCATGGCATCATCAATTCCTTTAAGAAAAAAATAATCATTGTTCCATCCGACAAATCCTCCCAGCATGTTTTTTCCAAAGGTCAAGGCATACCCGCAGACCGCCCACAAAACACCGATAAGCGCCATTGCCACAAAACTGTGCATCATGGTTCCTAAAACGTTTTTAGTCCTCACCAGACCGCCGTAAAACATTGCCAGACCCGGTACCATGAGCAATACAAGGGCGGTAGATGTCAGCATCCACGCTGTTGTCCCGGTATCGGTGCCTGCATTATCTGCCGCAAAGACCATCTCGGATGATAACATCAATAAAAACAGCCCCCAACAAGCTGTCGTAGTTATCTTTTTCATTCAATGCCTCCCATGGTTTTGATTTTAAATTTTGAATTAATAAACTCTTATATCAGAACAGTATATTTGTCTGTTTAATGGGAAAGCCCGTACGATTGTATACTGACTACCATTACTGCAAAATCTCAACATGATCAAATATAAAACATTGATATAATTATTAATACTAATAAAATATTAATAGATTTAAGTCTGACTTTCAGGCCGATAAAATTCTCTTAATCTAATGAATATATGATGCCAATTGATAATTATTATTTATTTTTTTGTATCATTAATATCAGATAAAGGGCTTTACAGTGGCTGGTGAGATGGGCGCCGCCGATAAGTAAATTCACAATATGAAATTTTAGATACTTTTTAAAATCTTTGATCTGATTTTTTTGAGTAATTTCTTATATCTTTTTGTACCTGCAGCTTTGTTAAATATTTGGCTGCAACTTAACTTGCACATCATTGTTGAAGTCAAGATGCATCAAAAGATCAGAACGCCCGACCAGCTCTCTGACGCTTCGCATACCAAATCTTTTCAAAATGTCTACCAGGTCTTTCCGCCATGCATTATAAAGATTGACAATCCGCTGTGTCGCCCATTCCAGGTTCATTTGGGTAACCAGTCCCGGATCAGTTGTTGCAATACCCCGCGGGCAGCCTCTCCCGGCTGAACAGCGTGAGCAGCGAACACAACCAAGCGCTACCAGTTCCGCCGTCCCTACGACAACACCATCCGCACCCAATGCAATGGCTTTCGCGATATCATGAGCTGTCCGTATACCGCCGCTCGCAATCAGGGCAACCTTGTCTCTTGCCCCCTCATCGACCAGAAATTTGTGAACTTTTGCAACCGCATATTCTATCGGCATTGCGATATTCTTTTTGGCAATGTCCGGCGCCGCACCCGTGCCGCCGTAACCGCCATCCAGGTGTATAATATGAGTTCCTGCAGAATAACTTCCGACAGCGACCATATCCACATCTGTTGGCGTAGACACCTTCGTCGATATCAAAGCACGCCGATTGACATGTTTAATCCAGTCGATGTGTTTCATATGATCCTCTATTGAATACACGCTATGGAATGGAAACGGCGAAAACAAGGAGATGCCGACCACCGCTTCACGGATTTTGGCAACAGCGGGTGTATTTTTATCACCCAACAGATGCCCTCCAAGACCAGGTTTTGCTCCCTGCGCATACTTGAATTCTATAATACGTACACGCTGAATGGTTTCCTCGCGGACACCGAATAGGCCGGTGGCAACCTGCGTAATCATATGGTCGTCATATGGTTTCATCCGCTCCATATATCCGCCTTCTCCTGAGCAGGAGAAGGTATTCCATGCGGAAGCTGCCCGCACTTTGGCAAGCTGTGTTACATTACTTACCGACCCGAAAGACATGCCGCCGCCATACCACGGAACATCTATTTTAATACGGGGACGCCCGTCATCCCGCCGGTTTAACATGATACTTGTCTCAATCTCATCGTCGCGCAATTCAATCGGCGGTTTTTCAGGAAATCTAAATCTGATCCGGTCAAATCCGCCTTCGGATTTGCCTACACGGTAATCATATTCATATTCTTCCGGCGGCGGGCATCCTGTCTCCGCCATTTTCCATGTTGACAAAAGCATATCCGCCGGCCAGCGATAATCTCCAAGCGCTTTAATCATTGGATTTTCAACCATTCTAAGCGCCTGTTTCGGGCATTTGGTGATGCAGAAATGACTTGTTCTTTCACAAGCCTTCCCGATACACAAATAACTCTTAGGGGCGGCAAAGTACTTATAACCCGGTTTCAGCACATGGACATGATACGGGCATAAATCTGCACACTTGCCGCACCTGATACAGTCGTCGCTTCGAAAGATGATATATTTCGCGATTTCATTGCGGTAGCGGGATGGCGCCGGCTCAATCCCACGACTGACATCAACCTGCGGCACAAGCGTCTTTATCGTGTTCTCCGGCAGGATATCCTCAAGCTTTTTTTCTTGAACCGAAAAGCGTTCCAAAAATCTCCTCCTCAAGGTCTTCAAAAAACATTGCACGCCCGGCATCGCCACGCAGACGGCGAGCTTCACGCATTCCCATTGCGCCCATTAATTCAATCAGCTGCAAATGCCATGCAGCAATCAGATTCCTTATCCGACCGGTTCCATAATTAAAATCGATGCTTTCAAGTCTTGCAGGACATGTAAGTCCAGGTTTGCAGGTTTGGCAAAAGCGGCATTCAAGAGCTATCATAAACGGAAGATAGGTTGACACCAGATCGGCACCGCAAAGGAGCGCCTTGGCCATATGCTCCGGCAAAGCGATGCCGCTGCCGGCAATCAGAGTCACCTCATCTCTTCTGCCTCTTTTTATCAGGGCTTTATGTATTTCGCGGATCATATCTTTTATAAATCTGGGGTGATTAACACCAATCTCATCACCGTTGAAATCGGCGACAACATGAATCACTTCAGCCCCTGAGTCGGCCAGATCGATGGCGCGATCGACTCCTCTCGAATCGAGGTTAACTCTCACCGATACGATAATTCCCGGATATGCTTCCTTTAATTCTGTCATTCGATTAATTGCATCGCTATTATCCGGTATTTGCATCAGCCTTGTTTTACCCAACAATTCTTTCGGGATCTCCGGCGCATCCGGATTCAAGTGGAACGCGATGTGCGGCAGATATTTGTCTATATTCTGAATCTGTCTGTCATCAGCGGCTATCGGCCATTTGCCTGAATCAATGATTGCTATCAAATCGGTCAACCTCACGGCTTCAATGATAAATGATTCAAGCTTCGGCAGGGTGAATTCAGGAGGGTTCATATCAATGACCAGAGGCATCGGGATATCGATGATTGATGGGATTTCAGTTCCTTTCGTATTTGCATCGAAATTGAGGTGTGACAGTTTTTTTCCGATATCCACCGATGTTGAGATATATTCCCTTCCGTGTATCCCGTCCCTTGTAGGCCGGACAATTTCAGACATGTCAGTCCACATGGAATCAAAACCGTGGCCCGAAAATTTACCTCTGTAGCCTGCCCCTGAAACAGGAACCGCCGCCGTCTCAGCCTGCTGCCAGGTAATATGAATGATTTCCGGGGTCCAATATCTGTTGCCCATCTGTTCATATTCGGAATTAATCGTCAGGCACAAAAGGTTTTTAGTGCAGTTCTGGACACAGGAAAAACACCCCATGCATTCGAAAAACAGGAAATCCACATATTCGAGTTTTCTTATATACTCCGCCTCCTGCCGGTGACGGTCATACACGCACGCCTTTTTCACACAGTTATGGCACCTTGCGCAGTCTTCACGCCAATCCACGATGCCGTGTTTCCCGATACGCGGAAGGCGAGGTGGAACAGGGGTTGTATGAATATGATATTTCTCTGGCATTTTCTTTTCTTTCTCGTGCCCGCTGGATGGACACTCTCTAATTTATAATCCGGATGCGGAGATGATTTCAGGCACGTTATTCTCCTTACCACCGGAAAGAATATGTATCCCTCTTACCCCATCCATTCCTTTAATCCTTTTAATAGTCTCGATACAAATAGAAAGCCCCTCTTTCTTCTGTGACGTATCATTACCCGCCGCCTTTAACCGTTCTATTATGCTATCTGGAATTGATAAATCCATATATTTCCCCCTCAGACTTTCAGCTTCGCTTGCGCCCGTCAATGGCAGAACACCAGCAATAATGGCTGTTTTTTCGGTTATCCCTTGGGATATAGCCTCTTTAAGCCACTTATCAAAAGCGTCTATATCAAACACGGCCTGCGTCTGGATAAATCTCGCGCCGGCTTCAACCTTTTTGGCAAGGCGCAGGAAATTTAGTTCCGCGGGTTTCATGTAAGGACTGGCTGCCGCGCCTATAATCAAAGAAAAGGAACCTTTGATCTTGCTTCCGTCCAGAAGGACTCCTTCATCGCACATCTTCTTCACAGCAGCAATTAATTGGATCGAGTCGATATCATATACACTTGCAGATTCATGACTCTCAGTAAGGGACTGATGATGTCCTGAAAGACACAAAATATTCTTAATCCCCAGCGCTGCCGCGCCCAGGATATCAGACTGAAGCGCGATACGATTTCTGTCCCGTGTAACAATCTGGTAAACCGGTTCAATGCCTTTCTTGCTCAAAATCACTGAACCGGCAAGGCTTGACAATACCGGTCCATGAGGATTATCAGCAACATTAACAGCCGTCAGGCCGTTTTTAAAAAAAACAGCCGACTCCTCGACAGATTGATTTTCCGCGCTTACCTGCGGAAGAAGCTCCGCAGTAATTATAAATTCCCCATTTTTTATCTTGTTTTCAAGGTTACCCTCTTGTTGCATTTCATTGTCTCCTAACGCTGATTACTTATCAATTTGCGTAGCGATTGTATTTCCTCAATAATCTGATGAATGCCGCCTTCATTTTTATTCCGGATAACACGCATACGTCCTCTGCCCAGTCCGATTTCTTCAAGAATGGCATCCACCGATTCAGACCGTTTTTGCGCGCGAAGGTTTCCCTCAAGAAATTTACAATCCCCTTGCTCGCATGTTACCAGCATCACACAGTCAGCACCTTTTTCAAATGCTTTTAACATATAAAGGAGATTCATTTTTCCGGAGCATGGCAAACTGACCGTCGTTAACTCATCCGTTCCAATTTCACTGAAGCTTTGTCTGAGCGCATTCGCATCAAGACTGTTTGAGCAGTAAAACAAGCATAATTTTAATGGCGTATCTTTTATCATAAACACCCTGATTTTGCTGATACCAAGTCGCATTCAAATTCTAGCTGCATTGGCTTCGTCTGTTCTGTCCTCGGCGTATTACATATACGCCTGCGGGAAAACCTCCTTGCCGCCTTGCTATCTTTTTGAATGCGACTTGGTATGAGTTCCGGCAATTAAATTCGGTGGTCTTCACGAACAATAACACGGCATCCGCCAGAAAGGCTTGGCTCCCAATTCTTGGGCGGCTCTACCTTTTTAAGCCTGTCTAATTGTCCGATGTTTTTCAAGCGATGATAGATGAGCTGCCAGGCACAAGGTCGGTCAGGGCGCACTTCGCAGCGCTCTTCACGGGAACCTCCGCATGGGCCGTTCAACATATGTTTCGCACATCGGGTGACGGGGCAAATACCGCCGTATTTATGCAACACGCAAGCCCCGCATGCAGCACATTTCTCGGTCCAGAGGCCTCTTTCTTCAAGGATACCTATAAAAGCTGTATTTAGTCCCGCATAAACAGGCTTTTCGATATAACGTTCAGCAATTGCCTGAACACCCGCGCCGCAACCAAGAGAAAGAATAATATCATTCCTTTTTATCGCATCTGCCGCCTCTTCAATGAACACATTGTCGCACTGGCGCTCAATGGTAAGTTCTTCAATTTCAAAATCAAGGCTTTCAACTTTTGATGCGATCCGCAATGCTGAAGAAATGATGCTCACTTCCCGTTCTCCGCCGGCAAGACAAACGGTAACGCATGTACCGCATCCCAGCACCAGAATCTTTTTGGAGTCTCGTAATATTTCAACAAGCTCGGGTATTCTTTTCCTTTCCGCTACTATCATGGATGGATCTCCTGTTTCATTGATTTTTGAGTCCGGGCCGGTTTCACTGGGCTGGGCCCGAGATTGCGGACGGTCTCGATCATATCCTTGATGATCTCGACAAAACGACGGGCATCAGCAGCGCCGATATTCACCATTCGCAGGCGTTCCTTTTCAAACCCGGCTTCGGTCAGAATACCGCGGGTATAATTTACCCGACGCTTTGCCGTCAGGTTGCCTTCGATAAAATGGCAGCTGCCCTCCTCGCATCCGGCAACGAGAATGCCATCCGCACCGTTTTCGAATGCCCGCATGAAATATTCCACCTCCAGCTTGCCGGTGCAGGGCGTTCGAATGATGCGAATATTGGTTGGATATTGAAGTCGCATGGAACCTGACAGGTCCGCAGATGAATATGCTCAGTAATGGCAGCAAAAGGCGACAATTTTGGGCTCAAAGTTTTCCATGTTTTTTCTTTTCTCTAATTCGTCATTAATTAGCTGACAATTCATTACGCCCGAACAGATCATCCAGCATGCTGTTAAAATGTTTTGCCTCGAAATGTTTCAGCTGTACGGCCCGGGCCGGACATTCAGAAGCGCATATTCCGCACCCCATGCACTTGGCGGCCGCGATTTCAGCTTTATGATCCTTGTTTAGAAACGGTGCGCCATATGGGCATGAATGCACGCAAGTCATACACGAAATACATTTGCTCTGGTCGACCTGTGAGACCTGAGCACCAACTTCAAGATGCGTCTTTGAAAGCACGGTAGCGGACCTTGCGGCAGCGGCGCGGGCCTGGGAAATATTTTCATCCATAAATTTTGGCGAATGGGCCAGCCCGCAAAGAAAAATTCCTTCATTGGCAAAATCAACAGGCCGCAGCTTCAAATGTGCTTCTACGTAAAAACCATCCGGATTCAACGGTACCTTCAGCATATTCGATACCAGTTTGTTATCTTCAGGCGGGGTAATTCCGGTGCTTAAAACAACAAGATCCGCTTCAATCTCAATTGATTCCGGAAAATCCGGACTATTGAGTGCAACAAGAAGGCCTTTGTCTTCTGAAACAACAGGCGGTTTTTCCTCATCATAGCGGATGAAAACCACACCTGCCTTGCGAGCCTGCTTGTAAAATTTCTCCCTAAAACCGTAGGTCCTGATATCCCTGTACAAGACAAAAATATTTGAATCAGGATTTTTCTTTTTTACGGCAAGGGCATTCTTGATCGCCATGGAGCAGCAGATCCGACTGCAGTAGGCCCGTTCACTGTTGCGCGATCCCACACACTGAATCATGACGATGTTCTTACCGGACCCGTTAAATGAATTATCATGCAGACATTTTTCAAGTTCTACCTGGGTGATCACATTGTCTGATTCATGCCGGTGATATTCAGAAGTTTCTACCTGGTCAGCCCCTGTGGCAACAATCACAGCACCGCAAGGGACTTCAACAGATTCATCGGGCTTTGACAGTTTTATGTTAAATTTCCCGACATGTCCTGCGATACCGGCGACCTCAGTTCTCATGTGGAGAATAATATTAGGATTAGTTTCAACCTTCTTTATCAGAGTGTCTGTAAAATCCGATACATTATCGTGTTCAAGTGTGCCGTAAATGTCGCGAAGGTGACCGCCGAGATTTCCGGTACGTTCGACCAAGTGAACCTTAAATCCCTGTTCCGCAAGGGAAAGTGCGGCCGTCATCCCGGATAGGCCACCGCCAATAACCAGACCGGCTTGATTAATAGCAAGGGATTCTCCGATTAACGGTGAAAGATGCCGGGTTCTTGCAATGGACATTCGCACCAGTTCGACCGCTTTTTGAGTCGCCGCTTCAGGCTCGGATGAGTGCACCCATGAACATTGATCCCTGATATTTGCCAGATCAAAAAGATAGGGATTCAGACAAGCCTCCCGCAACGTTTCACGAAACAACGGTTCATGAGTCCTGGGAGTACAGGATGCCACTACGATACGGTTGAGTCTGTGTTCAATGATCGCTTCCTTGACCTCAGACAGACTGGCGTCAGAACAGGCATACATTGAATGGGTTGCAAAAATGACATCAGGATCACCGGAAATAGCCGCCGTCACCTTTTCCACATCAACCGTTGAGGCGATATTAATTCCGCAATGGCATATAAACACGCCGATCCTCGGTTTCTCGTCCGTAATATCGCGTTCAGGCGGATATTCTCTTTTTGTTACAAGTGTGCCTCGTGATTTTGCAAGCAATTCCATGGACATTGAAGCTGCGGCGCTTGCCTGGGTGACTGTTTCAGGAATATCTTTGGGTTCTTGGAATACGCCGGCAACAAATATTCCCGGCCTTGATGTTTCAAGGGGAAAAAAACGATCTGTAGCGCAAAAACCGTATTCATTTAACTCTATGCCAAGTCTTGAGATTGTCGAAGAAACAGACTTCTTCGGATCCAGGCCAACAGACAGGACCACGAGATCGAATTCCTTTTCGTCGATTCCATCCTCCGTCATAAACCGGAGTCTCAGGTCTTTTGTTATGGGTATCTGAACTATCCGGGAGGGGATGCTTTTTATGTAGGCAATACCGTCCTGTTTTTTTGCGCGTTCGTAATACTGATCAAAATCTTTTCCAAATGCGCGGATATCCATATAAAAAATAGTCGCCTCAAGTCCTTTTACATGCTCGCTGGCAACCATCGCCTGTTTGGTTGTTGCCATGCAGCAAATAGATGAGCAGTATTCATTACCGCATCTTGAGTCACGTGACCCCACACACTGTATGAATGCAATGCGTTTGGCTTCACGCCTGTCAGACGGTCTTAAAATATGGCCTTGAAAAGGACCCGCGGCTGACAGCATTCTTTCAAATTGGACACTGGTAAGGACATTCGCATATCGACCAAAACCAAATTCACCTTTTACCTCTGCCTGAAATTCCTGAAAACCCGGCGCGAGTATGACCGAACCGACGTCAAGCTCGGTCACTTTTTCTCCCATACCATGGTCAATTGCCTTCTTCTCACAAATTTCCACGCACTCTCCGCATTCGGAACAAAGCGCGCAGTTCAGACATCTTTCGCATTCTGCGAGTGCTTCTTCTTCGGAAAAGCACATTTCAATTTCAGAAAAGTCTTTAATGCGATGGGAAACAGGGCGTTCTTTGGCTATGGCTCGAGATTTTTTTTCTTCATCTTTTCCCGAGGGAAGGAGTTCTGCCGGTATGGGTTTTATTGAATCCTCAAACCGCGGCAATTCCGGATTGATTCCGCGAATATATCTGTCAATTGACTCTGCTGCCCGTTTCCCTGCAGCCACTGCTTCAATAACCGTAGCCGGACCGGTCACAATATCACCCCCGGCAAAAATCCCCGGGACTCCTGTTACGCAATTTCGATCTGCGATAATGTTGCCCCATTGATTAACCTTTAAGTAAGGTGTTGAATCGGATAAGGAGGAATCCGGCTGGCTGCCGATCGCCAGAATTACCAAGTCAGCATTCATCTCAAACTCAGATCCCTCAACCGGAATCGGCCTGCGGCGTCCTGATTCATCAGGTTCCCCCAGCTTCATTCTGATGCATCTAACCTTGCCGAGTTTACCGCTGCCATTGTCGATAAATTCCACAGGATTTGTGAGAAATTCAAAATTGACGCTCTCTTCCAGGGCATGATGGACTTCTTCGTTAATCGCCGGCAGTTCTTTTTCACTCCTGCGATAGACAATGGTGACTTCTTCCGCACCAAGACGTATGGCAGAACATGCCGCATCCATTGCAACATCACCCCCGCCGACAACAATCACACGCCCTTTAAGTTGGGGTTTATTGTCATCGGCGCTTGCACGGTAAAGGAAGTCAAGACCCTGGACAACGCCGTCAAGGTCATCTCCTTTAACTTTCATGGGCGTACTTTTCTGTGTGCCGATACCCACAAAAACGGCGCTATGGTCAGCCCGTATTTTTTCAAAAGGAATCTCTTTCCCGACACGGCAATTATAAACAAAGGTGACGCCTTTTCTTCGAATCAGCTCGACTTCATAATCTAAAATATTTACAGGAAGACGATAATCCGGAATTCCCCATCGGAGCATGCCGCCGGCTGCAGGTGATGCTTCATATACGGTTACGGCATATCCGCGGTCCGTAAGATCATGGGCGACTGTAAGCCCGGACGGGCCGGCGCCGATAACCGCAATTCTTGGGGCATCCGGCGAGGGGTTTTTTTCTTCCGGAAGGTTGATTTCACCCGATGCAACCATTTCCATCTCTTTATCAGATGCAAACCGTTTCAGCTGCCGTATGGCAATCGGAGAATCAACATTGCCGCGGATACAGGCTGTTTCACAGGGATGCGTGCAAACCCGGCCGCAGATTGCCGAAAGCGGGTTCCTCTCCCTGATTAATTTTACGGCTTTGACATACTCTTTTTTCTTTATCAGCTGTATATATCCCTGCACATTGATGTTTGCCGGACATTTTGTCTTACAAGGCGCGTGACCGAGTTTAAGAATCCCGGCAATGTTCGGCACCGCCTGAGCCGAGTATTTGGCGATTGCCTTCCGCGTTCCGAGATTTCTGTTGAATCGATCTTTAATATCAACAGGGCAGACAGGCAAACAGTCACCGCAATCATTGCATATTTTTGAATCAACATATCTGGGAGACTGCTTTACGGTTGCCGTAAAATGGCCCGGTGTCCCTTCTACTTTTAACAATTCCGAATATGTCATAATTTCAATGTTTAAGTTGCGGGCACATTCCACGAGCTTTGGTGAAATAATACAAGTCGCGCAATCG
This sequence comes from Desulfobacterales bacterium, assembly GCA_020052975.1. The sequence continues at coordinate 11,720 of JAGVOC010000129.1, read as the reverse complement.
CCTGTAGGAAATGTCTTATCCAGATGGGACATCATGCCGCCGATGGCAGCAGAACGTTCGATAAGATAAACCTTGAAACCGGAATTTGCGAGATCCAGCGACGCCTGCACACCGGCAATCCCGCCACCCTGAATCAGCACCGCACCGGTCTTTTTATTTTCCGTATTTGACATAATTTTTTTAAATTCCCTAAAACTTCAAATTAAGCAGCAGCGTTCACAGCATTGATAATTGTTGACGGAGATACCACAAGCTTGTTCAAGCCGAGTTTCTCAACAGGGATGCTAAGACATAAACCCATCAGTTGTGTAATATACAAAATCGGCATGTCATACTGCCTGCCGGTTTGCTTCCTGATGTCAATCTGCCTTAGATCTAAATTAACCTGACACAATGGACAGGCCACAGCGATACATTCAGCGCCGGCAGCCCGGGCCATGCCGATAATTGAATCAGACAAACTGACCACAAGCTCTGACCTTGTAGTCAGAGAAAGACTGTTGCCACAGCACTCAACCTTGTATGGCCAGTCAAGGCTTTCACCCCCCATTGCGTTCACCAGATTGTCCAGTGATTTCGGATTTTCCGGGTCATCAAAATGAGTCACTTCATTAGGGCGAACCAGCAGGCATCCATAATAGGACGCTACTTTAAGCCCGGCTAAGGAATGGGTGAATGCTTTTTCAAGATCATCTGCGCCATAGTCTTCGAGAAGAACTTCCATAAAATGTTTTACGTTAACCCTGCCGTCATAATCCCGGCCAATGGCATCAGCGATTTTTTTGCGCATATCTGAATGGTTCAAAACCTCGTAATTTGCCATTTTTAGCCTGCTGTAACATGCTGCACAGTTCACTACAACATCAAGGCCCATATCCTGGGCCAAAATCAGATTCGCTGCCGACAAGGCTGCTGCCAGAACACGATCTGTATGGTGACCCGGTGTGGCGCCGCAGCAGGACCAGCCTTCTATTTCAACAAAATCGATTCCAAGCGCTAATGCAACCGCAATACTGGATGCATGCTGGTCACGGGCAGACGATTCCGATGAACACCCGGGATAATATGCATATTTCATTTTAAGCTTTCCTTGTTTTGTCTGGCTTTTTCAAAAATTCGCTTTACGGTTTTACGGTTGGTGCTCCATGAAGGCAGAATTGCAATTTTTTTCTTTTTTAAAATGATCGGGAGTTTGTCTGTATCCTGCTTATAGGATGATGTGCCTATTTTATACATTGCCATCAGCCCAAGATCATATGTGCGCCCGAAAATGTTTACCGTTTTAAGAAATGCTTTGTTAAATAACGGAACATTACCTTCCGGAATTGCGGCCTTTCTCTCAATGGCCAATTTGCGCAACGCATCCATAATGGATACCATGTCAATTCCCATCGGGCATCGTGCAAAACATGTTTCGCATGAGACGCATGTCCAGATGAGATCATTGTTAAGCAGTTCATCACCGGCACCCAGTTGAAGCCGTCTGATTATTTCTGAAGGCGGTGATTGCGCATGATTTGATACAGTACACCCGCATGAACATTTTTTGCACTGATAACAAACACTCAGATCAACACCCGACATCTTTGTGACAGTGTCGAGCAAGCCTTTTCCTGTTCGGCCTTTTTTTATTCTGATCGTCATATCTTTCCTTATCAATTATATAAATCGCCCACGGTTTCCATTTCACGTATCAGATTTTCCTCTTCTTTTACGATGACGGCCCCAACGGCTGAAGGCACAACTTTGCGGTAGACTTTGCCAGGGGGCAGTAACCGCCCCTCAACAGTTAAAAGATCCTCAACCTTTATGCCGAAAAGCCGTTCATTCTCTTCAATGTACGGCGATATCAATTCCCAGTCTTTACTGGTCAGGGGTAAAAACATGCCTCCGTTCAACTGTCCGTCAACCATAATTCTGTGCGGGTCGCGGATATAAATCGCCCCTCCTGAAGCAAGGGAGAATACATTACCGCCGGGATAGGGTTCAGGTAGCTCAACAATGCCGCCATTATCATCGAATCTGATACCGTTTAAAATGACAAAGCCTCCACCATTATGAGGATCACCTGCCATAAATGATTCCGCCAGAAAATCCAACGCGGTCCCGTTAATCACCACTCGTGGTCGTCCAACGGAGTTGATCAGCGGACGCCCTGCTGCATTGCCCATTATATAGACCGCACCGCCTTTAGCGCCGTACATGAAGGTCTGACCGACATCTCCGTAAACGACCAGTTTGCCGCATTTAATAATCTGTCCCAGCTGATCCTGGGCGTTACCATGAACCGTAATTGTCAAACCATCAATTCCGGACCCCAGATAATCTCCGGAACTCCCGTAGACATCTATTATCACATCATCTGTCTCCGGGCCGAGACCGCATCCGACATATCTCTGGCCTGAACACTGGTATGAGATAAAACGGCGCCATCCTTTTATATAGGCATCAACAATGAGTGCCGCATCACAGTCATCGCCTTCGGGAGGAAATATATGTGCATTGATTACCAGCGTTGTTTCACCGGAAAGAGGAGCTCTTAACAAATGACGACTTTCAAAATCAATCAGACGATATTTACTTCCATCCGCTGTTGCTGCTTCAAACGTCGGGAGGCTGCTAAAAAGATTATCCAGTTCACCGCGAATGATATGAAGAACATGACTTCGTTTTTTAAAACCTGTCGAGTATCTAAAGTCATTTAGCAATGTTAATGTACTGATGGCGGTTTCGGTATTTTGGGGATTTTTGGCCTGCTTCCGAATGGCCTGACACATTTCATAAACCTCATCAAAACTCCAGACAGGAATATTTTCGCAAACATAGTCAAAAACATGTTTCGCGTCACCGGTTTTAAAACAGCTCTTTATTTTATTTTCAATATGCGAGTTTGATGCAGGGGATCTCTCTTTTGTAAAATCACATGGTTCAGAAGGTTTTGGCATTTGAATCGGGCAGCCGAACTTATCCGTACAGTTCATTCGCATATTGCCGGAAGAATCAGCTTCAATATTGAATATAAATGTACCGCCATCTGTATAGCTTCCGCCCCGTGCATTCCAGTAGCGGTCAGCAACAGGACAGATTCGTTTATCGTCATGAGCCAGGCTGTTGAGTGTAGCGTCAATTGCCTGTTTCTCTGAAGCAATCAGCCCCACCTGTACCTCCCCGTCTGAGAATGCAAATACCTGGGGGCGCAGCATGGATGTGTCTGTTATTCCAAGAAGTTGAAATCTATTCTGATGGGCAATATTCCGGGCGATGATAAAAAACCAGGGCCCATCGGGCGAGCCATGCATATGAGTGGCCTGTATCGCCCTGTAGACAGACTGTTTGTCACTGGGGAGATGGTCAAAATCCAGTTCAGTCGTCGGCGCCAGAGCTTCGATGATATACTCAAGCGGATACTTATAGGTCCGGTTGAGCAGATCGAACATAAGGGCCGCCACCTCAGTATCTGTAATAAACTGTGGATAGATATTACGCTGCAGAAGGTATTCGGAAACAGAATGATAATTTGCAAAATCACCGTTATGCACAAGCGCCATATTGATTCCTGCAAAGGGATGGGCGCCACCGGGATGCCATACGCGTCCTTTTGTGGGAAATCGCTGGTGAGCGATCCATGCATGAGCAGAAAGCTCTTCAATTTTATAGTATTTTACAATAGCCTCAGCATATCCCACGACCTTAAGAATCATGATATTTCTGCCGTGCGATAAGATAAAAGCTTTTTGATTTTTAAGCGATGCGTAAAATTCCTGGTTCAGCTTAAAACTGTTTTGATTTATGAACTCTTCTTCAGCTTCTCGAACCTGCATATTTTCGAATTCATTTTCTTTTATAAAGGTAACGAGGATTTCGGGCTTCACACGAACAAAATAACGCCATACATCCGGTGGTCGTACTTCCAGTCCTTTGACGGATTTCCAGTCATCCACAGTGTCGAGCTCTTTTGCGGCTTCTATATTAAAGCAAGGTTTAATATATTTCCCTTCGAGCTCTATCCTTACTTCAGGATCTAAAAAAGCCACATGGATCATATAGCAACTATCAAGAATTTCCCGGCTAACGCCAAGCTGTTCCGGAACAAGCCCAACCGCGGCAATACCGCCCCCTTTTCCATTGCCGCGATTGTGCATTAATCTTGAGGGTTCATATATGTGACGCCCTGGAACAGGCTCTGTGCAACAAAAGCCGACAACTCCGCAACCGCCTTCTTCCTCTCCTTTTAAAACCGTGCATGGAAGTTCAAGCTTTTGAATAAGACGCTTTTTTGATTCTAATATCTTTTGTATTCTGTCCATATTTAAATGCTCCACACTGGTAGTGGCCAAAATTTGATTAAATGAGTCCTTTAAGCAACTGCAATAAAATAAAAAGACGTCTTTCCGAAAAAGGCCAAGACGTCTTTGTCTATTTTTGTTTATTTTGGTGTTCATCAAAACACACCGTTGTGTTTTGATGAACATAATAAAGTTGGTTGGAATATATTTTTTATAAGTTTATTTGTCAAGCAATTTAGAAATAAATCGATATGTTAGCTATGCTTAATTAATGTTAGCTATTATAATTATAACTAATGTCTGAAGGTGGGCATTTCGGCTTATTTATAAAAAGAACCGGATTAGACTTTCCACCTACCCTCGAAGTATCCCTCAATATGCTGAGGGATCGCCACATATTGAGGCCAAACGAATTATTTCATGCTTTCCTAACTTTCTCTCCTGTTAATCTAACCACCCGTTATTAAAGGATTGATCCATATTCCAGATTTTCCTTCGGCTATTGGCATACCTATTGCTTTTACATTTTCATGATCCTCGTAATCATACGAATGAAGGTCCTTTCTGCGAAGCGCATGGAGCTGTCGCAGACGATTGCTTTACTATCCGGTTCCATAAGGATGGAGAAGGGATGCCAGCGTTGCAACTTCTGTCAGAGTATCGAGGATGAAAATCGACTCTTTCTTCTTGAAGAATGGGATACCCGGGAGAACCTTATGACCCACCTGAAGTCGGACCATTTTAGGGTGCTCCGGGGGGCGATGAATCTTCTGAAAGAGCCCCAGGAAATGATATTCCACACCGTTTTTCATCCGGAGGGGGTTGAGGAGATTTAAAAGAACAGGTTCTTATCATTAAGATTAAGAAAGAAGGTTAAGGAGAAGAGCATGGCAGAGCACTGCAATCATCGTCGGACTGTCGCCGCTGTTGCGCGGACTGAAGGCAGATCTGATGAACGACGTAATACCCATAATTTCCCAGGCATTCTCCTTCCTCATCGTTGCAGGTGTTCTTGGATTTGCCGGCTGCGCGACTGAGCGCGTGCTGTCGCGAAAGACGCGAAAGATCTCCGAAGATGTAACGAGGATGTGACAGTATGGTCTCAATTGGGTCAACTTCGGAAGGGTAGACGGGAAATAAAGAAGACATCGGCCCAGGAGTAATTGCGAATCTCCTTATTGTACCCATGCGAGGTGCAAACGAAGAGAGGAAGTTCGGAAATGAAATTGAGCTTCAGCACTGCGTCCGTAATGGTCATTCTTATTGTCACGCTGCTGGTGTCAGGTTGCCAAACGCCCTCATCTTACGAACGGCAAGTTCTTCAGCTCAATGTCGCGCCGGCGGAGCCTTCTCACGTCTGGGCGGTTCGGATCGCGAAACCCGGCCTGCCGAATCTTCATCGCGTCTCAGACGACCTCTATCGCGGTGCTCAACCGACAGCGGAAGGGTTCCGCCAGCTCAAGGCGATGGGCGTGAAGACGGTCATCGACCTCCGTTCCTTTCACAATGACCGAGAGAAGATCGCCGGCACGGACCTCGCCTACGAAGAGATTCCGATGAACACTTGGTACGCGGAAGATGAGGACGCAGTCCGCTTCCTAATCCTCGTCGCAGACAGGAGCCGCACTCCGTTCTTTGTCCACTGTCAACACGGCGCTGACCGCACCGGTGTGATGTGCGCGGTCTACCGCATCGTCATCCAAGGCTGGACGAAGGACGAAGCAATCGCGGAAATGACCCGGGGTGAGTTCGGCTTCCATGGAATGTGGCAAAACCTCGTTGAGTACCTCCGGAATCTCGACCCGGAAAAGCTGAAAAGACATGCATTACACTCGCGCGCGCAGGAGATATCCATCTTCGGGAGCGCGCAGGCCAAGATGGAGTTGAAGAGCGAAATAAGGAGACCTAAAAAGGGTCATATATGACTACTGGGTAATATGTGACCCTTTTTATATGGCTGCGAATGACAGCCCTGAAAGTGCTTTTTAAACTAATTATTCTTATAAATCAAAAAGATGGGTGACGCGGCGCTGAGTTTTAGAAACCTGGCACAAAGATTGAACTTATAACTTATAAAAAGTAGTGAATAAATTAATCGCCTGGAAAAAGTATTCCGGGAACTGCAAAAAAAATTACATCAAAAAAAGGAAAAAGTACCATGAAAAAAGCAATGTATTGCTTAACACTGATAGTGATTATGGCCTCTTTGTTATTAATCAATGTCCCTCTGTTTGCATCCGAGACGGATGACCGCATCGAATCATCCGCAAAAGAGTCTTATGTGTTCAAGACCTACTTCAGGGGCGATGACATTAAAATCCAGTCCAAGGATGGCGTTGTCACCTTGACCGGGACTGTTTCCGAAGAATCCCACAAATCATTGGCCCGGGAGACAGTTGCGAGCCTGCCCGGAGTTAAAAGCGTGGACAACAAGCTGGAAGTAAAAGGTGAAGTCCCTGCTGAGTACACGGATGCGTGGCTCATTACCAAGGTTAAATCCGCACTTTTGTTCCATCGGAACGTGAACGCCACCGGAACTGAGATTTTCGCAAAAGATGGAACTGTCACCTTGCGCGGAGAAGCCACCAGCGCTGCCCAAAGGGACCTGACGACCGAATATGCCAAGGATGTGGAAGGCGTCAAAAACGTTATAAATGAGATGACAGTATTAGCTGCCTCAAAGAAGCCGGGCAAAAAAACGATTGGCGAAAAGGTGGATGCCGTGAGGGAATCGATTGATGACGCGTCCATTACCGCCCAGGTCAGGATGACGTTGCTTTCCCATCGCTCGACCAGCGTCCTCAAAACCACTGTCAAGACGAAAGATGGGGTGGTCAGTTTGGGAGGCAAAGCCAGAAACGCGGCTGAAAAGGATCTGGCCGCCAAACTCGTGAGCGACGTTCACGGCGTAAAGAGGGTAATCAACAACATGACCGTCTAGCGAACCAAGTCCAAGACCAACTAAGACTGCCGGGAGTTGTGCAAAGGTCTCGCTAAATGAATATATTGGAATATAACGCTATTACCCGGAACCGATATTGAGATTCGCAGCTCATGTTCGGTTTTATACGCTTTTAATCACAAGAATTCCTCGCAGTTCTGCTGCGGGGTGAAAAACGAGGAAGGGGTTAGTTCGGAAGGGGAAACGACGTGTCCCCTCCCAATACAAAAAGGCTTTTTAAACCCCTTTGATACCTCGCAGCTCTGCTGCGGGGAGCTTCATTTGCGAATTTTTTGGCAGCTACTTTAACATAAAATAATATATAAATTAATACAAGGAGGGAGAAATGCGAAAAAGATTTTATGATGTGTTTGGACTGGTTGTAGTTACAGGGGTCATGTTGACAGTCGGATGGGTTCAAGAGGCAACAGCAGGTCCTCATGTTAGTATCAATATTCCGCTTCCTCCTCCCCCTCCTTTTCTGTTTGCAAGACCCCCGGAAGTGATTGTAGTCCCCCGTTCCGTGGTTGTCATAGCTCCCCACCCGGAGGTGGATGTTTTTTTCTATGGTGATTACTGGTGGTCTCCCCGCGGAAATCGCTGGTATCGTTCAAGGGATTACAACGGGCCGTGGAATGTTGTGAGGCAACGTTATGTTCCATCCCAGGTACGCGGTGTTCCAAGGGATTATCGTACAGTTTATGAGAGGGAGCCCCGTTATCCTTACGAAAATCACGATCGTTGGATGAAACAAAGAAACCAGGAGAGAAGGGAACGAAGGGAGTGGAGGGAGCATAGACCTGGCCGCGGACCCGGACAAGGCAGAAACAATGATTAGGCCGAACCTATCGAAAGATGAACATTTTTTGAGCAACGGAACGGGCGAAAGAATTAAATATTCATCTAATGATGGAGACGCACAATGAAAACAAAGGATAACCGACCCGGAGACGCCGCCGAACTGCGCGAGCGGGCCGAAGAGATCGCCCGGGAAAAAGCGGCCCAGTCGCCAGAAATCATCAAGGCTCTGTCGCCTGAAGAAACGCTGCAGACGATCCATGAACTGCGGGTGCACCAGATTGAGCTGGAGATGCAGAACGACGAACTGCGCCGGGCGCAGGCGGAACTGGATGCCTCCCGGGCGCGCTACTTCGACCTCTACGATCTGGCGCCGGTGGGCTATGTCACCTTGAGCGAAAAGGGGCTGATCCTGGAGGCCAATCTCACCGCCGCCACCCTGCTGGGCGTAATCCGGGGCGCGCTGGTCAAGCAGCCGATCTTCCGGTTCATCCTCAAGGAAGACCAGGATATCTATTACCGCCACCGCAAACAGCTCTTTGAAACCGGTGAACCGCAGGAGTTCGAGCTGCGGATGGTAAAAAAAGACGGGACGACATTCTGGACGCATCTGGAGGCGTCCATCGCGAAGGACACCTACGGAGCCTCCGTGTGCCGCGTCGTGATGAACGACATCACCGAGCGAAAGTTCCTGGAAGATGAGCGTGAGTTGACGGCGCGCTTGATTCTACTGGTAAACACGCCGGGCGATTTCCGTGAACGCATGTCGGAGCTGGTCTATTCCCTGCAATACTTGTCGGGGTGTGAAGCCGTGGGCATTCGCCTGCGAGACGGGGACGACTATCCGTATTACGAGATCATTGGTTTTCCGCCTGCGTTTGTCAACGAGGAAAACCACCTCTACGCCTATGGCCCCGACAGCAAAATCCTGTGCGATAGCACAGGCAACCCCGTGCTCGAATGCATGTGCGGCAACATTCTTTGCGGCCGGTTTGATCCATCCAAGCCTTTCTTCACCAACTATGGGAGCTTTTGGACCAACAGCATTAACCCTTTGCTCGCCGGCACCGGCGAATCCGACCGCCAGACGCGTACGCGCAACCGGTGCAATGTCGAAGGGTATAAATCGGTGGCGTTGATCCCTCTGCGCATCGGCAATCAATTTTTCGGTTTGCTGCAATTCAACGATCACCGCCCGGACCGGTTTACACCCGGTCTTATTGCCCATTTAGAAAGAGTTGCCGACAGTCTGGCCATTGCCCTTTCGCAACGTCAGGCCGAGATAGCGCTGCTGGAGAGCGAATCAAGGTTCCGCACCATCTTTGGGGAGTCGCCGGTTGCCATTTGGGAAGAGGACCTTTCAGGGGTCAGGTCCCGCTTCGACGAATTGCGCCGTTCCGGGGTGACCGATTTCCGCTCCTACTTTGATCATAACCCGGATGAAGTTGCTGCCCTGGCGTCCCGGGTTCGAGTGCTCGAAGTCAACCAGCGGAGCGTGGAACTGCTCGGCGCGAACAGTTCGGCGCACGTGGTCCGAGAGTTATCCCGCTACTTTACAGCCGATTCCCTCCCGGTGTTCAAGGAAGAGATGATAGCCCTGGCCGAGGGCATGAGGGCGTTCCAAGCTGAGATCCCCATTGTGAACAACAAGGGAGAACGTTTGCTGCTCGACATGGCCCTGTCGGTGTCGCAGGAACACGCGCACGACCTTTCGCGTGTCCTGGTTTCATTCATGGACATCACCGAGCGCAAAAGAATGGAAGAGGAGCTTTTGAAGGCCCAGAAGCTTGAATCATTGGGGATGCTTGCAGGAGGCATAGCCCATGATTTCAATAATATCCTGACTTCAATTTCAGGAAATATTTCCATGGCGAAGACGCAGGTGAAGCCCGGGCATAAGATATTCGATCTGTTAAGCGCGGCAGAAACCGCCTCGGTGAGGGCCCAGGGACTGACCAGGCTGTTGCTGACCTTTGCCAAAGGCGGTGCGCCTGTAAAGGAGATTGCTTCAATTCAAAAGCTCATCAAGGAATCTTCCCTCTTTATGCTGAGAGATTCAAAATCAGGATGCGAATTTCAGATAGCAGAAGAGCTATGGCCGGTTGAGGCCGACGTGGGGCAGATAAGCCAGGTTATCAGCAATATTGTAATGAATGCAAACCAGGCGATGCCTGAGGGAGGAATTATCCGGATTACGGCAGAGAATCTAAAGCCGGAAAAGATACATGAAATACCGGTTAAACCGAGAAGATATATCCGCATATCGATAAAAGATCAGGGGGCGGGAATAGCCGAAAAGCACCTTTCAAAGATATTTGATCCTTATTTTACGACAAAAAATGAAGGAAGCGGCCTTGGACTTGCCACGGCTTATTCCATCATCAAAAAACACAACGGGCACATCTCTGTGGACTCCCTTCCGGGAGCCTGGACCACGTTTCATATTTATCTGCCGGCTTCCGACAAAGAGATTCCTGTAAAAGAAGCATCAGTTTTGTTAACAGGCCGGGGTAAGATTCTCGTAATGGATGATGATGAGATGCTGAAGGAGATAGTAGAGGAGATGCTCGGTATGCTGGGTTATGAATCAGAGTTTGCAAAAGACGGCGATGAAGCGATTGAGATGTATAAGAAAGCGGGGGAATCAGGAAAACCTTATGATGCCGTCATCCTCGACCTTACCATTCCCGGAGGTATGGGAGGAAAGGAAGCCATAAAGATACTGCTGGAAATGGATCCTGAAGTTAAGGCCATCGTTTACAGCGGTTACTCCGATGATCCTGTCATATCGAACTACCGCGAATATGGTTTTAAAGGAATGATGGCAAAGCCTTTTGATTCCTATGCGTTGGGGAAAGCGTTAAATGATGTATTACAAGAAAGAATAAGTGGTGCACTTGCAACTTGAATTCACCGTAGTATCCGATGTGATGCTTTAGTCATCCATCCTCTGGGAAAACGGAATATATATTTTGAAGTCTGGGATCGATAAATAAATGGTACAACCCTTTGTTGAAACTTTTGACAACATCCTGGGTTCGATTCGTGAACCTTTAGTGGTGCTTGATTCTGATTTGATAGTATTAAAAGCCAATCATTCATTTTACCAGACGTTCAACATCAAACCCGATGAGACAGAGGGGATATTAATATATGATCTTGGCAACCGGCAATGGAACATCCCAAAGCTTCGAGAATTGCTTGAAGATATCCTGCCTGAAAATACCGTATTCAATGACTTTGAAGTGGAACATAACTTTGAGACCATCGGCCGAAAGATAATGCATTTAAACGCCAGACGGATTTACACAAAGTCGAACCAAACACAACTGATCCTTTTGGCCATTGAAGATGTGACTGACCGGGAATATTATAAAAGAGATCTTGAGGAGCTTGTTAAAAAGCGAACGGCCGAACTTATTGTCGCAAAAGAAGATGCAGAAAAAGGAAAACAAATGGCTGAAACCTCTCTTTCCGAAATAAAAAAGTTAAAAGATCAACTGGAAGCGGAAAGAGCATATCTGCAAGAAGAAATTAAACTGGAAAACAACCATGAAAAAATTGTCGGTCAAAGTGACGGGCTCAAATACGTGCTCTATAAAGTTGAACAAATTGCCGGCAGCGATACCACCGTATTGGTTCTTGGTGAGACGGGAACCGGCAAAGAGTTGATCGCCCGGGCCATTCACGGCTTG
>JAGVOC010000223.1 GCA_020052975.1 Desulfobacterales bacterium | reverse complement strand
CACCCATTTTTCAGGCACTTTCAAATATCAACTACACAAATCAGGTGGACCATGTCAGCAACCAACTGACTTTATTCGATTAACGTTGGGACAGTAGTGGTTCAATTTATATATTGATGTCCCCAGGCCGAGCCATAATTTGGCGCCATTCTGCCATGAAGCGCAAGCACCGCAAAATTCTTGAACTGATCTTTGCACATCCCCCAATCGCAAAGGTGAAATGGCGCGACATTGAAGCGCTGTTTCGCTCTCATACCGTATAATCTCAACCGTTATTCGTACCAATAAAATCAAACATCGCGTTATGAAATTCTTCAAATGCCAAAAGTTTCGATACCTGGCACACCTTTATTTTAAGCAGCGATGTAATAGGCTCAAGAAGTTGAAGTGTCTCCTCTTTTTTTATCAGTATTTCCTGTGGCAGTCCCTCCATCTTCTCTAAAAAGCCGAGAAAATGATCTCTGAATTCTGAAGCGTCATCAGAAATTTCTGACAAATGAAAGTCTAAAGCCAATCCTGAGCGTTGATCCATAACTACAAACATTCTGGGGAAAGAGGGTCTTTCTTTTTTCTCGGCAACCGGTGTGGGTGAGAAGGCGATTTCGATTTCCCAGACGGCGTCCGTGCGAATAGCCTTTTTTTTGATCCTGTGAATCCTTGTTTCATCGACCCGGTTATCAAAAACTCTTGTTTTTTCAACGGGAGCGGGTTTCATCCACATGTCTTTCCAGAGAACAATATCCCCTATTTTATCGGGTACCCTGACCAGATATTCATCTTCGTCTGGCACCGTGAGCATCTTTTCATCCTCCCGGAAGCGCAAAGCCACATCAATGGCCTGTTCTATCGCGACAGTTAAAAACAACGCCTCACTTTTTGTCAGAAACCAGGGGAAATAACCCGGGAGATAACTTCTGAACACAGGCCATCTGTTTCGCCCGCGGAATTTTAGCCCGAGTTTTTTTATTATTTGAATGTCCTCTTTTTGCAAATAACTTCTGTCTTCAAAGGAAGCCATGAGGCATTTTTGAGATGCGATTATATCGGGATCTGTTCCTTCGATTTCTCCGGATTGAATTCTAAAACATCCTTCCAGGCCGTCTGTTCCCAGATATACGGCAATGGCAAACATTTCTCCGAGACTTCCCATTATACAGCAGTATCCGATTTCTCCGTCCTCCGGATTCTGAACACCAAACAGGTTGTCTTCGTACATCCAATTCCAGAATTCGAGTTTATTAAATTCAGAAGCGACGCTATACAGTCTTTGCCATTCTTTCATGGAAGGCGCTTTATTCATGTTCGGTAATATCTCCTTTTGTTTTTAATTGTAACCTTCAAAAATCGCCAGGGATTTTCTCATAAGATGCCTCTTTTCCTTCTTCGTCCGCACCGGCCTTTCCCACATGCCCTGTTCAAAATCACAGGTTATCAAGAGGGCTTAAAGCTTTTGAAATATCTTTTTCCATGACATGGGTATAGATTTCAGTCGTTTTTACATCTGAATGCCCCATTAACTCCTGAACAACACGAATATTGATGCCGTTTTCAAGAAGATGGGTGGCAAAAGAATGCCTGAAAGTATGGCAACTGACCCTTTTGGTGAGACCCGCTCTGTCGGCAGCCTTCTTAACAGCTTTTTGAAGTCCGGATTCCAGAACATGATGCCTTCGTGCTACTCCGCTTCTCGTATCAACCGATATCTTTTTTGAAGGAAAAATATACTGCCATCTGAATCCGCATGCGTACACATTCCATGAGCCTGAGCCCACACCCGTAAAGCAGTTTTGCCATGAGCAGATGTGTTCCGCTGATATTGCCGAGCACTTTTATGACTTCATTTTTGGTCATGACTACAGGAGGTCGATGATGTTTTCTTGCTTTTACAGGTGCAAGCTGCTCGTCAATGCTTATGTCAAGTACCTGCCTGTATAGAAAAACGATCGCGTTTAAAGCCTGGCGCTGGGTGGAGGCCGAGACTTTAAGATCAACGGCAAGGTGGCTCAGATAATCTTCTATTTCTCTCTTGCCCATTTCAGAAGGATGTCGGTTGCACTTATGATATTTGATATAACGGCTTATCCAGTCACAGTAGGTTTTTTCGGTGCTCAAAGAATAATGATGATATCTCAGAACCTGTCGTACCTGATCCATAAGTTTAATTTTGGGGTCTGGCGTAAACTTATTCTTGATTTCCATGAGAACAACCAATATCGTTAAAACATGGAAAATTCAATAGCATTTTTTCCGTATTTTATTGATAATACGACAATATATGGAAATATTTTCCACTTATTAACACTGTTAGGCACCAAGCAAACAAAACATGAATAAACAAGAAATCATTTCAGAAATAAGACGTATTGCAAAGGAATGCGGTGGAAAGGCACCTGGCTTCCAGCGCTTTGCTACTGAGACAGGACTTCGTAAGTCTGATTGGTACCCAAATATATGGTTACGGTGGGGCGATGCCATCAGAGAAGCAGGTTGCCGGCCCAACGACTTTATCACTGCCTATGATACCAATTTTCTGATTTCAAAATATATTGAACTGATTCGTGAAATTGGCCATTTTCCAATTGAAGGTGAACTTAAAATCAAAGGTAAAAATGACAAGGACTTTCCAAGTCATAGCGCCTTTTCTCAACTCGGGTCAAAGCAGGAGCGAGTACAGAAAATTATCGAATATTGTCAGGGGAAAAATGAGCTTGAAGACATTATTTTGCATTGTTCAGAAGTTACAAAATCAACACATAACAAACCTGATTTAATAAATTCCGGTTCTGACAAAACTGGTTACGTCTACCTTATAAGGCATGGTACACGTAATGAATATAAAATAGGCAGGACATATAATCCCATCCGTCGTGAGGGCGAAATTCGTTTAGAGCTTCCTGAAAAGGTACAGCCTATTCATTATATAAAAACCGATGATCCAGCAGGGATAGAAAATTACTGGCATTCGCGGTTTGCCAATAAGCGGAAAGAAGGGGAATGGTTTTTACTGGCAACAGAAGATGTTCGTGCCTTCAAGAGATGGCGAAAAATCTATTAATTGCATAACCTTGGCATGAAGGGCGACGGCAAAAAGCCGCCGCGCCTTATGCCGGGCGTTGGATTTCAGGATATGAATCAGATGAAGTTTGAACTGGAACGATTGCCAAGAAACTGCGAGAACGATGTCATCCTTAACGAAATCCGACGCGTGGCATCGCTTATCGACATACCCCACGTTAGCAGAGCTGAATTTGATAAATACTCTAAGATATCTTCATCAACTATAGTTAAGAGATTTGGCAGTTGGGGTACCGGCCTTAGCGAGGCTGGTCTATCTGAAAGGTACAAGGGGCTCAAGATTACCGCCCGCATGCGACAACAAAAGGGCAAGAGGATGACAAATACGGACCTACTTAACGAGTTGTGCCGGGTCGCACAAGAAATTGGTTCAAAAACTCTTACCATTGAGCAATTCGATAAACATGCGGCGATCAGCGCCGAAACTGTAAGACGCAGATTTGGATCTTGGTGGAAAGCTTTAGACGAAGCTGGCCTTCAAATATCAAACCTCGGCAAACGATATTCAGATGGTGATTACTTTGAAAACCTACTGAAAGTCTGGACACATCAAGGAAGACAGCCGAAATACCGAGAAATGGATGAACAGCCGTCCACAATCTCTTCGGGGGCGTACGAAGCAAAATGGGGTAATTGGCACAATGCTTTGCAGGCATTCGTTGAACGAGTAAATGCAGACATACGACCAATTGCGTCTGAAAGTAAAGCGAATCCGACCGAAACGAAAACGCCAAAGGAAAGCACAACAGCTTTGGTACGAACGATTCCGTTAGGCCTTCGGTACGATATTCTAAAAAGAGATCATTTCAAATGCGCGCTCTGTGGTGACAGTCCAGCCACCAATCCAAAATGCAAACTTCATGTTGACCATATCATACCCTTTTCACAAGACGGAAAAACTGTAAAAGACAACCTGAGGACACTGTGTTTAAGTTGCAATCAGGGTAAATCAGATAAACAGGAATTAAATCCAACAAACTAATCCACCGGACGCTCGTTCCTCGCGCCGGTGATCGTTGCGTTCACCCAACCAAAATGATGCCTTGACATCACGTTGCATGATGCTATTATGACATCATGAGAACAACACTTATCATAGACGACGATGTTCTGGACAAAGCGAAAGCCATTGCGATAAAGCTCCGTACGCCCTTTCGGCGCGTGGTTAATGAGGCGCTGCGTACCGGATTGCAGATGGTTGAGGATACCCCGCCGCAAACTCGACCCTATCACACCCGCCCCCACAAGATGGGGCTGAAAGCCGGGAGGAATCTGGACAACATCCAGGCGCTCCTATCTCAGATCGAGGGGGAAGATCACCGGTGATCCTCGTGGATGCCAACATCCTCTTATATTCCGAAGACCAACAGAGTCCTCACCATGTGACGGCACGCGAATGGTGGGATGCTCAGTTGTCCGGTGCCTCGCCGGTGTGCCTTTGCTGGACCGTCCTTGGTGCGTTCATCCGCATCGGCACGAATCCGCGCGTCTTTGAGCAACCCCTGTCTCTCGATCAGGCGCTCTCTCGTGTGCAAAGCTGGTTAGATCAACCTTGCACGCGCATCATTCATCACACCAACCGGCACTGGATCGTCTTTCAAAAAATGTTGGTCGAAGGCCAGGCTGTCGCGAACCTTGTGACCGACGCGCACCTGGCCGCTCTGGCTAGTGAACACGGCTGTGAGCTGATCTCCACCGATACCGACT
>JAGVOC010000394.1 GCA_020052975.1 Desulfobacterales bacterium | reverse complement strand
ATTTATCACTTCCATTGGAGGTCAAGAGATCGAGTCCGTGGGTGAGGTTCATTTAGGTGAGGCAGTGACTCTCTGCATTCGGCCGGAAAATGTAACCCTTTCGGCTCATACTTCCGAAGAGGTAACCGGTGTCACAAATGTATTTCCCGGAAAGATTGTGAAGATCGTATCCTTAGGGCTCTATCAGAAAGTCCAACTAAACTGCGGATTCCCTCTTGTCGCTTATGTTACACATCATTCCCTTGAAAATTTATCATTGAGGGAAGGAAGAGAGGTGGCAGCCTCATTCAAAGCAACTGCTATCCATGTCATAAGAAGAAAGGAGAGATGAAGAGCTTAACAATGAAAATAGTCTTCAGGCTAAGATTAGGAAGCCCGTTTGGTGTAATGTAAATGGATTAATGTTGATGAAGTCGTAAAAAGTCTGAAAGTGCCATTTTTGTCATTGCGAGCGAAGCGAAGCAATCTATAACGTATTGATATTATTTGAGATTGCTTCGTCGCTTTGCTCCTCGCAATGACCGGCATGGACTTTTTACGAAGCCGTCAAGGTTAGGGATGTAAAAAACAATAAAAATTATAGTGAAAATTAATAATGACTTTTACTTCTTTATGGAGGATCTCCATTAATGATGTTTTGAAAGTTTACACACTTTCGAATAGGGCTATTCTATTTTGAGGTCGGTCACGGATTTGTGGCAGAAGGTTTTATGGTGAGATGTTAGTGCTAAAGTTAAGCCATTACTTTTCCAGTATCTTTGGTGTCGTATCCGCCCATTTGGTTTATACTTTCTTTGAACTCCGAAGATTGTATTACTTCAACCAATGAAGCTATTGGCCGGACAGATAAATTTTCTCGGGGGATAACAAGATCATATCGTTCCTTAGCGAGATGAACAAAGGTTAGATTTAACATCTTGGCCGCGGACAAAATGCCCAGGCCCACATCAGCTACCCCGCTTGCAACTGCTGCCGCAACTTCTAAATGCGTATTAACCTCTTTTTCATATCCAGCAATGAGCTTTGGTTCAATGCCCATCTTCTTACATTCATAATCAAAAAGCACCCTTGTGCCCGATCCTTCTTGCCGGTTGATAATTTTGATTCCCGGCCGGGACAGGTCATTTACGAAAACGATGTTTAGGGGATTACCAGGCTTTACTATTAAACCAATATCCCGATAAACCAAATTGATGACAGTGATTTTGATCTCGGGGAGATAACGGGATATATAAGGTAAATTGTATTGGCCAGTGTCGGGGTCAAAAAGATGGCAGCCAGCCAGGTGACTGCTCCCCCTCCCCAGAGCAATAAGGCCGGCTAAACTTCCCACATTGGAAAAAGAAAGGGTGTATTCGGGAAACCTTTTATTTAAGGCATGCGAGAGAAGTTCGATAGTAAAATCATTACTTCCCATGATCACGATATGATCTTTCAGCTCTTTGGTTTTATTTTTTAGCCCGATATTTTCCTTAGCGTTTTCAATGATCCACTCATCAATTAATCGTCTCGGGAAAGTCCATTTGCCGGTAACTCTGGTTCCCGGTATTTTTTTCTCTTTCACAAGTTTGTACACAAGTTTCTCATTTATGTTCAGGTATTCAGCCACTCCTTTGGTATTCATCATTTCTTTATTCATATATGAACCATACCTCTCCTACGTGAATGTGAATTATGTCCGTCCTATTTGTCCTTATTTAGGTTCGATAATACCACGTAAAAATCTAAAAAGCAAAAGCCGGCCAAAAGACCGGCTTCTGTCATTTGTAAGTGGCAAAACCCCTAATCCCTAATTCACAATTGATATCGGCAGGTATTTTTCAATCTCACATTGACTTACATGCATCCGATAGCGATTTCACTCAATCTATTTTATTGGCAATAACTATCAAACCTTTTAAACCCCGTATCCTCCTCAGAGCCTCCCCATAGAACATGATAACTCGGTGGAAACCCAGGGGTAGGATCGGCCTGTGCCCCGTACTGTGAGATGGGATACCTGACGCCCCTCTTGTAGAGTTCATCGAGACCCTTGATGGCCTTTTTCATCCAGGAAGCAGGCAATGCCATTACCAGTTCATCATCCTGCACGTGTCCATATCTCCTCTCCCCATAGCAGGGAATGGCAAGAGACGGTTTGTTATTTAAGTAGCACCTGGCAATGGAATCGGCGCATGCCGACTCCCCAACACAAAAGAACTGGAATTGTTCATAATCTTCAAACTGAAGGGCATTGATGAGGATGATCATCTGGGCAGGGTTCCCGTATATCAGCACGATATCAGGGTCGAAGGGGTTATAGACCAAAGGACCCATAATTACCGCGTTGTATTTACCCACCGGGATACTGGGCATCTGTTCTTCACATTTCCTGGCATCTTCCCTGGTCTTACACCATACGATAGACCGGAAACTGCCATCTTTAATATAATCGGGCTTATCTTCCAATCCGATCATACCGCTACAGCCAGGCCCTACGAGATCATCGGCAGTGGCCCCTATTGTCCAGTCGTAAGTCCGTACCACTGTTATGAGTTGGCAGAGAGTAAACTTTTTTGTGGGGCGGCGTATCCATTTATTATCTTCTATCTCTCTGGCATCTTCCAGAAGTTTGAAGGCTATAGGAAACGTCTTGAGTCGTAAAAGAAGCTCCATTCTTCTTACTATCGGTTCCCAGTTTTCCATCTTGTCTTCTCCTTGTCCGCATTGCAAAGGTTCAATTTA
Source organism: Desulfobacterales bacterium (assembly GCA_020052975.1). The sequence continues at coordinate 711 of JAGVOC010000394.1, read as the reverse complement.
CTTAAGCCTTTCGAAAATAGCCGGCCTTGAATCTCCCTGCCTTTAACTCCCTTATGAGGTCTTCCTGTCTCTCTATTCTGTTTTCAAAGACGGTGACACATTTGCCGATATCCTTGATCGAGTGGGCGTCGCTTCCACCAACACCTTTCAGGTTCAATCTCTCGCATACCTGGAATGAAAAATCATTCTCTTTTGGCGTCTGCCTCCCGCTGAATACCTCCATACCGTCAACAAATTTAAAGAGAGGATTTTTACCGGCATCGTGCACGTCCATCTGTAATTTGGAAAATCCAAACAACAAAAACCCCCTAAAGGGATGGGCAGCTATCATAAATCCATCTACTTCATTCACCATTTGACGCAAATCTTCAATATGGGTGATTCCTTGAAAATCCTTCTGAAGCCCAAAAACCAGCACATGCCCTTCCGTAGTGTCTACCTCGATTCCACGGAAGATCGAAATCCCGGATTTCTCCTCAATCTTTAGAATCTCATGAGAGTCCCAGGGTTTATTGTGCTCTGTAAAGCATATTCCGTCCAACCCAATCTTTTTAGCCTCCAGGGCGGCCTCTTCCGGACCCATCTCACTGCAGGGAGAAAGCCCTTTAGTATGGACATGAAGGTCTATTACCATTTTGCTCACCAAGAACCCCCCAGTCTTTTGACCAATTCGCTCTCCCCGGAATATGTCATACATCTGTCTCTGATTTT
>JAGVOC010000427.1 GCA_020052975.1 Desulfobacterales bacterium | reverse complement strand
GGCGCGCGAATCTTGAGGAATGAAGCGTACATATAAGTACGCTGCAATGACGAAAGATGAAGCGCAACACAGCAGAATGACTTTTTACAAAGCCGTCAATTTTCACGTTTTATAATCATTGATGTAGTCACTCCGCCGCCTCCGCAGATAGCAGCGCAAAGGAATTCTCTGTTTCTTTCCTTAAGAGCGTAATAGCCGGTTACAAGAATCCGGCAGCCGCTGATACCTGTGGGATGACCGAGCGCAATCGCACCGCCATGAATATTGAGCTTTTCCCGGTCCAATCCGAGCGTTTGCACATTGGTCAGGACCTGTGAGGCAAAAGCCTCGTTTACTTCAAAAAGATCGATGTCCGAAAGGGCCATGCCGGCATTTTTTAAAGCCATAGGAATCACTATCCCGGGCCCTTCCCCCATTGTTGACGGTTCAACGGCAGCCTGAGCAAAGCTTACAAAGGAAAAGAGCGGTTTTGCGCCGAGAGATAAAGCCTGCTCACGGGAAGTCACGACTACCGCACAGGCGCCGTCGCTGAGTCCGCACGAGTTCCCGGCTGTAACAGAGCCGCCTTTACGGAATGACGGAGGCAGGGTTCCCATCTTGTTTATATCCGCATCGTGCCTTATTGTTTCATCCCTGGAAAAGAGTGAGGCAGCTTCTTTTTTACTTGCCGGAGGCACTTCGACAGGTGTGATCTCCTCATCAAACGACCCCTCCTTTTGCGCCTTTGAAGCCTTAAGATGGCTTTCCACTGCAAACCGGTCGAGGTCTTCCCTTTTGAGTGAATATTTTTCAACCAGATTTTCTGCTGTGTCTCCCATTCCCTGTCCGGTAAGAGGATCTGTCGAATCGCTCCAGCCGTCTTCGATAGTCTTCGGTCCCATCTGGAAACCTTTCCACCTTACGCCCTTTAAGAGATAGGGGATTGTGCTCATTGAATCCATGCCGCCTGCGACAACGATTTTGCTTTCGCCGAGTCGCACGGCCTGTGTTGCAAGGTGGACAGCTTTCATACCTGACGGGCAGGCCATGTTTATTGTGTTTGTTGAAATCTCTATGGGTATTCCTGCGCGGACGCTTGCGGTACGTGACGGGTTGGGGCCGTTTCCGGCCTGGCGGCATGAGCCGTATATTACTTCTGAAACTTCTTTTCCGGTTATGCCGGCCCTTTTAAGAGCCTCTTTTATTGCAGTTGCGCCAAGATCAAATGAAGGGACATCTTTAAGGGTTCCTCCGAAACGTCCCATCGGAGTCCTGACTCCACCTATGACTACGATATCAGAAAGTTTGAGCGACATATGTTGTTTCCTTTGCCTGTTTAAATGTACTGACCTCCATCCACCTTTATAACTTCACCTGTGATATGCCTTGCTTTGTCTGATGATAGAAATACTATTAAATTTGCAACATCTTCCGGCAGGCCGACCCGCTTTAATACAATCTCATTCATGGCCATATCGACTATTTTATCGCGGGCTTCCGAATCCTTCAGCATGGATGTTTCAATCAGGCCTGGCGCAACTGCATTAACGTTAACGCCGAAAGCGCCAAGTTCCTTGGCTACAGCTTTTGTGTACCCGATTATTCCGGCTTTTGAAGCAGAATAATTTGTTTGACCGAATTTTCCCCGCATCCCGTTTATTGATGTGACATTTATTATTTTACCATACTTCTGGTCTTTGAATAAAGGAGCTGTATGGCGAGTGAAATTGAAATATCCCTTGAGATTGACCTCTATTACTTTGTCCCACTGTTCCTCGGTCATTTTCCATGACACACTGTCCCAGTTCATTCCCGCATTATTGACAAGTATGTCAATCCTTCCAAACTCCTTTAATGCTGTTTTTACAACGTTTTCAACCTCTGAGAATGAGGCGATGTTGCACTGAAGAGGAAGCGCCTTTCGCCCCATTTTACGGATTTCATCCGCAAGCCTTAAAGCTTCTTCCTCATGCTTTCGGTAAAGAAGACAGACATTTGCGCCTTCTTTTGCGAACTCGATGGAAGTTGCGGCTCCGATGCCTTGAGAGCCTCCCGTGACAATTGCATTTCTACCATGAAGAAGCATGGTCCCTCCCGTTTATTATTTGGTTTTACAACAACTGCGTCCATAAACTCGGCATCAAATACGTAATCGGCAGCCTGTACCGAGATTTTTGAAAAACATCCGATCAAATTAAATCCAAGCTGTTTCAATAAGTTATTTGAAGCTGAACTCTAAAACATTAATAAAGGCCCTTCATAAACTAAGACAACGTTAAGCTATAATAAAGCTACAATGTTTAGTCAAGATATAAATTATCATATTCTGTTTGGGTTCACGTCAGTGCTAAAAATGCCTCTCTATATATAAGGATATGTGGCTCTTCACCCCGGACCTGTTAACCCTTAAGTATATTTTTTTCTTGACTTTTTTACCGACTGAAATTAACAATCACATTGTAATTAGAATGTAGCTTGCAGATGTTAATAAATTATTACTTACAATGATGGACTCGTGGAAAGTCCATCAAGAGACGATATTATCCATTGAGATTTTCAAAATGTTTAAGGAGGAACAAAATGGCAACTATACCTGATAAAATCTTGACGTGGCAAATGGTACAACCAACTTCACGGAATAAGGAAACTGGTGAAACCATACCGGGGAAAATCGAAAAAACGGAGATACCTGTTCCGGCATTGAAGGCCGGCGAGGTTCTGGTGGAAGTTGCAGGGTGTGGAGTATGCCACACTGACCTGGGCTATTTTTACGACGGCGTTCCCACCGTATCGAAACCTCCCCTTACTCTTGGTCATGAGATATCTGGCACGGTCGTAGCGGGTGATGAAAAATGGGTCGGCAAGGAAGTGATTATTCCGGCGGTGATGCCATGCCGGCAATGTATCCTGTGTAAAACCGGAAGAGGCAACAGGTGCCTTGCGCAAAAAATGCCGGGCAACAGTCTGGGGCTATACGGAGGCTTTTCCAGTCACATACCCGTACCCAGCGTTGATCTTTGTGAAGTGAAGAACCGGGGAGACTTTCCGCTGGCCCACCTGGCCGTAGTGGCCGATGCCGCCACCACGCCTTATCAGGCGGCTAAGCGGGCCGGCCTGCAGCCCGGCGACAACGTTATCATTATCGGGATTACGGGCGGAGTGGGTCAGTATATGGGGCAGGTTGCCAAGGCTCTCGGAGCAAAGACCGTAATCGGTATTGCCCGCAATAAGGAAAAGCTGGAAAGGTCTCTTAAGTTCGGGGCTGACTTCGTTATCAACTCCACTGACAAGGATGCTAACGCCGTTTCCAAGGATTTCAGAGGCCTCTGCAAAAGCAATGAACTGCCTAACTTCGGATGGAAGATCTTTGAAATTACCGGCGTGAAGAGCGGGCAGGAGATCGCACTTGCACTGCTCGGGTTTACCGGCAAGCTGATCGTTGTAGGCTTTGGTCTTGCCAAGACGGAATATGCCATCGGACGGCTGATGGCCTTCGATGCCGATATTCTGGGAAGCTGGGGATGTCTGCCCGAGTATTATCCGATTGTTTTAGACATGGTTCTGTCGAAGAAAATCGATATGGTCCCCTTCGTGGAAACACGTCCCATGAGTACGATCGCCCAGACCTTTGCGGAAGTGCACAAGGCGGGCTCTCCGGCGAAGAGGATCGTCCTGACACCTGATTTTTAATGCAGTTTTAACATCATATAAAGTAAAGGAGATAAGATTATGGCTTTAGAATGGATGCCCAGAGAAAATGAACCCAAAGATCATTCCCTGCATACCAGTGGTCACTGGGGCACGGAAGCTCCTTGCGTCGTTTATGAAAAACGTCCCCTAACCGGCCCGGATGGAAAAGTAATTGATAAACTGTTCGTGTCATGGATTCGCCTGAATAATCCCAACCAGTATAATTCCTACACAACGGAAATGGTCAAGGGTGTTATAGCAGGTTTTGAAAATGCCTCGCTGGACAGAAGCGTTGTAGCCGTCGTATTTACCGGCACAGGGCCTTTTGCTTTCTGTACAGGTGGAAATACCAAGGAATACAGTGAGTTCTACAGCTTAAGATGCGATGAGTACGGCCAGTATATGGAACTCTTCAATCATATGGTAGATTCGATTCTGGCCTGCAAAAAACCGGTTATCTGCCGGGTTAACGGCATGCGTGTTGCCGGAGGCCAGGAAATCGGAATGGCATGTGATCTTGCGATTTCATCAGATCTTGCAATTTATGGACAGGCCGGCCCAAAGCACGGCTCCGCTCCGGTGGGTGGCGCTTCCGATTTTCTGCCTTGGTATCTTTCCATTGAAGACGCTATGTGGAACTGCGTCTCCTGTGAAATGTGGTCGGCCTATAAGATGAAGGCAAAAAACCTTATCAGCAAGTGCGTGCCCGTCCTGAAAATAGACGGCAAATGGATGCGCAACCCGATGATTATAACCGACAAGTATGTTGAAGATGGTGAGATCGTCTATGGCGAATACAAGAAAGGGGATGCCTTAAAAGAGGCACGGGAATTAGTGAAAGTACATCAGCCTAATTCCGATTTTGAGCTGCTTGACAAGGAAGTGAATAAAATAGCCTGGACCTTTGCCAACCTTTTCCCCGGATGTCTGATCGAGTCCATTGATAGTATCCGCCAGAAGAAAAAATTCTTCTGGGACACGATGAAAAACTCCCACCGGCATTGGCTTGCTGCTAATATGGGCGGTGAGGCCTTCCTCGGTTTTGGCGCTTTCAACACAAAAAAGATCACCGGCCAGGACACAGTCGACTTTATCAAATTCCGTCAGAATATCGCGGATATGAAGACCTGGGATATGGATATGTTCGCGGAAGTGATGGGAAAACCCAAAAAATAATCCGCAGCATATGCGCCAACGAAAAAGAATCGGCCAGGGCGTTTTCAAACCCCCTGGCCGATTTAGCATCTACTCTTCCTTTTTCTGGCATGCCTGATGCCAATAATATATTCAGATTCTAAACTGTAAATATAAAGGATATCCCAGATACTGCCCCCAGATTTCTGAATCGCCTTTTCAAATATCCTTTGACAAAATCCGGTTAAAAAGCAAAAAAAATATAACGGCTTAAAACAATAGATAAAAAACTCAGCCTTGCGGAAACTCTTCGGGATATGAAAGATTTCTACCGGGAAAACCACAGTAAGTACTTTGAGCGAACCTTCAATATCGATCCCTCCTCATTTTTATCACCTTTTTGGGTTTTGAGAGGTCCCACGAACTTGCCGAATTTTTTTATCTTTTTCAGCATGAAGACCTGAAATCCATCTTTGCCTCGCTTGGCTTCCGGCTTCTCGATTTCTCCAGGAATGCCTCAAAAACGGGAACCGGCGAGATCTGGCTCCGGTACCTGCTTCAAAAAGAATGAACCGGCAGGAAGAAATAAGTTATCATTCAGAAAAAAGCGAAGCTTGACAAATATGACAATATAGAAGAAAATCGGTTACAGTTTGATAAGGAGGTGTTGTGTGAATCGGGTTTTATTAAAAGACAGTGAAAAATACGGTGGCCAGTATGTAGCTACAAGATCTTTTAAAGACAGAAAAGTCGTCAGCTACGGAAGCGAACCGGGCAAGGCCTTTAACGAGGCAAAAGAGAAGGGTGTAAAGGAACCCGTGGTTTTTTATGTTCCCAAGAAAGGTATGGTGCAAATCTTCTGATGCCGCTGCATTTTCCCATACAACAAAGTTTGAGATATATCACCCCTTCTCTTTCAAGCTCGCATATACGATCAAAGACACCCCTATAGACTTCATGCCGAACTT
>JAGVOC010000110.1 GCA_020052975.1 Desulfobacterales bacterium | reverse complement strand
GAGCGGGCAACGAGATTCGAACTCGCGACTCCAAGCTTGGGAAGCTTGCACTCTACCAGCTGAGTTATGCCCGCTTACCGAATGTTGCTGTGTATGACAATTTATAACTAATGTCAACAGTTTTTGAAGTGTCTATGCAAGTATAGCCTAAAATATATATTGATCGTCTTCAAAAGAGTCGGTGATCCCATTAGGATTCAAGGGGTCGAGGGTTCAAGGATTCGAGTGAAAAAAAATAGGATTCCGGGATTCAAGTGACATGAAGTTAAGTCAGCATCTTTCTTATGCTGATGAGTTCCTGGCGCAGCTCTTCCATTGTGGCTGAGGAAAATTTGTTTTCATCTGTGTCAGAGCCAAGGTATTTTTTTGCTCCGCGGATGGTAAATTTCTTATCATAAAGAAGATGTTTTATTTTGAGGATAAGCTCAACATCGCTTTTTCTGTAAAGACGTTGCCCCGAGGAGGATCGTTTGGGATTAATTTTAGAAAATTCGGTTTCCCAGAACCGTATGACAGATGTAGGCAATCCTGCTATTTCGCCGACCTGTCCGATCTTGAAATAGAGTTTATCGGGTATTTGCATGTCAGAATGCGAGTTGTTTTGCATCGTTATGGCTCGGGCTTGAGAACAGGTTGTCAGGCCTGCAGTGATGCATTGAATTCCCCTAAAAGCCTGTTTATAATATTTATGTGGATACCATTTACCTCATTGTCCTCGAGGGTTTTTTCCGGAGACCTGTATATTATCCTGACAGACACGCTCTTTTTTCCAGGCGGAACAGGATCACCTTCGAAGATATCGAACAGTTGCGTATTTTCAATAAGCTTTTCACCGAAGCTGTTAAGTCTTTCCAGTATAGACATGGCTTCAATATCTTTGCTGATTATAAAGGTAATATCTCTTGTTGTAAAAGGAAATTTTGGCAATAGTTTAGATATCTTCGCCTTGTTTGTGAGATCAAGAAGAGTGTTGCAGTTCAATTCAAAAATAAAGGCTCTCTGCTTCAAATTAAAATTGCGAAGAACTTCCGGATGTACTTCTCCAACAAGGCCTATGAGCCTGCCTTCTATTGTAACCTGAGCAGTATACCCCTGCTTTGTGTAGCAGCACAATTCGAAAGGCATTTTTGTAAAACTGATATTGTTTATATTAAGGGCGGATATGAGTCCTTCAACGATTCCTTTTATATCGTAAAAATCACAACCGGTCTCCTTTGCGTACCAGGCAGAATTATAACGGTCGCCGGTCCATAACCCAGCCGCCATTTCCACTTCTTCAGGAAGAGCGTCCGGCCCCCTGCTCAAGAAAATATTTCCGGTTTCAAACAGCTTAAGATTTCTTACCTGCTGTGATAAATTCCGGCGCATGGTTTCAAGGAGACCAGGAATAAGCGATGTTCTCATTACGCTCTGCTCTTCATTTATAGGATTTAGAACATGCAGGAGTTTCCTTTTCTTGTCATTTGAAAGGAGCCTGAGCTGATCGCAGGATGATTCATTAATAAAACTGTAATTAATTGCCTCCATGAACGAGAGGCCGGTCATAATGTTTTTAATCCTATCCCTTAAAACGAGGGTTTTTAATGGCTGAATGGTTCCGGCATGCATAAAAGGCAGAGTTGTCGGGATATTGTTATATCCATAAAGGCGTGCGGCCTCCTCCATAAGATCAACGGACCTTGTTATATCGACCCTGAAAGAGGGTGGCGTAACCCTTAGAGTGTCTGAATCAGCATTTTCTACATTAAACTCGATTGATTCAAGGCAGGATTTAATATTTTCCCTGTTCATTTCTATGCCGAGAAGACGGCCTGTTTCACTTATGCTAAGCTCAATTGGGACTACATCATGAATCAGGGGATTTTCGTCGATAATACCGCCTATCAATTTCCCGTTTCCTGTCTCGGTCATAAGTAAGGCGGCTCTTACCAGCGCATTAACGGTTCCCAGGGGATCTAAACCGCGTTCGAAACGGTAAGATGCTTCGGTGCTTAGCCCAAGCTTTTTGGAGGTTTTTCTTATGCTTAAAGGATTGAAATAGGCGCTTTCAATCAGGACTCTTCTGGTGGAGTTTCCTATTTCAGAATTAAGCCCTCCCATGACTCCTGCTATCGCAACAGGCTTTTCCCCGTCGCAAATCATGAGCATCTCCGGATCAAGGATACGTTCTTTCTGATCAAGAGTTACAAAGGTTTCCCCCTTTTCTGCGGTGCGGACAACAATTCTGTTTTCGGCCAGCCGGTTAAAATCAAATGCATGAAGAGGCTGACCGCATTCCATCATGACGAAATTCGTAATATCAACTATGTTGTTAATAGGCCTTTGCCCTATTGATATGAGGCGTTTTCTTAGCCAGAAGGGAGATTCAGATACGGTTATATCTGTAACAAGGGCGGCGGCATACCTTGGGCAATGTTCCGGGGCTTCTATTTTGACAGAAGTATATTTCAGTATGTCCTTATTACTATCCGGTTGCTGTTTAACCGGATACTCAATTTTTAGTTTTTGAATGGCAGCTATTTCTCTGGCTATTCCGATTACGCTCAAACAGTCGGATCTGTTTGGGGTAAGTCCGATTTCAAGGACAAAGTCGGAAAGAGAGAGGGCTACTGAAATCTTTATGCCTGCCTCAGGGGTGCCGGATAGAACCATAACACCGCTTTTGTCGTCGCCCAGCTCAAGCTCTCTTTTGCTGCATAGCATTCCTTCTGATACTTGTCCGCGTATGTCGCATGTCTGAAGAACAGATCCGTCTGGAAAAACTGTTCCGGGAAGAGCAAGCGGAGCAAGGATGTTTTCGACTATATTGGGTGCGCCACAGACAACCTGCACGATACTGTTGCCTGCATCAACACGGCAGAGCTTCAGTTTTTCGGCATTAGGATGAGGACTGATTTCAACGATGCGACCAACCACCACCTTTTCGAGATAGTCGAATGAATTAGTGACGGACTCAACTTCAAGGCCTGCCATCGTTAAAGCAGATGCCAGATCCTGGACGTCCATTTCAATATTTACATAATCTTTTAGCCAGCTTAAACTAACTTTCATATCAGAACTGCCTTAAAAACCTGAAGTCGTTTTCGAAAAATTTACGGATGTCGTCAATTCCGTATTTGAGCATTGTAATTCGTTCAACTCCCATACCAAAAGCAAAACCGGTGATTTTCGTGGTGTCATATCCTACATTTTCAAAAACGGCAGGATGAACCATGCCTGCGCCAAGAACTTCAAGCCATCCGGTCTGGGAGCATATCCTGCAACCATTTCCCCTGCACATAACGCAAAGTATGTCAACTTCAGCGCTTGGCTCAGTAAAAGGGAAAAAGCTAGGGCGAAATCTTAAGCTCGTCTTTTCATCAAACATCAGGTGAACAAAATTGGTAAGTATGCCCTTTAAGTTTCCAAAAGATATGTTTTCGCCAACCATCAGGCCTTCAACCTGGTGAAACATCGGCGTATGAGTGATATCGGAATCGCTCCGGTATACTTTCCCGGGCGCAATAACCTTAACAGGCGGCTTGCATTTTTCCATAACCCGAACCTGAATAGGTGACGTATGGGTTCTTAAAACAATATTGTCCGAAACATAAAAAGTGTCCTGCATATCTCTTGCGGGATGATACTTTGGTATGTTGAGGGCTTCAAAATTATAATAGTCACTTTCAATTTCCGGTCCTTCCGCAATATCAAAACCCATCCGGGTAAATATGTCGCAAATCTGTCTTGTAATCTGGGTAATAGGGTGAAGCGAACCGGGCAAAGCAGATCTTCCCGGTAAAGAGACATCAATAAAATCTTGCGCTTCAGGTGACTGAGAATAAAGCCTGTTTGCTGTTTCTTCAAAAGCCTTTTCAAGAATTTTCTTTATCTCGTTGGCTTTTTCTCCTGCTTTTGGCCTTTCTTCGGTGGGAAGTTTTGAAATATTTCTTAAAAACCGTGTAACGATACCTTTTCGACCAAGATATTTTACTGAAATTGCATTTAAGCTGTCTTTGCTTTTTGCAGCTTCAATTTCCCTGAGAGCTTCGGTGCAAATCTGATCTATAGTGTTTTCCAATTTTATCTATTTGTCTTTACTTTTGCTTAAGGTGTTCAGGATAAAACAAATGACAAGCGTATCAAAAGATCTGCGGTCTTTTGATACGTCATATGAGACCTTTGCATAACACCCCCTTTTGCCCGATTACTGTGTCAGGCTCAAATTTTCATCCTCGAAATACTTCAATGTATTCCTGCGGTTAAAATTTTCGCCTTCCTTGTACTTGGGCAAAATTGGATGTTCTTAGAAGGTTTCATTATTAAATGTCAAATGTAAGCTTAGATCTGCTTTGTTGCAATGCCGGCTAATTGTGCAAATCCGGAAGGATCTGATATTGCCAGATCTGCAAGGACTTTACGGTCAAGTGCGATGTCTGCTAATTTAAGACCGTGAATCAGTTTGCTGTATGACAGATTGTTCATTCGTGCTGCAGCATTTATCCTTATGATCCATAATCTTCTGAAATCACGCTTGCAGACTCTGCGATCGCGGTATGCATATGCAAGAGCCCTGTCAACAGTATCTGCTGCGGTTCGAAATAGTTTGCTGTGACCTCCACGGAAACCCTTGGCAAGTTTTAATACTTTTTTCCGTCTATGATTTGCTTTAAATCCTCTTTTAATACGCATAGTTTTTCTCCTTCAGTATATAAATCAGGCTGCTTTGAAATATGGGATATTTTATTTTTATAGTATTATCCATTAGGAAGGAGCAGCCTGATAGCTTTTTCATTTGTTTTATCTATAATATGTCGTTTTCGCAAAGATCTTTTGCGTTTGGTTGTTTTTTTTGTAAGTATGTGACTGGCATTTGATTTTGCGTATGCAAATTTGCCGGAACCCGTCTTTTTGAAACGCTTTGCAGCGGCACGATTTGTTTTTATCTTGGGCATAACTCTCTCCTTAACACTTAACGGCTTTGCGAAAAATACATTATCTACAGCTTTTTACAAAGTCATCATTATTAATTATTTCAATTTTTCATCCAATATCAAAAAATGAACATAAAATATATAAAAATAATTGGCGTGAGCAATGATGGCAGACTCACGCCAGAAGGTTTTCATTAAACCATATTAAAACAATATTCAGATTTATTAAAAAGTTAAGCCGACTTAATAAAAGGCTTAAATAATCATTTTGGAGCTAATATCATTATCATGGTACGACCTTCGAACTTTGGGAGCTGTTCAACTATTGCAATCTCTGCAGTTTCATTCACAATTTTCTCAAGTAATTCTCTGCCCAACTGCATTAGTGTTATTTCCCGGCCTCGAAATACAACTGTTACTTTTACCTTATCCTTTTTTTCAATGAACTTCTTTATGTGGTCTATTTTTACATAAAGATCATGTTCACCGGTTTTTGGTCGTATCTTGATTTCTTTAACCTGAAATGTGCTCTGTTTCTTTTTTGCCTCTTGCTTTTTCTTGGTCATCTCATACCGGTATCTCCCGTAATCCATTATTTTGCATACGGGTGGAGTCGCATTAGGAGAAATTTCGACCAAGTCAAGCCCGAAATCAGATGCTGTGGCAAGAGCTCTGTAGGTAGGTAGAATACCCAGCTGGTTCCCTTCGGGATCTATGACCCTTACCTCTTTTGCCCTTATATCCTGGTTAATATTTGTTTTATCAGTTTTATTCGGTTTTCCTGGTTGTTTGGATATAGCTATACCTACACCTCCTGAGGTCATATCTGTTCATATCAATGCACCCATTTTTTAGTAATAAAGCAACATTTGAAGGCGGATGCAAACAATTGTTTATTATCCAAGTTGAAAAAAATATATTACAACTTCAAGAAATGCAAGAAAAAAATATATCATTTAATTTTGGACCTTGTATTATAAAAGGTCATAATAATATAATAATTTGATGAATCCGTAAAAAGTCTTACGCACACGTAAACAAATTAAACGTTTCATCCGTCTATAGGAGTTGATATTGTAAAATTCAGCGGTGCTATACTCCAGGAAAACGACAATAACAACATAAAAGGGCGTATTTGTACTTGTTACGAGTCCATCAATATTGTATTGAAATAAGAGTGCCGTTATGAATAAATAACCATCTATCAAATATAATAAAGCTTGACGAAAGACCGGAAGATGCACCAGTTGAAATATTTAAAAAAGGCGAACACAGGGGGGATTTTTCTATTGATATCCTGTATGTTTGCAACCCTGATACTGTCAGGTTGCGTAACAGTCGGACCTGATTATGTTTTACCGGAAACCAAGATCCCGGGGAAATGGCACAATGAATTAAAAAAGGGGGGAGCCGGAGAAGCTCCGGACCCGCAAAGACTTGCCAAATGGTGGACAACGTTAAATGATCCCGTCCTGTCGGGCCTTATAGAGCGGGCGATTGTGAATAATCCGGACGTTAAGAAAGTCCGTGCGAAGATTCGCGAGCAGCGTGCGCGCCGGAATATCAGCATTGCCGGTCTGTTCCCCGCTATTAATGCGTCTGGATCATTTACCAGGAAGAAAGGCAGCGAAGAGACGGGTGGTGGAAAAGAAACGGATTTTTACTCAGCAGGTTTCGATGCAGGCTGGGAACTGGATCTGTTCGGGGGAACCCGCCGTTTGGTTGAGGCTTCAACCGCGGACCTTCAGGCAAGCAGAGAAGATTTGCGGGATGTTCTGGTCTCCCTTCTTGCCGAGGTTGCCTTGAATTATGCCGAGGTTCGCTCTTTTCAGGCCCGGATTGAAGTGGCGGAGAAAAACCTTAATATTCAGGATGAAACATACCAACTTGCACAGTTGCGTTACGAGGCAGGCCTGGCAAACGAGTTTGCTGTTCATCAGGCAAAATACAACCTTGAAAACACCCGTTCTAATATACCAACACTCCGGGCTGCACTTGAGGAGGCCATGAACCGCCTTGCTGTACTGATGGGTGATAATCCAGGTGCTGTCCATGATGAATTGAAGGAACAGAAGCCTATTCCGGTCAGCCGTCCGGATCTTGCTGTGGGGATACCCGCTGACGTATTGCGGCAGAGGCCCGACATACGCCGGGCAGAACGCCAGCTTGCCGCACAAACTGCGAGGGTAGGCGTGGCCACTGCAGAGATGTATCCTAAAATTAACCTTACAGGTTCGATTGGCTTTGAATCCCTGACTCTTGATAATTTTATTTCAGCCGGCAGCAGGACATATTCCTTTGGGCCACGCATCACTTGGCCGATTTTCAAAGCCGGCTCGATCCGAAGCAACATTGAGGTGCAATCAGCGCTGCAGGAGCAGTATCTGATCCAGTATGAAACTGCTGTTCTCAAAGCCCTGGAGGAAGTGGAAAATACACTCGTAGCATACATGGAAGAGCAGAATCGCCGGCAGTCATTGAGCGATGCAAAGCGGGCCGCTTCACAGGCAGCAGCTTTGGCACAAGACCTGTATAAGGCCGGATTGACGGATTTTACCAGTGTTCTGGATGCACAAAGGTCGCTTCTGGCATTTGAAGATCAGTTGATCCAGAGCGAAGGGAGCATCATATCGAACCTGGTTCGCCTTTATAAAGCACTAGGGGGAGGCTGGACCTCTCTGGCTCCTGGCGATATCAATCCGGGATCTAATAAATAGGAATTTGATACTATGAACAGTTCAAACGAAAAAAATAATTCCGATATCGACCGGACCTTAAATATTAATTCCAAATCAGGGCGCAGCAAACACCTGATGCGCTGGGTTATCTGGCTGTTAATCGCGTTAGTGGTGGCATTCGCGGGGATCAAACTGGTAAAGGGTAACAGCACCGACAAGGTGGAATACAAGACTGAAACTGTACAACGCGGGAACCTCATTGTCAGCGTAGCCACAACCGGCACGCTTCAGCCAACCAACCAGGTTGAAGTCGGCTCTGAGCTTTCGGGAATAATAAGGACGGTCGAAGCGGACTACAACGACATCGTGAAAGTCGGCCAGGTACTCGCCAGACTGGATACTTCAAGGCTTGAGGCTCAGGTCCAGCAGAGTAAAGCCTCACTGGAAGCGGCAATAGCCAAGGTGAGGCAGGTGCAGGCGACAGTTAAGGAGGCAGGCAGTTCACTGGATCGGCTGAAGCGGGTCGGAGAATTGAGCGGTAACAGGTTGTCGTCTCAACATGATATCGATGCAGCGGAAGCGGCTCTTGAACGTTCTCTGGCCGACGAAACATCTGCAAGAGCCTCTGTCTCGCAGGCTGAAGCCAACCTCAGGATTGTCCAGACTGATCTGTCGAAAGCGGTAATCTATTCGCCGATTAAAGGCGTAGTCCTGAAGCGTTCTGTTGAACCAGGACAGACCGTTGCAGCATCGTTGCAGGCTCCTGTTCTTTTCACCCTGGCCGAAGATCTTACCAAGATGGAACTCCGTGTTGATGTCGATGAAGCCGATGTGGACAGGGTAAAAAAGAATCAAAAGGCCACATTTACGGTTGACGGTTATCCGGACCGCATTTTCACGGCTCAGATTACACAGGTCCGCTACGGATCAAAAATAGTAAGCGGTGTTGTAACTTATGAAACCATACTGAATGTTGACAATTCAGACTTATCATTGAGGCCTGGGATGACTGCCACAGCAAGTATAGTGGTAAATAAAATTGAAAATGCGGTTCTGATTCCGAATGCCGCCCTTCGTTTCACTCCGCCGGCAAAAGACAAGGAAACATCACCCGGGAACAGCAGCATAATCGGTAAGCTCTTCCCCCGCCCCAGAAGCCCGCAGACAAAACAAAAAAAAGAGACAAAAGCCGACAGGAAAAAGTCAAGAGTCTGGACTCTGAAGGATGGGCAGCTTTCCGAGGTTCCTGTAATGATCGGTGAGAGCGATGGAATAATGGCCGAACTAACCGGCGGAGGTATTGAGCCCGGCATGAAAGTGCTTATCGACACGATAAGGACCGGACAATGAACACATCTCCTTCCGGAACCGGTAACATCTATCCTGTCATAGAGCTTAATGGAGTGACCAGGGTATATGGAACCGGCACGGCTGCTGTCAGCGCGCTGCAGGGTATCGATCTGCGGATTGATCATGGAGATTTCGTTGCGGTAATGGGCCCGAGCGGGTCCGGCAAGTCAACATGCATGAATATCCTGGGCTGCCTGGACACTCCGTCATCCGGCACCTATAAGTTTAAAGGAGTTGAAGTTGGAAAGCTTTCCCGTGACCAGCGCGCGCTTTTGCGTCGTAATTATCTGGGATTTGTCTTTCAGGGATTCAATCTTTTAAACCGCACGTCCGCTCTGGAGAACGTCGAACTTCCTCTCATCTATCGCGGAACGCCTGCGGCAGAGCGTCGTAAAATGGCGCGCAAAGCCCTTGCAGCCGTGGGACTCAATGGCTGGGAAACCCACACCCCTGCAGAACTTTCGGGCGGGCAGCAGCAACGCGTGGCAATAGCCCGTGCCATTGTTGCATCCCCTGAAGTGCTGTTTGCCGATGAACCCACAGGAAATCTCGATTCGGCCCGGAGCCGTGAAATCATGGAGCTTATGACCGTTTTCAACCGTGACCGGGGTATTACCATAGTCATGGTGACCCATGATGCTGTTATGGCAGCATATGCAAGAAGGATTGTCCGCTTCATGGATGGAATCATTGACAAAGAGGGGCAAAACGGGGGTTGAAGAATAATGTTTCTTGAAACGATTCTTATAGCCATGCGCGAAATTCGGCGCAATGTCATGCGGTCATCGCTTACAATCCTGGGCATTGTTATCGGAGTTGCTGCTGTAATCACTATGGTTACTGTCGGTGACGGAGCAACGAGACAGGTAGCCTACGAAATATCGAGCCTCGGAAGTAATATGCTTGATGTAAGGCCCGGGCAGAGCTTCCGGGGACCCGGCGGAACCCGGTCAGGCGCTCCGATGTTTAAAGTTGCCGATGCAGAAGCCATTGAAAGAGAAGTTGCGGGGCTGGCAGGTGTGGCACCTATGACCGGAAGGTCGGCGCAGGCTATTTATGGGAACGAAAACTGGGCAACGAATATTACGGGCAGCACCAATAGCTTCCTGCAGGTGAGGAACTGGATACTATCCGGCGGGCGCCAGTTTACTGACGGGGAATTGAGGGCCGGGGCGGCTGTATGCATCATTGGCGCTACAATCCATAGGCAGCTTTTCGGGGAACAGGACCCGGTGGGCCGTACAATCCGCCTCGAAAAAATTTCGTGTCAGGTTATAGGCGAGCTTAAATCCAAAGGGCAGTCAGGTTTCGGAACGGATCAGGATGATTTTGTGCTGATGCCGTTGCGTACGGTGCAGCGGCGTATTGTGGGCAAAAATGATATCAGTTCGATTTCAGTATCGGCACAAGACGGTGTTTCCACCGAAAAAGTGAAGGAGGATATAGAGCGGCTGTTGCGTGAACGGCGACATCTCGGGAAAAAAGAAGAAGATGATTTTAATGTCAGGGATATGCAGGAAATTGTCAAAACATTGACCGGGACAACACGCCTGCTCACAGCGCTTCTTGGAGCTGTGGCTGCGGTCAGCCTGCTGGTTGGAGGGATTGGCATAATGAACATCATGCTTGTCTCAGTTACAGAAAGGACAAGGGAAATAGGCATACGGCTC
>JAGVOC010000286.1 GCA_020052975.1 Desulfobacterales bacterium | reverse complement strand
AGCATGACTATGCAACGAAGGATTGCGGAGGCAGCGGCAAAGTCGAGTTCGCGCAGAGAATAATGAGCGCCGAAGGGAAACACGACGGCCTCTATTGGGGGGCTAGAGAAGGCGAAGAAGAGAGCCCGCTGGGACCACTGGTCGCCCAGGCGTCAAAGGAAGGGTACGTCAATCCGAATCTCCAGCCGTTCCGCGGGTATTATTTCAAGATCCTGAAGGGCCAGGGGAAACATGCTGACGGAGGAGCATATAATTACGTGGTCAAGGGAGAAATGATCCTCGGTTTCGCGATCATCGCCTACCCTGCGGAATACGGGAATTCCGGCGTTATGACCTTTATGGTAAATCAGCAGGGAATCATCTACCAAAAGAATCTCGGCAAGAATACGAAGCGCAGCGCAGAAGCGATCAAAGTATACAATCCCGACAAGACCTGGAGAAAGGTCGATAAAGCGGAAAAGCACAAAGGAACAGAAGGCTAAGAAAGAGATTTGCCGCGAATACTATCATCGAATACCTCGATTATAAACCCATAGAAGATATCTGCCTCAAGGCCGTGGCCGGCAGATTCAGGGGATAATTTTATTTTTCAACTTTCTAGTTCATGGGGAAGCTCACGGCATTGCACAGTAAAATGCTTGCAACTCTTGCTTACAGTTATACGCATTTTTATTTCATCAGGTTATATCGTTTGTTTCTTTGCGTAAAAGGGAGTGACAAAAAGCCATCTGACTGAAATGTCCACCTACTACTTATGCGCACATCTGAGAAATCGAAAGAGATACTCAGTCCTCCCTATAATGTAGATTACATTTAAATCAGTTCTGGATGCATGGTTCTACTCAAAATCCTCAACAGCAAGTCCAAAAAACAGTCTTAAAATATTCGTATTGTATATCCAGTTTTTTTTGTTATAATTTAGCTGAAAAAAGGTATTTTCACCATTTTCTAATTGCATCATATAGAGCAGGGGAATTATTATGGCCTCGGCTAAAAATAGCATTAACAAATCAAAGCACCTCCGCAAATCTACTTCAAAGAAAACGCGGATTAATACCCATCAAAAGAAGGCAATCTCTCAGAGAGAACTAAAGGCCCTTATGGAAAGTGAGGCAAGGTATCATGCCATTGTCGAAGCATTCGAAGGGCTAATCTACATCTGTTCAAAGGATTATCGGATTGAATTTATGAACCAACGCTTAATAGAGCGTACTGGCCGTGATGCAACAGGAGAATACTGCTATAAAGCACTGCATGATCTTGAATCAGTATGTCCATGGTGTGTCAATGAAGAGGTTTTAAAAGGGAAAATAGTCCGGTGGGAAGTCCAGAGCCCAAAGGACAATAATTGGTATTATATTGTCAACACACCTATTCATCACTCTAATGGTTCTCTATCTAAAATGGCGATGATTATCGACATCACCGAGCGCAAACGGACGGAGGAGGTTTTAAAAACCTCTGAAGAGGAGAAAACCCTCATTTTGGACAGCACATCAGACTTGGTAGTGTACCACGACAAGGATATGCGAGTTCTGTGGGCCAATCAAATGGCGGCTGTCTCAGTTGGTGAAACGTCGGGGAGCTTAAAAGGGCGTTATTGTTATGAAATATGGCATCAACGCGCAGAGCCATGCATCGGTTGTCCCGTTCTGCTATCTCGTGATACTGGTCAACCACAGGAAGCGGAAATAGCTTCTCCGGATGGGAGGTATTGGTTCATTCGGGGATATCCTATCAAGAACACCCAGGGCGAAATTGTCGCTCTGGCAGAGTTTTGCTTGGACATCACCGAGCGAAAGCGGGCTAATGAAAAGTTAAAAGAAAGCGAAAAGAAATATAAAGATTTATCTGATTTATTACCACAAGTTGTATTTGAAATTGACACACAAGGGAACATCATGTTTGTAAATCGTAATGCATTTGAAGTCTTCGGCTATACAGAGGATGACTTTTTGAAAGGTTTAAATGCATTGGATATGTTTGTTCCTGAAGATAAAGAGAGTGTATTGGAAAACATTCAGAGGAGATTGAGTGGGGAAAAGTTCGGCAGTACTGAATATACAGCAGTTAGGAAAGACGGAACTAAAATTCCAGTTCTCATAGACGCAAGTCCTATTATTTGTGAGAATATCACTGTAGGTCTGAGGGGAATTGTTATTGATATAGCAGAACGCAAGCAAATCGAAAATGAATTACGAGCAAGTGAAGAGCGATTCAGGGCATTATACGAAAATAATCCTTCCATGTACTTTACCGTGGACACGAAAGGCATTGTGCTCTCGGTCAATAAATTTGGATCTCAACAATTAGGGTACACTGTTGAGGAG
The DNA here is from genome assembly GCA_020052975.1 of Desulfobacterales bacterium. Next base: position 2,372 of record JAGVOC010000286.1, on the reverse strand, counting down.
CTTGTCGGAAAATCTGTCCTGAATATTTTTTATCCAGATGATAAAGCTGCCGTGTCCATGCATATGGCAGAATGTCTTAAAGAACCGGGCAAGGTTTTTATCTGGGAATTGCGGAAAGTCCGCAAAGACGGGAGCACTTTGTGGGTGCGTGAGACTGTGCGTGCTTTGCAGTGGATCGACGGCAGGATAGTGGTTTTTATTGTTTGCGAGGATATTAACGAACTGAAAAAAGCACATGAAGCCCTGAGAGAGTCTGAACAAAAATATAAATCACTTACTGAGCGCTCCCTCACCGGAATATATATACATCAAGATGGAAAGTATGTGTTTGTAAACAAACAATTCGCAGAAATACATGGATATGAACCTGAAGAACTCATAGGGGAAGACTATTTAAGTTTAATCTATAAAGGAGATAGAGAAGCTGCAAGAAATAGAGTAGAAAAAAGACTTGCTGGGGAAGATATATCGTTCAGATATGAGCTTAGAAGAATCAACAAGGATGGGAGAATTCTCTGGACTGAAGTAGTGGCAACAGTTATACAGTACAAAGGCAAGCCTGCAATAATGGGAAACATAATTGACATTTCAAAGCGAAAACAAGCAGAAGCTGAGGTTCAAACAAGAATAAAGGAACTGGAAGAGTTTTATGATATAGCGGTTGGTAGAGAGGTAAAGATGAGTAATCTAAATCGTGAAATAGAAAAGCTAAAAGAAGAATTAAAGAAATATAAAAAGGAGTAAGATCCCTCACATTATTTTTCATAATTGCTAATTATTCTTTTCAATTAACAGTTCTCTGCAAAGTGCGGACTTCGTGAAGGATTCGATAAATTCCCAGAACCTCTGAAAACGTTTGTGTGTGGCTGACATCCGCGTTTATCAGTTACTCCCGTAGGCGTTTATAACAGGAAGGAGTTAAAAATCTTCGGAAGCAATATCCGGTGTTTGCTTCAAATGATATTCACCCTTTTTATTGAATGCCGTGACTCTCTCTTAGCAGATGAACATGACATCCAAAACTCATCAAATTTTACTTCGAGTGACCGCGAGGAGTCTGCGCATTACCAAATGAGACGTTGCTATCGGCCAGATTAGTGTATCAGTCCATTTATTTAAAGAAGAAAAGAACGCAGGGCTTTTTATATATTGTTATGCGAACCCTAGAAACATGCTGAAAATTATACGACACACTATTTGATTTTTAGGGTGGATTACGGTACTCTCAAGTATCCATGTTTTACGAGGAGATATTCAAACAGCTTAACAGGAGGCATATCGATTATGTCGTCGTAGGAGGAGTGGCCCTTGTGATGCACGGTATCGTAAGATTGACTGCAGATCTTGACCTGATGCTTCATCTTGATGAAAAGAACCTGAAGAAATTCGTTGACCTTATGGATGAGTTGGGGTATAAGCCACGGATGCCGGTCAAGGCAGGGGATCTCGCTGACCCCGGCAAAAGAGCCTATTGGATGCAGGAGAAAAATATGGAGGTGTTCAGTTTCTATCATCCCCATCAGCCAATAGTATTGATTGATGTCTTTATCAATGAACCGCTCCCTTATAAAGAAATAAGAAACCGCTCAGTCCCTATGAAGATAGGGAAGCTTTCAGTCCCTGTTGTGTCAAAAGAAGATTTGATAAAACTCAAGAAAATTTCCGGAAGGCCGCAGGATTTAGAGGACATCAACGCCTTGAAGAGATTGTAATGTAATGAGTGATATCCGCAACAAACACAGCAGTTTCGTCCACATTATCTCAGATAAAAAGATAGCTGAATTCAGAGACATGTCGCTGAGGGCAAGACTTCATTGGCTGGAAGATGCAAATATGTTTATAAACAAGGCCATTGGCGTTAAGAGAAGGGCGCTATTTGACCATCGCTTTAAAGCGCTTATATCGAAGAAGTAGCTCTCACCATTATTCCGGGATATCAAGGCTGTGAAGCACATACTGAAAGCCGGTATGCTTTACTTTGCTCTCGTGCTCCGGCTTCGGGGCATATCCATAAATGATTTGCAGCCCTTGACCCTGTGTCAGGAACAGTCTACTCCATAAGCCTTGGAATATTTGCCGTTATGCCGCTGCTTGTCTACAGGAAATAGGACCTGCCCTCTGCAGAATTTATTCGTATGCGCCTCCTTTACACCCCGGAGCAACTGTGATAGCCTTGGGGAAAGAGAGGGTGCCATGCCCAAAGAATTGACAGGGAAATATAAAAAAGAAATAGAGAATATCATCGGCAAGATTCAATGCCCGAAATCCTTCCGGTGCTATGCCTCGGGCTTTGATGACCTCTGCAGCGCGAAAGATATAGGCATAGAATCCTTTCTGCTGTGCCTGGAAGAAAAGCCGGAAGACTGCAAATT
>JAGVOC010000137.1 GCA_020052975.1 Desulfobacterales bacterium | reverse complement strand
GCAAGGGATGGGTCTTTAAGGATCAGATATTTTTTTTCGGCGCTCTCCTGGGCAAGCAGGGCATCCATCATCGTCTTGCTGGTTTCAAGTGCCATAAAATCCTGACTGATTATGGTGTATGCCAGCTTATTCAGGTTCTGCAAACTGATTACAGCATAAGTGCTGGCCAGAACAGTCAATAGAACCATAGCCATATAACTAAAGAGCAACTTTCGCTTTATGGTCAGTTTCATCCCATAGACCTTAATAAACCTATTGAAAAAACTCGGAATAATTATTTAATGAAACCTTTATATTGTTTTATCTTATAGATTGCATTTTTGTCAAGGAAGTTTTGGCAGCGGAAATTTTTTGACAGAAACAGGTGAAATTCCTTGATATGTTTGTATGTTTAGTTATATATTAGTAACTATTCAGGAGACAGAATCCAGAATGGAAAAAGATACATAGATAAAACGTGACCGCTCAGGTATTCAGGCTGAAGACCGAAGTGTCCTAACAGTCTTCCGCCTTCAGTCTATCTACCTGACATAAAAAAGAGAGGAGGACTGTCATGGCTATAAGCTATAAAGAACTAGGCTTTGTCAACACACGTGAAATGTTTAAAAAAGCCATGGATGGCGGATATGCCGTCCCTGCTTATAACTTTAACAATATGGAGCAGATTCAGGCTATTATCAACGGGTGCGGTCAATCAGGGTCTCCGGTAATCCTCCAGGTCTCTAAGGGCGCCCGTAACTACGCTGACGCCACCCTTCTCCGCAACATGGGAAAAGGTGCTGTGGAAATGGCACGGGAGCTTGGCTACAGTATTCCCATAGCTCTTCACCTTGACCACGGTGACAGTTACGAGCTCTGTGTTTCCTGTATTGAAAGCGGATTCTCTTCGGTAATGATCGACGGCTCCCACCTTTCTTATAATGAAAATGTTGAACTAACCAGGAAGGTCGTCGAATATGCCCACAGGTTCGATGTTACTGTTGAGGGTGAGCTCGGCATACTGGCCGGAATCGAAGACGACGTAGTTGGAGACAGGTCTACTTATACTCAGCCCGAAGAGGTTGAAGATTTTGTAAAGAAGACCGGCGTTGACTCTCTTGCAATTTCAATAGGGACCTCTCATGGCGCTTATAAATTCAAGCCGGAGCAGTGCACCCTCAGCAAAGAAGGAGTTTTGACCCCGCCGCCTCTGCGCTTTGACATCCTTGAGGAAATCGAAAAACGAATTCCTGGTTTCGCCATTGTTTTACATGGAGCCAGTTCCGTCCTATCCAAATACGTTGACCTTATTAATAGTAATGGTGGAGCACTGGCAGATACTGTTGGTATTTCCGAGGATCAGTTGAGAAAGGCGGCAAGATCTGCTGTCTGCAAGATCAACATAGATTCCGACGGGCGTTTGGTTGTTACAGCCATGATCCGTAAAATATTCAATGAAAAACCGGCTGAATTCGACCCGCGCAAATACTTAGGGCCTGCCCGCGATGAGCTCATGAAGATGATCATTGAAAAGAACAAGAATGTGCTGGGCAGCGCAGAGCGGTACTAATTCGCTCCTCCTGAAAAATGAAAAATTTCCTTTGGAGCGATCATGAGCAGGATTTTTGGGGTACCCGTCTTGACGAAGCGGAAGATAAGCATTTTCAGCTGTTTGAGCCCGAAGGGTGAGTTCCTGAAAATGCCTGGAGCGAGTCATAGATGGGTCAAAAAACCTGCACCAGAGAGCGGAAAAGGGAATTTTTCAGTGTGAACTAATTCGCTCCTCCTGAAAAATTTCATGCTAAAGCGAAAAGGGGTGCTTTTTTCAATAAAGCTCTCCTCCTATTAATTACTTACACAGTCTTACAAAGCGTCCAGGGGACTCCTTACCTCAGATGGTTTCTTCCGTATAACATGTGTGTAAATCATGGTTGTATTTACATGCTTGTGCCCTAAAAGCTCCTGAATCGTCCTGATATTTTGTCCAGCTTCAAGGAGATGGGTAGCAAAGCTGTGACGCAATGTGTGGCAGCTTGCCTTTTTCGGTAGCCCCGCTTTCACAACAGCTCCTTTTAGTGCACGCTGAATGGCAGCAGGATGGATATGCCACCGTCTTACATTTCCGGTTCGTGGGTCAACGGACAATTTCTGGGCAGGAAACATCCACTGCCATGCCCATTCCCGTGCAGCACCAGGGTATTTCTTTTCCAAAGCACCGGGGAGAGATACCTCGCCGTATCCAATCTTCACATCCTGTTCATATATCTCCTTGACAGATGCCACATATTTAGCTAGTTCTTCTTTTATCTTTTCCGGTATTGTCAATGCCCTGTCTTTTTCCCCCTTGCCGGAACGAACCACGAGGAGATCGTTTTCAAAATCAACATCTTTTATTCTTAAGCGGAGACACTCCATAAGGCGAAGCCCGCATCCATACATGAGTTGTGCCATAAGGAGATACTGCCCGTTGAGGAAAGACAGAAGCCTTTTCACTTCGTCTCTACTCAAAACAGCAGGCAGGGTTACCTTACGTTTTGCCCTTGCCACAGATGTAAGATCATTCATATCTTTGTGTAAAATATGGCGGTACAGGAACAAAAGGGCATTGAATGCCTGATTTTGGGTTGATGCGGAAACACGTCCATGAAGAGCAAGATGGGTGAGATAGTTTTTCACATCATTTGCTTCAAGTAGATGTGGCTCACAATCCTTCATGTATGTTTTAAAACGTACTATCCACCCAAGATATGTCTTTTCTGTGCTTATTGAGTAGTGTCGGAGACGGATAAGGTTTTTTGCCTCCTCCAGTATGTGTTCCCATGAAAGGGTTACCTTTTGAGCTGTAGAATTTGACCTGGAATTTTCCGCTAAAGAGGTGATCTGTTGTAGCGGCTTCTTAAGGTATTGTTCAACATAGAGGATGACTGCATCGGCAGCCTGTTTCACCTGCCAGTCCGCAATCTTTTCATCAGCATCCAGTGAATCCAGATATTGGGACACGCGTTCCGTGTTGATATTGTCAAGTTCATAATTGCAGAATTTCAAAAACCTTTGTACCCAGTGAATATAGAATTTGGTCTTATTTTCGGGAACAGTCCCCGATTCCGAAAGAAACGTTTGAAAATCCCTAAAGACATCCATCTCCTTGTTCATATTGTCCCCCTAATAATGATTCTAATGATTTAGTTATATACAATATAACATTAATTTTGCAACAAATTATTCGAGGCCCAATGAATGTTTATGACACTATTAAGATTGCAACTAATCGAAAATACAAGTAAATATAATTTGTTGAAATTGTAAGATTCCGCCAGATTCTGATTGACAATAAATATTTATAGGTTTAGAATTTTTACAAAATATAACTTGCAGTTCAATAATTGTTAGCCATCAATCAAAATCTCTTGAAATTACCCAGCCAGTTTTGAGAAAGATGAAAATCTTATACAATAAATACCCGATGACAATAAATGGGAACGCAAGAATCATCTTAAATGCATCCAGCAATTCTTTTTTCATAGGCAAAGCCAATGCTTGAATATAAAATATGTGGGCCTATCCTCGATGATGGTATCCCGCTTCATATTGCAATAAATGCACTCAATACTTTTCATAGCGTTATTGATAAAACATATTTAGTAGGAACCAACTCAAAAAAACTCACAGCCAAAGACAGAGAAATATTTCAGCTTAGAGCAAGTTCAATTTCACGAGGGTCTTTACTAACAAAATTTGAAATAATAGTAAGCGGATTTCAGTTTGTATTGCCATATATCGGCACAATAGGCCCTGATAATATTTGGGAGTTCACTAAAAACACATTTGATTTTCTTAAAGTAGTATGTGGTGCCATCCAAAAAGGTGAAAAACCAACTTATGAATTTCAAAATGATGGTGATGCTTATGTCCACACAGGGGATAAACATTTTCACTTTCATGATCAAGTAATCCAAATAGGCAAGTTGGCATTGCCAAGCTATCAGGACTTAGCACATTTAATTGAGCCGAAGAAAATTAATCAAATATCTGCCGGGAAATGCGACGAAGCAACCCCGGACATATATCTTGGAAAAGACGATAAAAACATCTTCGACATCCCGACAAGGATTGAAAAAGAAACAATCCTATTAAAGTGTGAAATTTTCGATTTCAATAAATATAAAAACATTGGGAAATTGTCCGTTTCCATTGATAATCAGCAAGTTCCTATTGGAGAATACAGGTTTGCAATTTTTGGTTCTCAGGATAATGTCAACTATATCTATTCCATGCTGAAAAATGAGGTAGATTTATATTGCTTAGTTGAGATGGAATCAAACCCATTCGGTGAAGATACAGTTCACAAATTGCATGTCACTGGTGTTAAATAAATAACTTGTATTTGCTAACCAATCACTGCACCTTACCGCCAGAATCGGCGGAAGGTGAGTTCATTGTTATGATTCAGAAGAGACTTTGGAAAGAGCTACTTTAATTTGAACTATGTATAATTCTTTGACAAATTCAATTATTGAAATTCTATCTGAAAAGGAACCAATCTTTCTGTCATTGCTTCCGGTTTTAATCTCTATATGGCTTGGTTACAGGTTGGGCCTTTTAACATATTTTCAAAAACGAGAACATGAACAGATAATTAAACGTTATTTAGAACAGGGGGTTGATCTTATTTCATCCAATGTTGACCATGCCTTGGGAGTTTTTAAAGAAAATTGGTCATTAAGCCTCAGAATGCTCAGAGAATTTAAAGGATCAAGCTCAGCAAATATTCCGATGCGAAAAGAATCATTAGCCAGAGAGTTCATAATGTATGATCCAAAAAGCTTTTCAATTTCACCCTTCTACAAAATAAAATCCCTTGTTGACGATGACGCCTTTTGGGAGGCAACCCAACTATTGTTTGCCTTTGTTGGCACTACATATGATTTTTTTGAAAATGACCTAAAGTATGCAATTCAAGCATTTTACAGAGAGGATGTCCCAACTGCTTCTGCAGAAAGAATTTACGAAGGATATATGTCAGAGGTCCATAGCCTTAACGAGAAATCTGAGAAATATTATAAAATCATAATGGAGTTACAAAATCTGGCGGTATCATTGGAAACAAAGCCATTTACATTTAAGGACATTGTTTCTTTCAAGAAGAAGCCAGTGGCTAAAGAAATCATAAAAAGATTGAGATCTGAATTAATTGATAAGGTTACGAAGGAGAATCATAACCCTTATAAGGCCTCCCGATGTCAAGGGTAAAATTATCCATTAACGAAAAAAATGGTTTTCTTTTTTCGTATAACTTAAGAACGAACCTTTTTGCTCGTTG